>NZ_CP149511.1:1204688-1505860 GCF_040126305.1 Pararhizobium sp. A13 | reverse complement strand
GTCCTGAGGACCGGGGCAAGCCTCGGTGCGCTCGCGGCGACCGCTCAGGTGTTTGGGTCAGGTGGAACGGCCAGCGCACAAGAGGCATCGCTGCGCACGCAGCTGCTGCAAATCCCGGGTGTCGGTAAGGGTTCGCCTACGGATGCCGACTGGCAGAAGGTCGGTGAACTGTGTCTTGGTCCGACCAAGGCGACCGTCGCCGCAGGCGAATTCGCAGGTGTCGAGCTCTCCTTCATGGGTCTCAACAACCAGAACCTCCACAACCTTCTGTTCCGTGGCTTCCTGAAATCGTGGGAAGAGTACACCGGAGCGAAGATTTCGTGGATCGATCTGGCGCAGGCCGACTACAATCCGCGCCTGCAGCAGGCGATCGCCACTGGAACCGTAGACTTCGACATTCTCGAAATGGGCGCCCCCTTTGAGGGCGATGTCTGCGGCAAGGGTCTGGCGTCCGAAATGCCCGACTGGGTCAAGGCGCAGATCGACATGGATGACTATGTCGATTATCTCAAGGCGCCGGTCGGGACCTGGGAAGGAAAGACCTACCGTATCTCGGTTGATGGCGATTGCCACAACTTCAACTATCGCACCGACTATTTCACCGACGAAGCCCTGGCAAAGGCGTGGAAGGACGAGGGTCACGAAGGTGAGTGGGGCGTCCCCAAGACCTGGCAGAAGGTCCAGGAAGTCACGAAGTTCTTGAAGGGCAAGCAGATCGGCGGCATGGAAGCCGTCGGTTATCTCGACGCACCGAAGGCGTGGGGCGGCTTTGGCTTCTACTTCCTCGGCAGCCGCGCCGCGGCCTACGCCAAGCACCCCGAAGACAAGGCCTGGCTGTTCGACGTCGATACGATGAAGCCGCGCATCAACAACCCGGCCTGGGTTCGCGCCATTCAGGATGTCATCGACGCGCTGCCCTCGGAAGCCGGCGACCAGCTCAACGCCGATCCCGGCACGACCGCCTTCCAGCAGTTCCTGGCTGGTACGGGCTCCATGGTGTCCTGGTGGGGCGACGTCGGTTCCAGCGCCCGCACCAGCGACAGTTCCGTCATCGGCGACACGGTTGGCTTCGACATACTTCCCGGTTCGGATGACGTCTACAATGCCAGGACGGGCCAGTGGGACAAGCTCGCGAGCGGGCCGAACCATGCTCCGAACATGGCCTATCTCGGCTGGGGTGTTTACGTCATGGCCCGCGTCGACAGCGATGAGAAGAAAAAGAAGGCAGCCTGGAGTGCTGCTGCCCATCTCGGAGGCAAGGATATCGCGCTGTGGTCAGCCGCCTATCCGTCCGGCTTCCAGTGCTATCGAAAGAGTCAGTTCGATATTAAGGAATGGGTATCGGCCGGCTATGACGAGGCGTTCATTTCGAGCTATCTCGCGTCACAGTCGAACTCCTATAACCACCCCAATGCCGCGATCGAGCCCCGCATTCCCGGCATCTTCCAGTACTACAGTGTCGCCGAGGATGAGCTGGCGAAGGTCTTCGCTGGTCAGATGACGGCCCAGGCCGGGGCGGACGCAATTGCTGCGGCCTGGGAGAAGATCACCGACCAAATCGGCCGTGAAAAGCAGATCGCGCTTTATAGAGCGTCGCTCGGTGTCTGAAGCGCGCAGACAGGTGCCTGCATGATCGCGGGACCGGCGACGCACCACGACGTCGCCGGTCTCATCGGAAACTGCTTCGAGATGCGAAGATTTCACCCCGCCCGGAGATGCTCACCTATGGCCACAACAATGACCGCTTCCGCGGAGAGCCCAGTGCAGGCAGGAGTGCCGTCGGCGGGGCGCCGACAGCTCGGAAAGGCGATCATTGCATTCGCCTCGCTTGGCCTCCTGACACTGCTCGCCCTGCAGACGCTGGATGCGTCCGGTGCGCTTGCCATTGGCTTTTCCAGCTGGCGACCGTTCCTGTTTGCCTATGTCTTCTGGAGTTTGGCCCTTGGCGCGGGGCAGGTGTTAATCCGGGGCGAGGACGGAGAGCGAGCGCTGTTTGTCCTGCCTGCGGTGCTGTTTACCGTCGCGCTGGTCATTTTCCCAACGGTCTTTGGTCTCTACATTGCGTTCACCGACTGGAACCTGAGCTCCATAGGCGGTCGGCAGTTCAATGGTCTCGACAACATTCGTGCCTTGCTAACGGACGCATATTTCTGGAACGCTCTGCTGAACATGGTCTATTATGTTCTAACGGTGCTGGTTCAGTACGCGATTGCTTTCGGGCTTGCGCTTCTGCTCAATGCCGAAATAAAGGCGCGAAAATTCTTCCGTGTGGCCTTCCTCCTGCCGCTGATGTTGAGCCCTGTGGCCGTCAGCTGGATGATTGGAAAATCGCTGATGGAGTACCGCTTCGGTCCGGCCGCTACGTTGGCGCGCCATCTCGGCTGGGACAATCCAGCCTTCTTTTCAACACCCTGGCTCGCGCGGTTTTCGATCATGGCGATGGACGCCTGGGTGTCTATTCCATTCATAATGATCCTGCTTCTCGCCGGTCTTCAGGCTCTGCCGTCTGAGGTCAGGGAGGCAGCCAAGGTCGACGGCGCTTCTGGTTGGCAGTCCTTCTGGGAAATTACCTTTCCGATGATGCTGCCAGTGTCGATCACGGCCGTTGTCTTGCGCATCATCTTCGAGCTGAAACTTGCCGACATCGTGATCAATGTCACCGCGGGTGGGCCGGGCGGTGCCACGGACACGGTCTCCAGTTTCATCTTCCGGGAATATCGCGACCGCTCAAACGTGGGTTACGGCACGATGCTTGCCGAATTCTATTTGGTTATCATCATAATTTTTGTCGCGCTGCTGTTGAGGCTCGTGAGCCGCTGGATGACGAAGGCGAGCTGAGACTGGAATGGAGGAAAAAATGACACGCATGCCTGCAGCAACAATCCGCGATCCTTCGAGGTGCACACGGTTTGTCACCCAGAGGATACTGATCTATGCGGGACTGATATTGTGGTCATTCATCTCGCTGTTTCCGATCTATTGGACGATCACGACCTCGTTCAAGACTGCCGTAAACGTGACGCAGGGGCATCTCATTCCTTTCGTTGACTTCACGCCCGACTGGAAGGGGTGGCGGTCTCTGGGGCTTTCGCCCGACACGCTTTTTGTGACATCGACCGTGCGGGACGAGTTCATCCGACGGTTTCTGAACAGCGTGATCGCATCAGCCGGCGCATCCTTCATCGCCGTGATCCTCGGCTCGCTTGCTGCCTATGGGCTAAGCCGCTTTACCTACACATTTCTCTGGATGCGAAACAAAGACATTTCCTTCTTCTTCCTCTCGCAGTTGATCCTGCCGCCGGTTGTGCTCGCCATGCCGTTTCTGGTTCTCTACAAACACCTGATGTTGCTGGATTCGCTGATTGGCCTCATGCTCGTCTACACGCTGATGGTGCTTCCGATCGTGATCTGGATCATGCGCGACCAGTTCGACACAATCCCGCTGGAGCTGGAGCAGGCGGCCATGGTTGACGGTTGCTCAATCTGGGGTGCGTTCCTGCGCATCGTGTTGCCTATCGCCCTTCCGGGCATGGTCGCGGCCTTTATCCTCTCCGTAATCCTGTGCTGGAACGAGTATTTTTTCGCGGCCCTTCTGACAAGTTCCAATGCCAAGACCCTGCCGGTTATGGTTGCCAGCCAGACTGGCTCGCAGGGGATCAACTGGTGGTCCATGGCCGCGATCGCAACGGCGGCGATCATGCCACTCGTGCTGATCGGCATTTTCCTCGAACGCTATATCGTCAAGGGACTAACAGCGGGGGCGGTTAAATGATGGACTAGCGCCCATCCTATTCTGCGTGCACGCACTGCGAGGAGCCCTGGCCTGTTGGCCGACTCTGGGTTCGGTGCATACGGAAAATAATGCGCGGGCACGAGCGAGGATCCTGTCGTCGGGCTTGGGGATTCTTGCTACGCAGTTGAGGGTGATGTCAGGTTAACGCATGATCAGTATGGGCCTGATATCCGGGTTGTGATAGAAAGCCTCATGCAACGATTTTCGAGAAGCATGCGAGAGACAATCCTTGCGGTCGTTATTCTCGCAATTGGTGTTTTGCAGCTGGCCATGGCGATCGGCGCCTTGCTTGGCTCGCTGCCGAACTGACCTTGTGTCGTGCAATTGCTAAAAATGCTGCGGAATATCCGGCGTGACGGGGCGCAGCTCATCTTGCTGATCTGCTCAACAAGCTGCGCCTCCACGTCGGTGGACAGCGCCTTGAAGCCTACGCCTGGCGGCCAATCCAGTGGTCAGTGGCCAGGAAAGTAATCGTTCGCAAATAGGATGCGGCGATCGCTGCCCAGACCACCAGCGGCAAAACGGCCACCACTGAAAGTGGATTTACATCACCGGCCCGATCGCCTTGCTCAGCCGATGTACGCGTGGAGCCCTCTGTTTGCTCTTCAACGATCTCGGCTCTATCGCCGATAGCTTCGGCGGTTTCGCTGACAATGCTGGTTGCGACGTCTTGAACGTCGTCGACAGTGTCACTTTGCCCGCCTACTGCCAAAACGGTCTCGTCGATTACGGGGCTTGTCGGCTCGATGACGTCCAACGGAATTGGTTCTCCAACCTTCGGCGCTTTTGCCATTTTTGTCTTCCTTTCATGGATTGATCGTTGATGCGACGAGATCTTATGCGGGGTATGTGTTTCCCTTGATGACAATAACCATCATTGCGCACGCCCAGGTTCGACTCATAGAAGCCTCTCCCTTGTGGCGCCGATCGCCGACTTCACATGCTTGGTCGCCAGTTCGATTCCCCTTACGGGGTGGATTGCGGCAGATGAAAGCGCTCGTGCCGACCGAGTTGGCGAGCTCGCCGCGGCCAAGATCGGCACCGAGCAGTGAGCGGATAACGGCTGACTTGCGAATGGTTTTGGGGATCTGTAGCCCGCGACCTTCTTCGGAAATCCGTTCTTTGCCACTTCGGCCTTTCCGAATGCGCTAACCGTTCCCAATGTTGGCCAGCCTGAGCCCGCCCGATCCGTTCTCAGACGACCGCTTCTCCGCCATCCACTACCAGAATCTGCCCTGTCATATATGATGACCGGTCCGACACCAGGAACAGGATCGACTCCGCGATCTCGTGGACGCTGGCCCATCGGCCCATCGGCACCTTTTCCCGCACATAGGCTTCGATGGCCTCGCGGCCGCCCATCTGGGCGATGAAGGGGGTGTTGAAGGGGGTGTCGACCCAGCCGGGGCAGAGCGCGTTGACGCGGATGCCGAATTTTGCGTAGTCGCCGGCCATCTGCCTGGTCATGGCGATGACGGCGTGTTTGGTGGTGGTGTAGGCGATCATCTCGCGGTCGTAGAGCACGCCGGAGGAGGAGGAGGTGTTGAGGATGACGCCGGAGCCTTGGCGCTTCATCGCCGTCATGACGAAGCGTGCAGCCATGAAATGGGCGCGCACGTTCAGGCTCCAGGAGCGGTCGAAACCTTCGACCTCAACCTGTTCAAGATCACCCGCCACCTGTGCACCGGCGTGATTGTGCAGGATGTCGATGCGGCCGCGGCGCGAGAGAACGGAAGCAATGCCCGCTTCGAGCGACACGTCGTCGGTGACGTCAAGGATGAGGCTCTCGGCACTGCCGCCCGCATCGCAGATCATCGCAACGGTCTCAGCGGCGCCTTTGGCGCTCCGGTCGGCGACAGCCACATGGGCGCCTTCGCGGGCCATGATCGCAGCCCCAGCCTGGCCGATGCCGGAGCCGGCGCCGGTGACGATGGCCACCCGGTCTTTCAGGATCATGATCTACCCCCAGCATGCGCTTTTGTTGTCTTGTCCCGCATCAGTGCGCGGGCAATCAGGATCAGGAGCAGCGAGGCGACCAGAACCATCGTCGCGATCGCGTTGATTTCCGGAGTCACGCCGCGGCGGATCGAGGCGAAGACGTAGATCGGCAAGGTCGTCTTCGAGCCCGCGACGAAGAAAGCGACGATGAAATCGTCAAACGAGAAGGTGAAGGCAAGCAGGAAACCACTGAGCACTGAGGGCAGGATCTGCGGCAGAACGATCTGGTGGAAAGTCGTGAACGGCGTGGCGTAGAGATCGCTCGAGGCTTCCACGATATCGCGGCCGAGGCTGGCGATGCGCGCCTTGACGATCATGGTCACCAGTGCCAGCGAAAACAGGCCGTGGGCGGCGATGATCGAGCCGTAGCCGAGTCCGAGCTGCGGCGGTTTTTCGCCCGGCCAGATTGAGGCGAGCGCCGGATTGAGGAAAGAGAAAACCTCGACCAGAGCCACCAGCGTGGCGATGCCGATGACGACGCCGGGCACGACGATCGCCGCGGCGAAGAGCCCATCGAAAATAGCGCGGCCGCGGCTGCTCAGGCGCTGCGTGCCGAGCGCAGCCATTGTGCCGAAGACGGCAGCAAGCACGGCGCTGGTGAGCGCGATCATCAGGCTGTTCTGCAGGGCGGTGATGAGGAACGTGTTTCCAAGTGCCTTGCCATACCACGCCGTGGAGAAGCCGGTGAACTCGCTGGCGCTGCGTCCCGCGTTGAACGAAAACAACACAACCAGCGCGATCGGCGCGTAGAGGAACAGATAGACGAAAGCGACCAGCGCGCGCATCAGACGAGGTCCACCTGTCTGGAGCCGGAAATCTTCCAGGCGATCCGCATCGCGACGCTAAGGACGATCACCACGACAACCACCAGAGTCACGGCGATTGCCGAGCCGAAGGGCCAGTTGCGCGATTGCAAGAAGAGATCGACCAGCGCATTGCCGATGAAGAACACCTTGCCGCCTCCGAGAAGCTGCGGGATCAGGTATTCGCCGAGCAGTAGGATGGTGACGAGCGCCACGCCGGTCATGACGCCCGGAAGCGACAGCGGCAGGGTGATGCCAAAGAAAGTCGAGACGGGTTTCGCACCGAGATCCGCCGAGGCTTCGAGCAGGCGGCGGTCGAGCTTTTCGAGGCTGACGTAGATCGGCATGATCATCAGCGGCAAGTAGCCATAGACGATGCCGAGCAGCACTGCGCCCGGAGTGTTGAGCAGCCTTACGTCCTCGATGCCGATCATGCCAAGCAGATTCGGGATGCCGCGCGAGCCGAGGATGTACATCCAGGCATAAGTGCGCACGAGAAGGCTCGTCCAGAAAGGCACGACGACGAGCGAGACGAGCATTAGCCGGTATTTCGCATTGGATTTCACCGCGAGGAAATAGGCCACGGGGTAGGCGACGATCAGGCAGAGGAATGCGCCTGCGGGCGCAATCATCAGCGTGTTCCAGAAGGCGGCGGCACGAGACGGCAGGTTGGCGAACTGGGAGAAGGTGAACGCCGCCTGATAGCCGCCTTCGGGTGCGCGCTCGCCGAAGGAAAAGACCACAATGGCGATGAAGGGCAGGACGAGGAAGACGAACAGCCACAACCCGGCCGGCGCCACAAGTGCGGCCGTTATCAGTTGCCTCTTTCTCTCGGTCGTCATGGGCATGCGGTGATCCTGTGGTGGTTCGTGCGAAGGGACTGATCCTGGCGCAGTTCGATCTCCCCCTTGTGGGGGAGATCTCGGCAGCGCCGAGAGAGGGGGTAAACTCACCTCATGACTCGGGCAGGCTTTGCCACCTCTGACACTTCGTGACATCTGCCCGCAAGGGGGAGATTAACCCATGGCTCAAGCCGACTTGAACCGGGCCATCAGCTCCGCGCGGGCCGGATCGGTCAGAGTCACCGCAGCGCCGAATTCGAGCTTGGTCAGTGATGCCTCGTCCGGATAGACGATCTTGTTTGATGTGACGTCAGCCGGAAGCAGCCCCAGAACGCGGCTGTCGGTGGTCGGGGCACCGTTGGCGATATGTTCTTTGACGGCGTTTTCGGGCTTCATCAGGTAGTTGAGCAGAGCGTAGCCGGCCGGCTTGTTGGCGGCGCTCTTCGGGATGGCATAGAAATCGGTCCAGATTTCACCGCCGTCGGTGCCGAGGATATAGGCGATTTCCGGCATGTCGCGGTTGAGTTGGGCGCCGTCATTGGTCCAGCACATGGTCATCCATGCGTCCGTGGCGCGCATGCCGGGCTGGTAGTCGCTGTTGATGCCGTAGAGATGCGGCTTGACCTTGATCAGCAGTTCCTCTGCGTTGGCAAGCTCTTCCGGCTTGATCGAGTTGAAGGAATAGCCGAGCGAGACCAGCGCGCTGCCGATTGTCGTCAGTTGGTAGTCGTGCACCATGGCGCGCCCATCCGCCTCGGTCATGGCGACCTCAAAGAAATCCTTCCACGAGGCGATCTTCGTCTTGATCTTGGAGGTGTTAACGGCCACGCCGGTCGTACCCCAGTTCTTCGGCAGGGCATAGGCCGTGCCGTCGACGGCACCTTCCGAGGTGAAGCGCGGCGACTGCGTTGCCTGCGAGAAGGCCGGCAGTTTCGACATATCAAGCGGGTCGATCAAGCCGAGCTTTACATAGGTGGAAATCGTGTAGTTGGTCGGAACGAACAGGTCCCAACCGGTGCCGCCGGCCTGCAGCTTCGCCAGCATTTCCTCGTTCGAGCCGAAGACGTTGACTTCGACGGCAACGCCGGTCGCGGCGGTGAAGGCTTCGAAGGTCGCCGGATCATGATAGTTCGGCCAAGTGGCGAGCGACATGGTCGTGCCGAGATCTTCCGCATAGGCGGTCGAGTTGAACACGCCCGGCTGGCGGGCGACCACGGCGGCGGCAAGGCCGAGGCCGGTGACGCCGAGGAAGTGGCGGCGGGTGACGGAGCCGCGCTTGAGGCGCATCCATTCGTTACTGAGTTTTTCGGCTGATATCGGAGCATTTTCTCTGTACCACTTTGTCATGACGCTGTTCCCTTTTTTGTCTTGACGTGTACGGCCTTTCCTCAGGCCGGAAAAACATGCACTTTGTCGGGATCGAAGTTGAGAACGACCCGTTCGCCCGGTTCGACGAGGTCGCTTTCCTGCACGCTGCGCCGGTCAGCCGTGACGAGGAAATCGCCCAATCCATCGACGTTGATTTGGTATTCTGCCGTGGAGCCGAGAAAGATGCGGTGGGTCACGGTGCCGCTCAACTGGTTGCCCGCACCGGATGATTGCCGGAGAAGTTCGATGGCTTCCGGCCGCAATGCCACCGTCGCTGCACCGGGCTTGAGGCCGGTCTTGCCCACGGCCGCGAGCGCCATCCCGTTCGAGAGCCGCAAGATCGCGCCATCGGCCTCGACGGTTGCTGGGATCCGGTTGGTCTTGCCGACGAAATCGGCAACAAAAAGATCGGCGGGCTTATCGTAAACATCCTGGGGTTTGGCCATCTGCACGATGCGGCCAGCGTTCATAACGCAGACCATGTCGCTCATCGACAGCGCTTCTTCCTGATCATGGGTGACGAGGACGAAGGTGATGCCGAGCTCGCGCTGCAGCGTCTGCAGTTCGATTTGCATCGCGGTGCGCAGCTTCTTGTCGAGGGCTGCCAGCGGCTCGTCGAGCAAAAGCACCGAAGGCTTGTTGACGATGGCGCGGGCGAGCGCCACGCGCTGCTGCTGGCCACCGGACATTTCATGGATGCGTCGCTTTTCGAAGCCACCGAGCCGCACCATTTCCAGGGCCTGGCGCGCTCGGGCGGAAATCTCGGAAGCGGCAAGCTTCGGCCGCTCCTGTTTCAGGCCATAGGCGACGTTCTGCTCGACATCAAAGTGCGGGAAGAGAGCATAGTGCTGGAACACCATGTTGACGGGACGGCGATAGGGCGGAACGCCGTTCATCTCGCGGCCGTTGATCAGCACCGTGCCTTCGCTGGGCTGTTCGAAACCGCCGATCATCCGCAGGCACGTGGTCTTACCGCAACCGGACGGCCCGAGCAGTGCCACGAAGGCACCTTTCGGAACGACTAGGTTTATGTCCGATACGGCGGTCACACTGCCATAGCGTTTGGCGACCGAACGGAACTCGATGTCGTTCGATGAAGCGGATGTCACGTCTAAATTCCCCGCGGTTGTTTTTCAGAATACCGGGCAATCTTGTCGTGCCCCGCTTCTCACCGTCTGGCCATCAGCCTATTCAAAGCGGTCGCCGGCGGTATATACCCCGAAAGAGGTATTTCAAGCCGCTCGTCGCTGTGGAAGGTGTATACCCCGAGGGCAATTGCCGCTCTTTTTTGCAGGCTGGACGTGACATATGGGCATTGATCTGGAAACATTGTTCAAAACGCTCGGGCCGATGATCGGTGCCACGTCCACGGGCGATGTAGAGGCAGGCAACGTCTTCTCCGCTCTGACGCGCTCCCTGGTGACATTCGATTACGCAGTCATTTTCGCCTATCGCGAAAAGGAACGCCCGATTGACCTCTACAGCACGTTCACGCCGGATGAACATGTGATCTTCGTCAGCATGTACCAGGCCGGTCCGTTCCTGCTCGATCCCTTCTTTCATGCAGCGCGCGAGCCGAAGTCCGGTGTCTGGCGCATGCGCGAGTTGGCTCCGGACCGTTTCTTTTCCAGTGAGTATTTCCGCAGCTACTATACGCAGACCGGGCTGGCGGAAGAGATCGGATTCTTCATTGCGCTGAAGGATGGTATCACCGTCGTTCTGTCGCTGATGCGGCGGGAACGGTCCGGCGCCTTTACGACTGCCGAATTCTCACTGTTGCGAAAGGCCGAACCCGTGGTCGCCGGTTTGGTTCGCCACGCCTGGCCGGACCTTGGCCGTCGGTTCGATGCAGCTCTTACCAAGAGAGACAAGGGCAAGCGCAAGTCTGCTCATCCGGCCTCGGATCGGGTCTGGCGCAATCTCAATCTGACGGAACGGGAGGCCTCGATCATCGAGCTTGTCCTGCAGGGCCATTCATCGGAATCGATCGGCCTGCGGCTCGGTATCTCCACCGGCACAGTGAAGGTCCACCGGCGCAATGTCTATCGCAAGCTTGGTATTTCCTCGCAGACGCAGCTCTTGTCGATCTATCTGAGAAGCCTGGGACAGTAAGCCATCGCCTGCTTGGCGTAGCGCCTATTGTAGCTCTGCGAACACTCCGCCTGCCCCGCGACAGCCGGCATCAGTATCGGCGGCCATCGCAAGGTTTTTCGACGCGAACCGAGGGCTGGCAATGGGCATTGCCGCATCTGGCGGAACGCGCGGGCAATTTTCCGTTGCACCGATCCGCAATGCCACCGGCGGATCTTCACCGAGCGGTTGCCGGAAACGGTGCGGCCGAAAGCGAGACGCACATCCCGCTTGGATTCAGGCGACCGCCCCAGCGGACTCGACAGCATCTGGTGCGGTCATGCATCCGAGAAGAAAAAGCGATGCGCAGATGTGGGAACGCTCCACGATGCGCTCGTCCGGAATATCGACGAGCTGCCCGAGCATGACCGCGCGCTGCGGCTCCATGACCATCATGCCTCGCAACATCCCCGTCGCCATGGCCGGGTCCGGCAGAGCTATCAGACCGCGTTCGGCTTGCAGCGACAGCCACTTTTCCATGGCGACGCTGGTTCGAGTTATGGCTTGCTCATAGAAAACCTTTGCGATCTCCGGGAACCGGTCAGACTCGCTCAGGACCAGACGAGTGATTGCGATCGTGTCGGACGACAATGTGAGGCGACCATAGGCCAACAGGAGCCGCTCTAGTCCATCGCGCACGGCAAGGCTGGCCAAGCTGTTCTCATCGAGGCCAAGGAAATATTCGCTGATCTTGGTCGAGATGAGTTCCGAGAACAGATCGGCTTTCGCGGGGAACAACCGGTACAAGGTCTTGGTGGAGACCCCCGCCGTCTGCGCGATTGTGCTGATGCTGGCCGTCGCATAACCGGCCTTCTTGAACTGATCGTTGGCCGCCTCGATGATGACAGCTTTGGTCTCTTCGTCGCACCTTACTTGGGGTCGCCCCCGGCCGCGTTTCTCCGCACAAATGTCCTGCGTCATTCTGCTTTCCCGATTTTCTCGTGCCAGTCAGAATACGCCGATTTTGGAAAATAGCAAGTTTCCAAAAGATATTTGCCGAGGCTCCGTTCAGTTTAGGACCGGAAGAGCGACCATCTCCGATGGCCCAAGAACCACTGGCGATCCGGGCCGCACAATTAGGAATACGACGATTTTCTAAAATGTCGTTGACATCGATCGGAATGGGCGTATTTTGGAAAATATATAGTTTCCTAAATGCATATTCGTCTTCAGCGACGAGCTTTCCGGAGCAAACGAAAATGGACGAGAACATCGTTAGTCTCAACAAGACCGACCGCAGACCCGCGGCGGAAAAGCTTCCAATAGAAGTTGAATCCAAGCATCCACCCCAGACCGCGCAGGCTGAAGCCGTGCCGCCGGTCAGAAGTTCAGCATTCAAGAAGACGTTGATGGTTGCGGCAGCTGCGGCCATCTTGGCTTCAGGCGTCCATTACGGTCACGACTATTGGACCGTCGGACGGTTCCACGTTTCGACAGACGATGCCTATATCAAAGCCGACAGCAGCGCGATCGCGCCTAAGGTTTCCGGATATCTGGCAAAGGTGCTCGTCGCGGACAACCAGCCAGTCAAGGCAGGGCAGGTACTCGCCGCGATCGACGATCGGGACTACACGACACTTCTCGATCAGGCTCGCGCCGATGTCGAAGCCGCGAAGGCTACGGTGGACGGAAAACAGGCTGCCCTTGAGACCCAGAAGTCGGTGATCGCGGCGGCGCAAGCCTCGATCGATATCGACCATGCCAACGAAGCATACGCGGAACAGAACGACAAGCGGTATTCGCGTCTTGCAGTCACTGGCAACGCGCCGATCCAGTCCGCGCAGCAGGCTGCATCGCAGATCGCGGCCTTCCGAGCTACCACCGCCCGTGACATTGCTGCCCTCGAAGGAGCGACCAGACAGGTCGATATCCTGAAGGCCGAACTGGCGCAGGCGAAGGCAATGTTAGCCCGCTATCTCGCAGTCCAGCGCCAGGCCGAGCTTAACCTTTCCTACGCGACTATCGTGGCTCCAATCGACGGTATAGTCGGTAACAGGACGCTGCGTGTCGGCCAGTATGTCCAGGCCGGAACTCAGTTGATGACGGTCGTGCCGATGAGCGCCGCGTACGTCGTGGCGAACTACAAGGAGACGCAGCTTACAGACGTCCGTCCCGGCCAACCTGTCGACATCGACGTCGACATGTTCCCTGGCCATGTCTACCGCGGACATGTGGAAAGCATCGCTCCGGCAAGCGGTCAGGAATTCGCGTTGCTGCCGCCCGACAACGCCACGGGCAACTTCACCAAGGTCGTGCAGAGGATTCCGGTCAGGATCGTCCTCGACGCGGACAGCGCGGCTTCAGGAGACCTGAGACCCGGAATGTCTGTCCAGCCAAGCATCGATACCAAGGATCCGAAGGAAAACCGCGATCTCTGATTGCGTAGGCCAGGAGGGCCAGGTCATGTCCACAGTAGCTTCGACACCGACAGCTATGCTGTCAGCTGCTGCCTCACAAAAAGCTGGGACCAAGGAATGGATCGCCGTCCTCGCCGGAATGATCGGCGCGTTCATGGCGATCCTCAACATCCAGATCACCAATGCGTCGCTTCTCGAAATCGAAGGTGGCATCGGAACTGGAGTGGACAACGGCGCGTGGATTTCGACATCCTACCTGATCGGCGAAATCATCGTCATTCCTTTGACCGCGTATTTCAGCAATGTCTTTTCCTTCCGGAAATACATCCTCGTGAACACGATCCTCTTTCCGCTGTTCTCGATGGCCTGTGCATTCGCACACGATCTCAACACAATGATCGTGCTCCGTGGTCTGCAAGGATTCGCGGGTGGTATCCTGATCCCGATGGCCTTCACGATGGTGCTCACCAAGCTGCCGAAGTCCCAACAGCCGATCGGTCTCGCGATCTTCGCCCTGTCGGTCACCTTCGCCCCGGCCATTGGTCCAACGATCGGCGGTTACCTGACAGAGAACTACGGGTGGCAGACGATCTTCTTCATCAATACGATTCCGAGCGCGATCATGGCAGTCGCGCTAGCGGCCACGCTTGAGCGGCAGCCGATGCGCCTTGGCCTGCTGCGTGAGGGCGACTGGGCAGGTATATTCACGATGGCAATCGGGCTTGCAGCGTTGCAGACGGTTCTCGAGGAAGGCAACAAGGAGGACTGGTTCTCATCACCGTTCATCCTGAAACTGAGCATCATCGCGTTTGTATTCCTCGCAGCGTTCATCTGGATCGAAGTCAAGGTGGAGAAGCCTTTGGTGAAACTCCGCCTGCTGACCCAGCGCAATTTCGGCATCGGTGTTCTGGTCAACGTCCTCGTCGGCGTCGCGCTGTTTGGAACCGTCTATATCCTGCCGCAGTATCTTGGTCAGGTTCAGCGCTACAACGCCGAGCAGATTGGCAATGTGCTTGCCTGGACAGGATTGCCGCAACTCCTTTTAATTCCACTGGTACCAATGATGATGAAGCGCTTTGATGCCCGGTACATAGGCTTTCTGGGTATCAGCATCTTCGCCATCAGCTGCTTCATGAACGTCCTGCTGTCAGGCGACAATTCCGGAGACCAGTTCTGGATCCCGAACATCGTCCGCGCCATTGGCCAAGCATTGGTACTCACGCCGATCACCGCCATTACGACAGGCGGCATCGCGCCTTCCGATGCGGCTGCGGCGTCCGGCCTCACGAATATGCTTCGAAACCTCGGCGGCGCAGTTGGAACAGCGACGCTTGGAACGGTACTGACGAAACGCGAACAGTTCCATTCCAACATCATCGGGCAGTCGGTAACGGCGAGCCGAGACGAGGTTAGAGAGCGTCTGGATCAGTTGACCGGATACTTCATGGCGCATGGCGTCTCGGATCACGCCAAGGCAGCCAGCCAGGCCATCGTGGCGCTGGGGAGGGTGGTGAAACGCCAGGCGCTGATCATGGGGTTCAGCGACACATTTGCCGTCATAGGCGTGGTACTCGCGATTGCCGCAGTAGCCCTACTGCTGACAAGGAAGACGAATGTAGGCCGAGGCGCAGGCGCACATTGAGAGATCAGCGCCCTTCCTTCCTAGCTGACTACGTAGAGAGCAGGAACATCGCCATCGTGCCGGATAAGTTCACCGCAAGCCGGGCATGTCGTTCGGCCGGCTTCACTCTCTACGGCCGCGCGATCCGACGACTGACTGACAATTCTCTTCGATCGCCTCAATCGCATTCTCCAGATTGCTAGGCTGACTACGCGGCCCATGTGGCGCACGCGATGAATTCCTGCTTGAAGCAACCGCCCAGAACCTGAGGAGACTGGAGAAACTCAGACCGCCAAGGTCACCACACGGCGCAATTGCCGCATAAAAGCGGCTATAAAGGATACCCTGCGCGAAAGTGCGGGGCAGATAACCGATCCGCCTCACCGGAGCACCGCTGAAACAGCCCGATGAATAGTTAATTGGCCGAGTTTTCAACGATATCCGCCAAGTAACAACATTCGGCGTTCTTCTGACGGGCGAAGTTCGTCGTTGACGCAGCCGCCATCCGACCATCTATTAGATATCGGAGCAGAGGAGGGCGTCAGTGCAACATCTGGATTGGATTGCGATCGCCTTGTTCTTGGTCACCTGGATTGGCTTGGAACCGATGATGGCGATCGGTTGGCCGCGCCGGACAAACAGCTTGCTTCTGGATATGGCGCGTGTTCGCAAAGCCTGGATGCGCGAAGTCCTGACGCGCGACAACAATTTCATTGGCGACGCCGCCATCCTTGGCCACACCATCAACTCCGCGTCCTTCTTCGGATCTGCCAACCTCATCGTCATCGTCGGCATGAGCAGCGCCCTGTTCATGGAGCCCAACGTTGGTGCGGAAGAGGGTATTATTGCCCGGTTCACCGCTGTCGGGCCGATCTGGCTGTTTCAGTGCAAGGTAGTGCTCGTGATGGCAACGTTGCTGCGCGGATTGTCGGATTTCATCTGGGCAGTCAGGCAGATCAATTATTGTCTCGCCTCCATCGGAGCAAGCCCATCCAGAGAGGAACAACGCGACATCGAAGCCTGGACGGATGCTCTGACCCTGGTTGTCAATCCAGCACTCCGCTCGTTCAGCGTCGGCGTCCGATCCTACTATTTTACCATCGCGGCAGCGCTCTGGTTCCTGGGGCCGGTTGCCTTCATCGTCGCCACGTTTTGCAGTGTCGGGCTCCTTGTCTGGAGGCAGAGTTGGTCGGACACTGCGAAAGGCGTGATGGCAATCCGCAAGCTGCTCGACGAAAATGCTCCGGCTATTGACGCCGCACCGATTTCACATGCCGAACTGCAGTCCCAACCGAATGCAACAGGAGAACGGACATGAAAATCGAACGCACAGCATCGGCACATTGGACCGGCGGCCTGAAGGACGGAAAGGGCGCAATCTCAACCAAGAGCGGCGCGCTCACCTCCTACCCCTATGGATTCGCGAGCCGCTTCGAGGGTGTCTCAGGAACCAATCCTGAAGAACTCATCGGCGCTGCACATTCAGGATGCTTCACCATGGCCCTTTCGCTTATTCTTGGCGAGGCGGGTCTTACGGCGGAAAGCCTGGACACGACAGCGACCGTGACACTTGAAAGCGTGGAAGGCGGCTTCGCGATTACGGCGATAAATCTCAAGCTGGCAGCTAAAGTCCCCGGAACCGATAAGGCGACATTTACCGATCTCGCCAACAAGGCCAAGGCCGGCTGCCCTGTGTCAAAGGCGCTGGCGGCTGTTCCGATCACGCTCGACGTCAGCTTCGGGTAGCATCTGCCGGCCGGAAGCCGACGCTCGCGGCATTGTCGATCCAGTTGGCACCCTGGGAGGTCGAGCATGATATTCGTTTTTGGCGCGCATCGGCGAAAGGCGAGGCTAGCGGCAGGGTGTCAGGGGCAGGGCGCCGTGCTTTCGCGGATCACCAGCTCGACCGGCAGGATCGTCTCGATGTCGATGTCATCCGCCGTCTCGCCGTTCAGGAGCCGCAGCAGGATTTCGGCGGCGGCGCGTCCGGCGCAATGCTGTTGGATCCGGACCGTCGTCAGCTTCGGCCGGATCAGGTCGAGGAAGGGCATGTCGTTGAAGCCGGTGACGGAAACCTGGCGCGGGCAGTCGATGCCGCGTTCGCGCAGGGCCTCAATGGCGCCCAGCGCCAGGCGGTCGTTGGCGCACAGCACGGCGGTGAAGGTCTTGCCGGAGGCGAGCAGTTCGCCCAAGCAACGGGCACCCTCCTGCTCGTCGAAACGGGTGGCTACGACGATAAGGTCATCATCGATCTCGGCATCAAGGTCGTGTGCAGCCCGACGAAACGCGGCGAGCCGCAACTGCCCGGTGGAGAGATCCTGCGGACCGGCGATATGCCCGATACTGGTATGACCGAGCTCACGAAGATGCCGCAGCATCAGGCAGATGCCGGCGTCTTCGTCGTTGATGACATAGGGGATGTCGGAAGCCTCGACCTTTCGGTTGAGCGTCACGACCGGCAATCCGTCGTGCGCCGCTTTGGCTATCGACGGGTCATTGCGCAGCACGGCGGCATGAATGATGCCGTCGACGCCGCGATCGCGCAGAACATCGAGCAGACGGATTTCGCGGTCCCTCTCGCTGTCGGTGTTGACGATGATCGAGGCATAGCCGAGCGGTTCGAGTACGCTTTCGATGCCGCGCAGGATCGGCGGGAAGATGAGGTTGGTGATGTCGGGGATCATCACGCCAACGGTCATGGTCCGGTTGGTCCTGAGCCCCGCCGCGATCCGGTTCGGGCGGTAGCCGAGGTTTTCCGCCGCAGCCTGGATTCTTTTTGCGACTTCTTCCGTGATCGTCTTGCGTTCGACAGGGTCCAATGCCCGCGACACGGTCGACACGTGAACGCCGGTCTCTCGCGCTATGTCCTTCAAGGTAATTCGTTTTTTCTGCATGTCCATCGCCTCGTGCCGTGCCACATTCTACAGCGTGCATCGAATTAAGCAATCGATTGCATAATGTTCCTTGACCATTCGAATATGAGGTGGTAGTAATTTCTGCAATCGATTGCACGATCTTGCACGGCGAGACGCTGTCTGTCGATAATTCGCGCAATCATTGCCTGAGGAGGAGCCTTAAGGGTGGATGAGGTGCGCGGAGCGGACAATTCGATTGTCCGTCGATTTTTTTGACAAGTCGTGCAATCGATTGCACCCGGAGGAGGAACATCGATGAAACTGGCGAGATTTCTAGCGACGACAGCGGCAGTGGCCTTGCTTGCAAGCGCTGTGCAGGCGGCGAACATCAAGATCGGCGCATCGCTGCCGATCACCGGCGGCCTTTCGGTCAGCGGTGAAAAACACAAGCGCGGCTACGAGCTGTGTACCAAGCTGATCAATGAGTCCGGCGGGATTCTCGGAAGGCAGGTGGAGCTGGTCGTCAGCGACAATCGCTCCGACCCGGCAACCGCGATCAACCAGTACGAACGCTTCATCAACGTTGACAAGGTCGATGCCGTCTATGGCACCTTCTCCAGTCGGCTGACCTTCCCCGTCGCTAGCATCCTTTCCAAGTACAACATGGTGCATCCGGTCCCCTCGGGCGGCGCGCTGCGCATCTATGAACAGGGCTACAAGAACCTGTTCTATTTCCAGGTGAGCGCCGCCGAATATACCGGCAAGGACGTGATCGCCGTGATGAAGGACATTGTCGCCTCCGGCCAGGCCCCGAAGACGGTTGCGGTCGTTTCCGCCGACGACTTCTTCGCCAACGCCATTTCAGCCGGTCTTCTGGGCCAAAAGGTCAAAGACCCGGCAACCGACAAGGAGATCGCCGATCTCGCGCCCGGCTACCTGGCGGACGCCGGCATCGAGGTGGTGATGCAGGAGAAGTGGCCGGAAGAAGGTTTCAACGATTGGCTGAACCTTGCCAATTCCATCAAACGCTCCGGTGCCGAGATGATCGTCGGCCTGACGGCATCTGCTGAAGAGGCCGTTCAGTTGACCCGTGCGCTGAAGACCGTCGGTGCAGCGCCGAAGCTGGTCTATCTCAGCCAGGGCGCCCAGAACGAATTCATCGAAGGAGTGGGCAAGGAAGCCGCCGATGGCGTGCTGATCCATACGACCTGGCACAAGGACGTGCCATTTGAGGGAACGCTGGCCGGCAAGCCGTTCAACAATGCGGATTTCGTCAAGGCCTTCGAAACGGCCTATGGCGTCGAGCCGGATGAGGACAGCGCTATTCCATTCGCCGTCTGCCAGGGCATCGAGCAGGCGATCACCGGAGCCAATTCGACCGACAATGCCAAGATGGGCGAATGGCTGCACGCGCGCACCAAGGACGATCCGGTGCGCACCGTTCTTGGCCGCTTCACCTGGGACGACCGCGGCCTTGCCAAGGACAAGGAGCACATCATGACCCAGTGGCAGGACGGCCAGCTGAAGTTCGTCTACCCGAAAGGCGAGTTCGAAGGCGTCGTGCCGTTCAGTTACCCGAAGGCCGGGTTCTGATCTTTTCTATTGTGGGGCCGCATCGCGGCCTCACATCCTGGCTGCCGAATGCAGACGTGATGGAAGGTAAGACGCATGCTCGAAGTGAAGAATCTCAGCAAGCATTATGGAGGCATCCGGGCCGTCGACGGCGCGACCTTCACCGTCGAGGAGGGCTCGATCACAGCCCTGATCGGCCCGAACGGCGCCGGCAAGACGACCGCCTTCAACTGTATCAGCCGCACCGTTGCGCCGACATCGGGCGAGGTCTGGCTGGACGGCCAGCGGATCGACCATCTGCGGCCGCACAAGGTGACCGCCAGGGGCCTGAGCCGCACCTTCCAGATTTCCCGTAACCTCTCCGACATGACGGTCATCGAGAACGTCATCGTCCAGTCGCGCGTCGATGGCATCGCCGGCCTGTTCAAGCCGGCGATGAGCCGGGAGGAAAAGGACAAGGCGATGTCCATCCTCGATTTCCTCGGCATCACCCGCATCGCCTATGAGGACGGCAACAACCTCTCCTACGGGCAGAAGAAGCTGATGGATTTGGCGGCACTGCTGATGTCCGACCCGAAAATCATCCTGCTCGACGAGCCGGCCGGTGGCGTCAACCCGTCGCTGCTCGAAGAGATCATCGGTCATATCCAGGCTTTGAACGCGCGCGGGCTGACGGTGCTGATCGTCGAGCATAACATGGACCTGATCATGCGGCTCTCGCATCGCGTCGTCGTAATGGCGCAGGGACGGGTGATCTGCGACGGCACGCCGGACGTGGTGCGCAAGGACCGCCAAGTGCTCGATGCCTATCTCGGCGGCGTGCTCGATCAGGAGGCGGCGTGATGACGGAGCTGCTTCAGGTCACCAATATCACCGCCGGTTACGGCGATGGCCCGGCAATCCTCGACGGCGCCCATCTGACCGTCGAGCCCGGCAAGGTCCATTGCATCATCGGCCCGAACGGTGCCGGCAAATCGACGCTGATGAAAGCCATCTGCGGCATGCTGACGATCCGCAAAGGCGATGTCGTCTTCAAGGGAAAACGCTTGAACGGCATGCGCCCGGACCAGATTCTGCGCGAAGGCATCTGTTTCGTGCCGCAGGAGCGGGCGCTGTTTCCAAAGATGACGGTGCGCGAAAACCTGCGCATGGGTGGCTTCATTCTTGACGACAAGAAGGAACTGGAACGCCGTATCGAAGGCATCCTCGAACGCTTCCCGATCCTGCGCGAGCGGGCCGACCAGCATGCCGGCACCATGTCCGGCGGCCAGCAACAGACGCTAGCGATGGCGCGCACGCTGATCATCAAGCCGGCGATCGTCATGCTCGACGAACCTTCGCTGGGGCTGGCGCCGAAGATCATCCAGGAGATGTTCGACATCATGAAGATGATGTCGGCCGAAGGCGTGACCGTTCTGCTTGTTGAGCAGAACGCGCTGATGGGCCTGAGGAATTCCGACTGGGGCGTGGTGCTCGATCTCGGGCGCACGCTGTTCGAGGGGCCTGCCGCCGACGTGCTTGGTGATCCCCGCATCCAGGAACTCTACCTCGGCGGCAAGAAGGCCGCCTGACGGAGGACATGATGGCAGATATCCTGCAAATTCTCATTCTCGGCCTCGCTCTCGGCGGCGTCATCGCGCTGATGGGGTCCGGCCTGTCGCTGGTCTTCGGCGTGATGCGCATCGTCAATCTCGCGCACCCCTCGCTGATCATCGGTGGCGCCTATGTCACCTACTGGGCCTTCAAGGTGACAGGTGTCGATCCGATCGTCATGCTGCCGGTGGCCTCCGTCATCATGGCTGCCGTCGGCGTGTTGCTCTACCGGCTGATGTTCGAGAGGGAGACCAAGAGCGCCAAATATTCCGAAATGACGGTGCTTCTGACCTTTGCCTTAGCAATGATGGTCGAAGGCCTGCTCGGCGGCCTCTTCACCAACACGCAGCGCGTCGTCTCGCCGGACTATGCGACCGATGCCTTCTTCGTCGGTGACCTTTTCATCCCGAAAGGGCAGCTCTATGCCGGCATCGTCTCGCTGACGATCATTACCGCGCTCACCCTGTTTCTCAAATATTCCCGTCTCGGCTATGCCATCCGGGCGACGACGCAGAACCGCGAGGCGGCCGAACTTCTGGGCGTCAACGTCAACTTCATCTGCATTCTCGCCTTTGCCATCGGCATCGGTCTTGCGGGTGCCGCCGGTTCGCTCGTCAGCTTCGTCTTCAGCTTCTTCCCGGCAAAACACTGGGAATGGATTGCCATGCTGATGTCGGTCGTCGTGCTCGGCGGCATGGGCAGCATTCTCGGCACGGTGGTCGCAGCGCTTATGCTCTCGGTCATCGCCGCCTTTGTCGGCACCTGGGTCGGTGCGACATGGTCGACGCTCACCTTCTTCCTCGCTCTTTTCCTCATCCTGCTGGTGCGGCCCCAGGGCCTGTTCGGCGAAAAACCGGAGATGGCATGATGGCCGTTACTCTTCAGCAATCCAGCGCCAGCGCCGTTGTCGAAGCGCGCCGTGCCCACAACGAAAAGCTCGCCCGCAAGGCCGACCAGATGAGGGCCACGTGGTTTCCGCTGGTCATCCTGGCTGCACTTGCCGCCCTGCCGCTTCTGCAGTTCACGGGCAACTACAACTACCTGCTGCATATGGTGCTGTTCACGGCGTCCTATGTGGCGATGGCATCGGGCTGGAACATCCTCGGGGGCTTTGCCGGCTATATATCGCTCGGCCACAGCGTGTTCTTCGCGATCGGCGGATATTTTTCCGGCATGATCCTGGCGCGCTACGGCATCTCGACAATCATCACCGCGCCGCTCGCCGGCCTGCTCGCCGCGGTGGTCGGCTACCTGGTCGGTATGGTGACACTCAAGGTCCGCGGCCCGAGCTTCATCATCTCGTCGATCGCGCTCCTGATGATCGCCCGTATCCTGTTTGATAATTGGGAACTCATCGGCGGTGCCAACGGCGTGACGCTGCCTGTCAACGACCTTCCCGTACAATGGGCCAAAGTTCCCTACTATTACGCCATGCTGGCAATTGCCGCCTTCACCGTCTGGGCGAGCTACAGGATCAAGCATTCGAAGTTCGGTCTTGGCCTCCGGGCAATCTCCAAGGATGAGATCAAGGCGGAAAGTGCCGGCATTGACACGCGCTTCTATAAGGTCACGGCCTTTGCGCTTTCTGCCTTTTTCGTCGGCATGGCGGGTGCTGTCTGGGGCGAATACCTCACCTATCTGCGGCCCAATATCTTCCTGGTGATCCTGGTGTCGGCCAACCTCGTGCTGATGTCGATCCTTGGCGGTAAGGGAACGGTGGCCGGGCCGGTGATCGGCGCGATCCTGATCGTGGCGCTCAACGAACTGTTCGTCGCCACCATGGGCGCCTCGGAAATCAACATCCTCGGCACCGGCATGGTGATGGCGGCGGGCCTGATGTTCTTCCCGCTCGGCCTCGTCGGAACGCTGGCGAGGAAAGGCAAACTGCCGCGCGTTCTCAACTGGGATTGATCGCGCGGACCGCCCCGCGGGGCACTGTCACAATGCTTTGGTTTGAACCTTGCCGCACGGCAGGAGGAGGAAAGTCATGCCGGAATATGTTGTTTACAATGCGCCGCAATCCACCTGCAGCCAGCGCGTGCGCTATGTGCTGCATGCCAAGGGCCGCGAGTTCAAGGAGCACAAGCTCGACCTCTTCAAGGGCGACCAGCTGAAGCCGGAATATCTGAAGATCAATCCGAACGGGCTGGTGCCGGCGCTGGTGCACAACGGCAACGCCGTCATCGATTCAGCCGTTATCATGGAATATCTCGAAGATATCCTGGGCACCATCTCGCCACTGCGACCGGAGGATCCGCTGAAGGTTGCCCGTATGCGGGCGATGATGCGCTATGTCGATGAAGTGCCGACGCCCGCCGTCCGCGTGCCGTCCTATAACCTGGCCTTCCTGCCGCACTATCAGGCGATGACGGAAGAGGAATTCCTTGCCGTCTGTGAGAGCAAGCCGCTTCGCCGCGAGTTCCTGCTGAAGATGGGCCGCACCGGCTTTCCGCAGTCGGAAATGGACGAAGCGCTCGGCCGCCTGCGGCGCGGGATAGAGCGCATGACAAGCTGGCTCCGGGAGAGCGGCGGCCCCTGGCTGATGGGCAAGGACCTGACGCTCGCCGACATCGCCATCATGCCCGTCATCGTGCGCATGGACGACATCAATCTCGGCCACCTCTGGGCGGATGCGCCGGAAATCAGCGAGTGGCTCGACCGCATTCGCACGACCGACGCTTTTGCCAAGACCTATTACCACGGTGCCCTGCTGACGGAAAAATATCCGCATCTGCAGGCTTTGAAGACCGTAGCCGCCTGAAGCGCGGGCAACGACAGGAGAAGCATCATGCAGCACGTAACAATCGAACCGAAGCTCATCAGCACCGTTGCCGACGTGACGCCGACGGTGCTGGCGGCGATGTCGCGCACCTCCGATCCGCGCCTGAAGCAGATCATGGATTCCATGGTTCGGCACCTGCACGCGTTCATCATTGAGACGCAGCCGACCGAGGAAGAATTCGAGCAGGGCCTGCGCTGGATCGCAGCCCTTGGCCATCACACCAACGAGAGCAACAACGAGGTGGTGCTCGCCGCCGATGTCGTCGGCGCCTCGACGCTGATCGACCTCATCAACAATGACGGCATGCAGGGCGAAACCATGTCGGCACTGCTCGGGCCGTTCTATCGCGGACAGGCCCCGGACTGCGCCCGCGGCGACTGCATCGCCCGATCGAAAACGCCCGGTCTGGCGCTCTATTTCAAGGGCAGGGTGACCGGTGTCGATGGCAAGCCTATCGAAGACGCCAAGCTCGATGTCTGGCAGGCGTCCCCTGTCGGTCTCTATGAAAACCAGGATACGGGCCAGGACGATTTCAACCTGCGCGGTGTTTTCCGCACCGATGCGAATGGCAGCTTCCACTTCACATCGGTAAAGCCGGCCGGCTATCCCGTGCCGGTCGATGGACCCGTCGGCGATCTCCTACAGGCCCAGCAACGCCATCCGATGCGGCCGGCGCACATCCATTTCATCGTCTCGGCGCCCGGTCACAAGACGCTGGTCACCCAGATCTTCTCGGACACGCATGATGCGCTGGCGACCGACGTCGTCTTCGGCGCCAAGACGCAGATCATCGGCGATTTCGTCGAGCATACCGAGCCGCATGGCGACTATCCGGATGCGCCACTGCCTTTCTACACCTGCGAATATCAGTTCAAGCTGGTCGAGGGCGAGCCGAGCTATCCGGTGCCGCCGATCTCGGGCAAGAAGTCGTGACGGAGCAGATGATGAACATGTCGTATGCTTTGACAGGCAAGGTCGCAGTGGTGGTCGGCGGCTCCGGGGGGATCGGCCAGGAAACCTGCCGGCTGCTGGCGGAGGCTGGCGCCCGTGTCGCGGTTGGCTATCGGTCGGCCAAGGAGAAGGCCCAAGCGCTCGTCGCGGCCCTGCCGGGTAACGGCCACGCGGCCCTGCCGGTGTCGATCGAAGACACGCCAAGCATCGAGGCGTTTCGCGATGCCGTGCTTTCCAGACTCGGCAAAGCGGATATTCTGGTGAATACGGCGGGCGTCACCCAGCCGGTCCCGCATGCCGATCTCGATGCGCTGACCGACGATCTGATCGACCAGATCTTCGTCAACAACTGGCGCGGCGTGTTTTCGACGGTCAGGGCCTTCGCGCCGGCGCTGAAAGCAAGCGGCGACGGGCTGATCGTCAACGTCTCCTCAATCGCAGCCTTCACCGGCATCGGCTCCAACATCGCCTATTGCGGCGCCAAGGCCGGGCTAGACATCATGAGCAATTCGCTGGCCCGGGCTCTGGCGCCGCAAATCCGTGTCATGGCGATCTCGCCGGGCATGGTGGATACCGATTTCGTCCCTGGTCGGGGACAGGATTTCAAGGACAAGGCCGCCGCCGCGACGCCACTGAAGAGGCTGACGACAACAACCGATGTCGCCGAAGCGATCCTCGCCTGCGCGACGCATCTCAAATTCTCGACCGGCACGCGGATCGTGGTCGATGGGGGGAGGCACCTCTGATGCAACCGAAAGTCATCATCACCTGTGCCGTCACCGGCAACCTCACCACTCGGGAAAACCATCCCGGCCTACCTGTAACGCCCGAGGAGATCGCCAACTCCTGCCTCGAGGCGGCCGACGCTGGCGCTGCGGTCGTGCACATCCATGTGCGCGACCCCGAAACGGCAAGGCCGTCGATGGAACTCAAATATTACCGCGAGGTCATCGAGCGCATCAGGGCGAAGGACAGCGCGGTGATCCTCAACGTCACGACGGGGCCGGGCGGGCGTTATCATCCGAGTGACGAAAACCCGGCTGTCGCGGGGCCACGCACGACATTGATGCGGCCGGAGCGGCGGGTGGAGCACATCGTCGCGCTGAAGCCTGATATCGCGACGCTCGACCTCAACACCATGACGTTCGGCGCCGAGGTGGTGATCAACACGCCCGGCAATGTGAAGATCATGGCCGAACTCATCAACGGCGCCGGCGTCAAGCCGGAACTGGAGGTCTTCGACACTGGTGATATTCAGCTCGCCAACGATCTGCTTAGGGCCGGGGTGCTTAAGTCGCCCGCCATGTTCACCATCGTCACCGGCGTCAAATACGGCCTTCCGGCCACACCGGACGCGATGGCGCTCGCCGCGCGGATGCTGCCGCGCGATGCGGTCTGGACCGGTTTCGGCGTCGGCCGCATGTCGTTTCCGATGGCAGCGCAGTCCTATCTGCTCGGCGGTCATGTGCGGGTCGGGCTGGAGGACAATTCCTACATCGCCAAGGGCGTGCTTGCGAAAGGCAATGGCGAACTCGTCGAGCGCGCCCGCGACATCGTCGAAAAACTGGGCGGGCAGATCGCGGGCCCGTCGGAAGCCAGAGACATCCTGCAATTGAAGGCCTGAGCGGCCCGAAGCACCTATGAAAGGACAAAGCCAATGAACATCCAGACAGAGACAAAGGCCGGCAAGGCACTGCGTGTTTCGCAGGCGTCCACCGATCTCGACAATCTGCTGATCGATCTCGTCGATGTCAGCGTCCCGCGTCCCGGCCCCGGGCAGGTGCTGGTCGAAATTGTCGCCGCGGGCGTCAATCCCAGCGACGTCAAGGCCTCCCTCGGCCATATGCCGCATGCCGTCTGGCCGCGCACTCCCGGTCGCGATTTCGGCGGGATCGTCCGTGAAGGGCCGAAGCAGATGATCGGGATGGAAGTCTGGGGCGGCGGCGGCGAGCTCGGCATCAGCCAGGACGGCAGCCATGCCAAGTGGATGGTGCTCGACCAGAAGGCGGTGCGTGAGAAGCCGGCCAACTTCACCATGGAGGAGGCGGGATCGATCGGCGTGCCCTTCATCACCGCTTACGAAGGTCTGCGGGAAGCAGGCGGCGTCCAGCCGACCGATGTCGTTCTCGTCTGCGGCGGTAATGGCAAAGTCGGCCAGGCCGCGATCCAGCTCGCGACCATGGCCGGTGCCAAGGTCTTCGCCGTCGAATACAACGACCAGCCGCTGCAAGGGCACACCAACGCGCCGGTGACGATGCTCAACAGCAGCACGGATGACGTGGCGCAGATCGTTCGCGACCAGACCGGCGGCCACGGCGCCGACATCGTCTTCAACACCGTTGGCAGTCCCTATTTCGAGATCGCCAACAAGGCGATGGCGAAACAGGCGCGGCAGATCTTCATCTCGACCTTCGACCGGGCCGTGCCTTTTGATATCTTCAACTTTTTCCGCGGCCGCCACAAATATATCGGCATCGACACGCTGGCGCTGTCTTCCGTCGACGGCGCGCGCATCTTCGATCGGCTGAAGCCGAAATTCGACGAAGGTCTTCTGAAGCCTTTCCCGATCAATCCGGCGACATGCTACAGCCTTGCCGATGCGGCCAAGGCCTATGCCTCGGTGCTACGCAGCACACCGGATCGCGTCCTGCTGAAGCCGTGAGGCGCCGACGATGCAGGTAACCCGCTACGCAGAAGCAAAACGTTACGAAGCGGCGGAGCATTACGACATGCGCTGCCTGCGCCTGCAGGGCAAGGAGGCGACGGAAACCGATACGATCTGGATCGGTCTGTCGCATCTTCTGCCTGGCGGGCGAACCTCGCTCAAGGACGCTGCCGTCGAAAAGATCTACATCGTTGTCGCCGGGGAGGTAACCGTGGAGACGCCCACGGAAACGGCGACGCTATGCTACCTCGATAGCTGTCGGCTTGCGCCCGGCGAGGCGCGGGCCCTGGTGAACTGCACCAATGATCCGGCGACGATCCTGCTCGCCATGCCTATCTAAGGCCTGTCGCGTGAAAAGGCGTTCACGCGGTTGGCTGATGTCCCTGATCACGCCTGTGGCTGTCAAAGCTGCCGGCGCCCTGGGGCAGCGCATTGCACCGCTCTCGGTACTCACAGGCTTTCCGCGATATACGGGGCTTGGACAATGACTTTTGGTGAACCGCGATTTTTCCATCTGGGTGAAAGCAAACCCTACACTGTGCGTGTCGAAATTGAGGGACCTTGAGGGGGCAACCGTCCGCTCTGATTCATCTCACCTTGCGGCAGACCTCCGCGATCGGTGCGGCATCCTCCGTCCACTTCAAAGGCAATTTGCGCCTCGAAAAACGCCAGTGCCTGATCGAGCTCCTTGTTCCCCCGCAAGATCATGAGTGGAAAATTCCAGTTCCAAATGAGGGTGAGCACGTCACAACTTCAGGTTCAGGCAAGCCAATTCGCCTATAATCACTTTCCAGTGAGGTGGTGGGCTCGAATGACCGGTAGCAATGTCAGCGTCTGGTCAGACAGGCAACGCCCGCCACCGACCGTGGATGCGCTGCAGGTTCTTGCATGGAAGGTTCCATCTTCTACAGGGCGACTGTCGGTAAATTAAATTGATTAGACAATCGGCTTACATCAAGGGCTTTCACTCATGACCTCGATCATCTCTTCCCTAAGCGCCAATCAGATCAGGTCTCTTTCAACTGCGGCAGTCGCTACCTGGACTACGGACGAGGTGGCGTCCCTTTCTACAAATCAGATCAAAGCGCTTTCTTCAGCTCAAGTCGCCGCTTTGGACACGGAGGATGTTGAAGCCCTCAGCACCCGGCAGCTAAGCGCCATTTCGCAAAGCGCCATCGTTGGTTTGACTCTGGATCAATTGGCTATTCTGGATAAATATGACGTCGAAAGTTTGGGCTCGAGTCAGGTTGCAGCACTCACCACGACGCAGATTGGAGCTTTGACGACAGATCAGGCGGAAGCCTTGATCTCCTCGCAAGTAAGCGCCCTTAGCGCGTCGCAACTTGCGGCCCTAAGCACGGATGACCTGGCAACCTTCTCAACCGCTGATATCGCGGCTATCAGCGGGAGAGGCGTATCGGGCCTGACCACCGATGTTATCGCGTCCCTTTCCACTGACCAGATTGCCGCCTTTAGCACGAGTGCGGTCGCGAACCTGACGACCGCACAGATCGGCGCCTTGTCCACCGACCAGGCTGAGGCACTATCCATCTTACAGGTGAAGTCGCTGGGCTCGCGACAGCTTGCGGCCCTGGGGACGGACGACATAGCGACATTTTCGACCGCCGATATTGCAGCGATCAGCAATAAAGCCGTATCGGGCCTGACCACGGGCGTTATGGCGGCGCTTTCCACTGAACAGATCACCGCCTTTGGCACAAGTGCTGTCGCGAGCCTGACGACCGTACAGATCGGCGCCTTGTCCACCGACCAGATCGCGGCATTTTCCGTTACACAGGTCAGGATGTTGGGTTCGACGCAAGTCGCTGCCTTGAGCACGGACAAGATTGCGGTATTGTCCACCGATCAGATTGCCGCCCTGAGCACGAAGGGCGTCGCAGGCCTGACTTCTAGTCAGATCGGTGCCTTGTCGACCGACCAGGCCGAGGCACTATCCGTCTCACAGGTGAAGTCGCTGAGCGCGCGACAGCTTGCGGCCCTGGGGACAGACGCCATAGCGACATTTTCGACCGCCGATATCGCAGCGATCAGTAATAAAGCCATAGCGGGCTTGACCACGGGCGTTATGGCGGCGCTTTCGACTGAACAGATCACTGCCTTGAGCACGAGTGCGGTCGCGAGCCTGACGACCGCACAGATCGGCGCGTTGTCCACCGACCACATCGCGGCATTTTCGGTGGCAAAGGTCAAGACGTTGAGTTCGACGCAAGTCGCTACATTGAGCACGGACAAGATTGCGGCCTTGTCCACCGATCAGGTTGCCGCCCTGAGTACGAATGGCGTCGCAGGCCTGACTTCTAGTCAGATCGGTGCCTTGTCGACCGACCAGGCCGAGGCACTATCCGTCTCACAGGTGAAATCGCTGAGCGCGCGACAGCTTGCGGCCCTGGGGACGGACGACATAGCGACATTTTCGACCGCCGATATCTCAGCGATCAGTAGTAAAGCCATAGCGGGCTTGACCACGGGCGTTATCGCCGCGCTTTCCTCCGATCACATTACTGCCTTGAGCACGAGTGCGGTCGTGAGTTTGACGACCGCACAGATCGCTGCCTTGTCGACCGGCCAGGCTGCGGCGCTATCCACCTTACAGGTGAAGTCGCTGAGCTCGACGCAGCTTGTGGCCCTGGGGGCGGACGCCATAGCGACATTTTCGACCGCCGATATTGCAGCGATCAGTAATAAAGCCATAGCAGGCTTGACCACGGATGTTATCACGTCCCTTTCCACTGACCAGATTGCTGCATTTAGCATCAGCGCGGTCGCGAGCCTGACGACCACGCAGATCAGCGCCTTGTCCACCGACCAGACTGCGGCATTTTCCGTTGCACAGATCAAGATGTTGGGCTCGACGCAAATCACTGCCTTGAGCCCGGACAATGTCGCCGTCTTGTCCACCGATCAGGTTGCCGCCCTGAGCGCGAAGGCCGTTACGAGCCTGAGCACCGATCAAATTGAATCGTTATCCACCGACCAGGTCGAAGCCTTGTCCTCTGCACAGGTTGCTGTTCTCGGTTCTACACAGCTTGCGGCCCTGGATGCGGACGATATAGCAATTTTCTCGACCGATGATATCGCGGCGATCAGCTCCAGTGCCATATCGGGATTGTCGATAGACGTCATCGCGGCCCTTTCCACCGACCAGGTTGCCGCCCTGAGCACGAAGGCCGCTAAGAGCCTGAGCACCGATCAGATTGAAGCCTTGTCCACCGACCAGGTTAAAACCTTGTCCTCTGCACAGATTGGTGTTCTCAGCTCTACACAGCTTGCGGCCCTGGATGCGGACGATATAGCAACTTTCTCGACCGATGATATCGCGGCGATCAGCTTGCGTGCCATATCGGGATTGTCGATAGACACGATAGCCGCGCTTTCGACGGATCAGATTGCCGCCCTGAGCACGACTGGCATTGCGGGTCTGAGCACCGACCAGATCGACGCCCTGAGCACTGAGCAGATCGTCGTTGTGAGCACCAAACAGATTGCAGTACTGAGTTCGACGCAAGTTGCTGCCTTGAGCACAGACAATGTTGCTGCATTGTCCTCCGACACGATCGCCGTCTTGAGCACGGCTGGCATTGCCGGACTGAGCACCGACCAGATCGACGCCCTGAGCACTAGCCAGATCGCCGTTTTGAGCACCAAGCAGGTTGCAGTGCTAAGTTCGGCGCAAGTCGCAGCCTTGGAGACAAACGATTTAGGGGCCTTCTCGACCGAGCAGATCGCCGCCCTGAGCGCGGCTGGCATTGCGGGACTGAGCACCAAACAGATTGTTGCTCTAAGCACCGCCCAGATTGAGGCCTTGACCACTGCCCAGGTCGGCGCTCTCGGCTCGACACAGGTCGCTGCCCTGGGAGCGGACGACATAGCAATTTTCTCGACCAAGGACATCGCGGCGATCAGCTTGAGTGCCATGTCGGGCCTGTCCACAGCTGTTGTAGCAGCCCTCTCGACCGACCAGATTGCCGCCCTGAGCACGGCTGGCATTGCCGGACTAAGCACCGACCAGATCGACGCCCTCAGCACCAGCCAGATCGCCGTTTTGAGCACCAAGCAGGTTGCAGTGTTGAGTTCGGCGCAGGTCGCAGCTTTGGGCACGAGCGATTTAGCGGCCTTCTCGACCAATCAGATTGCCGCCTTGGGCGCGGCTGGCATTGCGGGACTGAACACCAAACAGATCGTTGCTCTAAGCACCGACCAGGTTGAGGCCCTGACAACCGTCCAGGTCGGCGCTCTCGGCTCGACACAGATCGCTGCCCTGGAAGTGGATGACATAGCAACCTTCTCGACCAAGGACATGGCGGCGATCAGCTCGAGCGCCATGTCGGGCCTGTCCACAGCTGTTGTAGCAGCTCTCTCGACCGACCAGCTTGCCGCCTTGAGCGCGGCTGGCATTGCCGGACTGAGCACGAAGCAGATCGACGTCCTAAGCACCGAGCAGATTGAGGCCCTATCAACCAAGCAGATCAGCGTTCTCAGCTCCCAACAAATTAAAGTGCTTGATACAGACGATATAGAGGCCTTTTCGACCAAGGACATTGCGGCGATCAGCGCGGATGTCATATATGGACTGTCCACAGATGTAATAGCAGCTCTCTCGACCGACCAGATTGCCGCCCTGAGCACGGCTGGCATTGCGGGACTAAGCACCAAGCAGATCGATGCGTTGAGCACCGACCAGGTTGCGGCCTTGACCGCTGACCAGATCGGCGCTCTCAGCTCCAAACAAGTCGCTGCCTTGAGCACGAACGATGTAGCGGTACTCTCGACCGATCGGATTGCCGCCTTGAGCACGGCTGGCATTGCGGGGCTGAGCACCACAGATATCGTCACGTTGAGCTCTGTGCAGGTTGAGGCCTTGACCACTGCTCAGATCGGCGCCCTCAGTTCAAAGCAAGTCGCTGCCTTGAACACGGATGACATAGCAACTTTCTCAACCGCCGATATCGCGGCGATCAGCTCGAGTGCCGTCTCGGGATTGTCCACAGACACCCTAGCCGCCTTTTCGACGGACCAGATCCCTGCCTTGAGCACGGCAGGCATTGCAGGCCTTTCCACTGGCCAGATCAACGCGTTGAGCACCGACCAGATTGAGGCCTTGTCTACCAGGCAGGTCAGCGCTCTCACCTCCAAACAGATTGCAGCCCTGGGTACTGACGGCATAGCGGTTCTCTCGATCGACCAGATCGCGGCCCTGAGCACGGTTGGCATTGCGGGACTGAGCACTACACAGATCGTTACTTTGAACAGCGACCAGCTTGAGGCCTTGACAACTGCCCAGGTCGGCGCTCTCAGCTCGACACAGGTCGCGGTCCTGGGAACGGACGACTTCGAGGCCCTCTCTACCAACGACATCGCGGCGATCAGCGCGAGCGCTATATCGGGATTGTCGACAGACCTCATCGCCGCCCTTTCCGCTGACCAGATTGCCGCGTTGAGCACAGCCGGCATTGCGGACCTTTCCAGCGACCAGATCGATACGTTGAGCACTGACCAGATTGAGGCCTTGACCGCTGCCCAGGTCAGCGCTCTCAGCTCCAAACAAGTTGCAGCCTTGGATACCGAAGACATGGCGGCCCTCTCGACCGACCAGATTGCTGCCTTGGGCACGGCTGGCATCAAGGGCCTGAGCACCACAAATATCGTTGCTTTGAGCACTGACCAGGTTGAGGCCTTGACCGCTGCCCAGATTGCAATGCTGAGTTCGACGCAGATTGCAGCCCTGGGCACGGACGATCTGGAGACTTTCTCAACCGCCGATATCGCTGCGATCGGTTCGAGTGCCGTATCGGGATTGTCCACGGGCGCGATAGCGGCGTTTTCGGCGGATCAGATTGCCGCCTTGAGCACGGCTGGCATCGCGGGCCTTTCCACCGACCAGATCAATACGTTGAGCACCGACCAGATTGAGGCCTTGTCGACCTGGCAGTTCAGTGCTCTCAGCTCCAAACAGATTGCAACCCTGGGCACTGACAACATACCGACTCTCTCGATGGACCAGATTGCCGCCTTGAGCACGGCTGGCATCGCGGGCCTTTCCACCGGCCAGATCAATGCGTTGAGCAACGACCAGGTTGAGGCCTTGTCCACCGATCAGGTTGCTGCGCTGAGCTCGACGCAGATTGCGGCGCTCAGTACGGACGATCTGGAAACCTTCTCGACCGCCCATATCGCGGCGATCAGCTCCAGTGCCGTCTCGGGATTGTCCACGGACACGATAGCCGCCTTTTCGGCGGACCAGATTGCCGCGTTGAGCACGGCTGGCATCGCGGGCCTTTCCACCGGCCAGATCAATACGTTGAGCACCGACCAGATTGAGGCCTTGTCGACCGAGCAGGTTGCTGCGCTGAGTTGGAAGCAGATTGCTGTGCTCGGTACCGACGATCTGCAAGCCTTCTCGACCGCCCATATCGCGGCGATCAGCTCGAGTGCCGTCTCGGGGTTGTCCACAGACACGATAGCTGCCTTTTCGACGGACCAGATTGCCGCCTTGAGCACGGCAGGCATTGCAGGCCTTTCCACTGGCCAGATCCATGCGTTGAGCACCGACCAGATTGAAGCCTTGTCTACCAAGCAGGTCAGCGCTCTCAGCTCCAAACAGGTTACAGCCCTGGGTACTGACGAGGTAGCGGCTCTCTCGATCGACCAGATCGCCGCCGTGAGCCCGGCCGGCATTGCGGGCCTGAGCAGCGATCAGGTCAGTGCCTTGAGTCCCGAGCAGATCGAAGCGCTGTCCACCGGCCAGATTACCGCTTTGAGTGCGGATGCATTCGCTGGCCTAACCACGGAAGATCTGGAAACATTCTCGACCGAGGAACTTGCGGCAATCAGCTCGGATGGCATTTCCGGATTGTCCACGGACTTTGTCGCTGCGTTCTCCACTGCCGAGATTGCCGCCTTGAGCACGAAGGGCATTGCGGGCCTAAGCAGCGATCAGGTTAGCGCCTTGAGTACCGAGCAGATCGAAGCGCTTTCCACCGGCCAGATTGCCGCTTTGAGTGCGGATGGGCTCGCGGGCCTGACCACGGGGGATCTGGAAACGTTCTCAACCGACGAACTCGCGTTGATCGGCTTGGATGCCATTAAGGGACTATCCACGGATGTTATAGCGGCCCTTTCCCCTGACGAGATTGCCGGTTTGAGCAAAAGTCAGATTGGTTCGCTGGGATACAACCAGGTGGCGGCGATGAGCACTGGCCAAATTGCGGCGTTGTCCACGTCGCAGGTCAGCGCTCTGAACGCAATGCAGGCGGCAGCGCTCGGCACAGACGACATCGCCCAGTTTTCCACCGATCATATCGTCGCCTTGAGCTCGAGTGCGGTCTCGGGATTGAGCACCAGGGTCGTTGCCGCCTTGACGACGGAGCAGGCTGAGGCTCTGACATCAGCCCAAGTCAGTGCCCTGACTTCAGCGCAAATAGCGGCACTGACCACGGACGATCTGGCAACCTTCTCAACGGACGATGTTGCGTCTCTTAGCTCAACTGGTGTAGCGGGGCTGTCAACGGGAGACATCGCGAGCCTGTCCAGCAAACAACTGGACGCTTTGATAGACTCCCAGATGGCGGCTCTGAATTCGGATCAGATTGCGGCAGTCATTTCGGCTTATCTAGCAGTCTAACCCTTCTCCGCAGCCACGAAGTGCACGGCAACGGCAAAGGCCCCTTTGGTAGCGGGAGCATCTCGTGCCGTCCTTGGCGATTGTGTCGCCGCGCATATCCATCGGTCACGCGCAGTTGTCGACGTCGTGGATGAGATTGAGGAAGATCGTACCGGCTCCGGCATGGCGCCGCCAGTCGATGTCGAAAGCTCCCGGCAGTTTGCATGCCGAGCCACTGTCATCTTCCGTCCTCCTGAACTGCATAGGTCCTGACCTCGCCGGAACGACGACCGTCGCTGTCTGCGTGGTCGCCACCCCGCCGAGCGACAAGAACAGGGATACGGGAGGTCTGATCAGTTTCTTCATGATTTCCTCCCGGATTTTCAATGCCCGGTACAACGATGCCGGCTAGGACATGGTGGAACCAAATTGGTCTCGGTGTCTTTTAGGAAGGTTGAGGCCTTTCTTCCCCCAACAAAGCCTCACCAATCGACGCTTTGTTCTTCAATGCGTCGGCATCAGAACCAGCGTTCCCCCCTGGGAACGCTGGTTTTCTGTTCACGAATTTCGCATGGGATGCAGAGCCAGGATCAGGGCACCACGGAAGCCTCGAGGCGGCTGTGACATGGATGACGCCAGCGGAGGGGTGCGCAAGAGTTTGCGGCTCGGCCGGCAAGGATCACATGCCCGCCGGTCACGATGGTTTCGACAACAAGGATCACCGCGGCCACCGACATCGCCGAGCGTCAGCGATGTGTCCGCCACATTTGGCCAGAGCGCTATGCAACAAGCAACGGAGTGAGCCGAACAAGCTCAAGTGTTCGACAGCCGACGGCAACAAGCCGAGCTACGGCGCAGCGCGCTGAAACAGAGTGGCGGCTTAAGGGGGAGCGAGCATCATCGGGGTTAGTGTTGCATTGCTGCAACGGATCCTGTGAGGTTTCTACAAGCAGAAATTCTGTACTTGCCGATCAAGCAACCTCATGTATCTTGGTCTTGCTCGCAATTTAAAGCAGAGGAGGGCATGAGATGATATCTATTCGAGTGTTTGTGCGCCTCTCTGACGGACCGGCTCTCATGGTTTCGATGCGTCGCGCATCTACCCCAAGCCGATCTTGCTCCCGAGGCTTTTAAGCCCGTTTGCCACTTGGCATTTCCCCAACTGACCTGACGTGACCGGCTGACGAAACGACTGTTCTCGTTTCAGCATCTGCATTCGCACGTCTTTTTTGACCTTCGAGAGGACCTGGTTGCGTGATAGCGCCGGGATAGAAAATCATGAGCGAAACCCAATTTTTAGTTGTTGATACCCTGACGGCAGCTGTGGATGAGCTGTACCTGAAATTCGGCGTCTGGAAGACCGTGGTTGCGTTGCTTCGGGCCGCCCTGAGGCGTCGTCAAACGAACCAGGTCTCGCACCTGTCAAATCGCATGCGTCGCGATATTGGCCTTCCGGAGATTGAGGACGTGCTCCTGGAAGCCAGACTTTCCCTTTGGGATATCCGGCTTTAAAATCCGGTCGCCGCTGGGCGGCGACCGCTATGGGGAAGCTGTGACGTATTGAGCCGTGCGTTTTCGAACCAGCATGTAAAAAAGTGCACCAAGGCAGATGTGGTGTGAATCAGCACCGAAGGTTGGCCCCTCGCTGGCGAAGCGCAACCTGCTGATTCTCAAACGAAGTTCGACGCGGAGAAGAACCCGCGACCGGCACTGATCGTAACCCCGCTGTTTTTTCTGTTTCTGCAGTAACTCCAGATCGTTGTCCCGGATCTCATCGGGATCAACCTTTGGTGCTGAGCCACACGAAGACCATATCAAACGGCCGCTTCGGGTCGCCACTCCCTTCAACCTATAGCAGCGTTGCAGGCTGAAATGAACCGCAGAGGTGAATATTTCAGGACGATCCGCGAGCTGCTTTGGGCACGTTAACGAGCGTTCGGCCTAACCAAGGCGATCCATTTAAATGCCTCGCTCGCCTCATAGTCATTCGGCTGTCATGCCAACTTCCACTGGGTCAGGCACCGTCGTGTCGAAGATCTCCAGAAAGTTGCGGCGTTTGGTCGGAGACTTGTCGCCAAGCTTCTCCACCTTCTCGTCGACAGCTTCCTTGAGTTGCGTGGCCTTAGATTTCAGGCCTTCCTTAATGGCTTTTGTCCTGGCTTCAATCGCATCAAGATTAACGAAACTTCAGCGCCGCCTGATCCAGTCACCTATCGGACGATGTCGCAACCGGCAGCATTGAGCCGGGCGATCTGGATATCGAGATCCTGATCAGTCGTGCTGACGCGGGCATAGCCGACACGAGTCATGGGCAACATCATTCACATTGGGGTGGCTTGACGCGTGTGCGAGCCTGTCAATCAGCACTGCACCGCGCACGGTGACCGCTGGTGGATTATGTAGCCTCGATGGCTAGCGCATCGACGTAGCGGATGCGCTGGTCCGGCATCGGCGGCATTTTTATCCATTTCAGGGCTTTATCCCACTCCGTCAATCAAGATCGCATTACACATCATACTTTGCAGACGGAGTGGTAGGATCACCTGATATGCGGGAGAGTTGTACCAGGCCTCAGCGGCAGTCCGGGAGGGGAATTCCAGGATCACTGTCCGATCGAATGGCCACTCGCCTTCGACCACGGTGAGTTCGCCGCCTCGGGCGATGATCCTTCCCTCGAACGGCGCCAGCGTCGACATGACCACCTTTCGATAGGCTTCGAATTTTGCCGGGTCGTGCAAATTCTCTTGAAAGATGTAGTAGGCGCTCATCCGGCGAGTTTAGCACAAATTGTCCTCAGCCAGCATGACGATAGCTCTTGATATTGCAGGTATTTGCCATAGCTCTAAAATTATAACCGCCGATCAGAATACAACCTGCCTTTGATCGGCATGGAGGTCAGCATCACTCGTCGGGAGGACGATATGAAGCACCATGGACTCGATCAACTGCAGACCCTCGCCAGGATCGGCCAGGATTACCCTCAGCTCATGCCGCGGGACAAACGTCTCCAACGATGGGTGGAGCTTCTCGAAGGGGATCCCTCCCGGGTACTTTCGACATTGCAAGAGACCGAATATCAGCCAGCGACGGTGCGAGCGGCTATCCGTTGCAACAATTCGGCGATCTCCGTTGCCTTAAGTGACCCGCTCCTTCGGGCAGCTGGGCTGGAGAACGACACTTACGGGGAGGCGAAGCGGTTTTTCGAGCTGTCCGACAGGCAGTTGCACAGAATTGTCTGCTCCTGTCATTTTGGTGCGATAGTAAGCGCTGCAAAGGTCGGGCGCTATATCCGGGCGAAGCATATTGACCGGGGGCAAGGCATTTGGGGCCGCTTGCGCGGAATATTCGCCTGAATCTTAAAGCCTCGCCATCTTCAAGAACTCTCCTGGCCGTACGAAATCGGGCTCGTTCGGCCCGGAGATGCTTAATCGGTTTGCGACAGGACCTTTGGAATCACAGTTCGGCGGCAGAAATGTCCCCGACGTTACCTTTGGGAACAAATTCATTCCCAGTCCGCATTAAAGTGGCTGATTTCACGCGACCATCTCTCTGCAGCACCCGGCGTAGGATTCATTAGGGCCGTCCGGATCGGCCGCAACCTTTGTCCGGAACGGTTTTCCCCGGTCCCTTTGGGATCTTCTCGCGCAACAAAATTGTCCCGGTCTCGGCGCTCCGCTGCGGGTCGCCCGTGCGGGTGCAACCGCTCTTTCATCGGGCCCCTGATGTGTGACCATCGGCAGCGCGAATGCAACGAGATTAGCCACTCCGCTTATAGGACGTTGCTCATCCTGAAGCGGCGCACATGATCGCCAATTGCGGCTTCGTTGACTGCAGACAGCAGACTGATCCATCTGCAGGGTCTATTGCGCCGCACGGAATTATGTTGCGTTGCAAAAGGGCATTAAGGAACGCAGTTCCTAGAAAACTCACCAAATGTCATACTATTGAAATTTCATTCTACTATCTTCTGATATCGAATTGACAAACCCGACATGTAATGTACTTTCAAACCCTGTTAGCCGATAGGTCAGACCCGGGATGAGGAGGAGAGTATCTTGAATATTTTCACAAGAACCTTGTCTCTCATTTCCATCCAGAAGGTGCATGGTTGTCGAGATCGAATGTGACGCAAACCGCGTCCGCTCGTATCCGTGCCAATCAGTATTGCGCCCTGAACGGAGAATTCAGTGATGAAGCAGGTTGTCGAATACCAGGGTGTCCCGGTTGGTGTTCTTATACCGCGTGACGGATGCCTTGCCTTCATGGCAGTGAAATACGATGTCATGGAGCTTGATGGCAGGAGCTTTTCGTCGGCTTCCGAAGCGCGCGAAGCCGTTAGAGCCCATGTGACACAACGCGTCGCCGTTGCGGCCTAAGGCTTCCGATGGGTTCGGGTCGTGGCCGGCGGACCTTCCCGATCATGAGAACTGCGGTCACAGTTCTTGAAAAACCTGACACTATTAACGGAACGCTCGCTTGATCCACGAGGACCATGCGCTGTTGCCGGGTCACCGGACAATAGAAGGTTGGTCAACCCAACGAGGGGCTGGCTGCCTACCGCGCGTCCTTGTCGTGGAGCGCGAACTTGTCTGCGGTATCGGCGCTCGCCTTGTGGAAGCCGAGCACCTTCACGTCGGTACCCGCGCGGATAGGCTGGCGCACCGAAGAGATACTGCCGTCGAGTATATGCAATTCCACTATAAAGGGGTCTCCCGATTGGCTGGGTCTTGCTTGTCAGCTTCCTGTGCGAGCCGCTCGACTGCCGCCGCGATATGCTCGGGCTGTTCGTGCTCGAGGCCGACCACTTCATTCCGGGTCTCACGCATTTGGCACGATGATTTCGTCGAGCTTGGCGTGGATTGCCGCGGTGTCGCGATAGCCTTGGACCAAAACGGCGCTGGTGATCACGATTGCCGCGACCGACAGAGCATAGGTGATGACGTTTGTGAAGCCAAAAGGCACCAGGGCGGTGCTGCCAACCATCGCCACGATAACGAAATAAAAGCCGGGAGGGCGAGAAAGAAAATCAGCCATTCGAAAAAGAAAGCGATTCACTTTAGTTCTCCGCAAATCGGTGCCCTAATTAACGCGCCAATGCAGATCTGGTTCGGACGCAATGCGTGGGTCGCCGCGCGCGGAGCTGATTGATAGTTGTACGTACGCCGGAAACGAAATTATCAACTTATTCAACTTTCGTCATGCAGCTTGAGGAAGTCCGAGACAGTCGCAAGGCAAAGGGCTTTCTCCTCGACATGCGGCATATGGCTGGAGTCTTCGAACACCACCCAGCGGCAATCGGGAACATTTTCCACGTATGGGCGAACGACCTCCGGGGTTGCCTCGTCATGACGCCCGGAGATCAACAGGGTCGGAGCGGAGATCTGTGACAGGCGATCCTCGATGGTCCAGTCCTTCATCGTGCCGATGACATGGAATTCGGTCGGGCCGTTCATGTTGCGGTAGACGGTGTTGTCCACATCCATAATCGCAAAGGTGCGGGCCACTTCGGGCGGCCAGGGCACGACACGGCAGACATGGCGGTCGTAGAACACCCGCGAGGCGGCGATATAGTCCGGGTCGGTCAGGGTACCGGCTTCCTCGTGCTTCAGCAGCGTATCCTGCGCGGCCTGCGGCAGGTCGCGGCGCAGGCGGTTGGCCTCGGCCACCCAGGTGTGCATATTGGCCGGCGAATTGGCGATCACCAGTGCCTTCAGCCCTTCCGGCTGGCGCACGGCGTGTTCAGCGCCGAGCATGCCGCCCCAGGACTGGCCGAGGAAGGCATAGCGGCTGGCAATGCCGAGGTGGCTCAAAAGCGCGTCGAGTTCCTCCAGAAACAGCGACACCGTCCAGAAGTCCGGGCCTTTCTCCGGAAGCCGCGTGGAGTTGCCATTGCCGAGTTGGTCGTAATGGATGACGGCGCGGCCATCGAGGGCTGCGATATCCTTGAAGGAATCGACATAGTCGTGTGTGCAGCCGGGGCCACCATGGGCGACCACCAGCGGCAGCAGGGGAGAATCGAGCGATCCGCTGACGCGATACCATGTCCGGAATTCGCGAAATGGCATGAAATCTTCCTCAACAACCACCGTCGCCACGTTCTTCTCCATCCGTTCGCTCAAGATGGGGAAACCATAATGCGGGTGCGTCAGGATCGGCAGCTATCATAAGTAATAGGGTGTGTCGTCGAGCAGGCGATAGTGGGTGGCGCGCACCACGGCCTGGGTCCGGTTCTTGGCGCCGAGTTTCTTCGCCGCCGCATTGAGGTGCATGACGACGGTTGGTACCGAACGATCGATGATCCGCGAAATCTCTTTGGCGGAGAGGCCTTCGGCGGAGTAGCGCAGGCATTCCCGCTCGCGTTCGGTCAGCCGCATCGTCGTCGATGCGCGCGCGTCCCGGTCAAAAACCGGATAGGCGGTTTCATGGAAAACATGGGCGAGCAGGCCAAAATCGGCAAGCGCATGGCCGGCATCCCGTTCGAAATCGCGCTTGTCGCCGATACGTAGGCCCGTCACGGTGGCATAGTCGCCGCGCGGCATGTGCACTGGTACCGTCACGCCGCAGGACATGTCGCGTTCGCGCAGATAATGCGCCACCGGCGCCGTCTCCTCGTTCATGAAACGATTGATCAGCGTGCCGGCATTCCTGTCGTAGTTCCAGAAGAAGGGTGTCGTCGTGCGCAACGCAAGTTGCTGGACGGGGTCGATGCGGAAATAGCCGCGTTCGCACCAGTATTCGTGCATGTCGTTGGAAATGTTGCGAAGCTTCAACAGCGACGGGATCATCAGGTCACCGGCAAGATCATAAGGCACCGGCGTATAGTCGTAGATCAGTGCGTCGAAACCCAGCCGTTTCATCGCTTCAAACACCTGATCGATGCGGCCTTCAAGCGTCGCCTCCGCCGAGAAACGCTGTCTGATCTCACCGATGTCGTCAAGCATAGCTGAACTCCAAGTCATATATGCGATTGAACCTGTCGGGAGCGATCCTATCACTTCTTATAGCTGGCGCAGAACCGATATTCCGCTAAAAATTAGCCATGCTCAAAAGATGGGCAAGCGATTTTTTCGGAGACTGGGATGTGGCGGGAGATCGAGCCTAACGAGCGCTATGAGGTCGAGGTTGATGGCTTCAAGGTCGTCGCATATTCCTTCGGAACCGGCGACGAGGTGGTGTACTGCCTGAACGGCGGACCGGGGCTGCCATGCGACTACCTGCGCGAGGCGCATTCCTGCCTCATCGACGAGGGGTACCGCATCGTCGCCTTCGATCAACTCGGCACCGGCGCGTCGGACCGTCCGGCGGATGCCGGCCTCTGGACGATCGGCCGTTATGTCGAGGAGACCGAGACGGTGCGCAAGGCACTGAACCTCGGCAAGGTGCATATGCTCGGCCATTCCTGGGGTGGCTGGCTTGCCATCGACTATGCGCTGACCTATCCGGAAAACCTGAAAACGCTGATCCTCGAAGATACGGTCGCCGACATGCCGCATCTGGTTCAGGAACTTGAACGCCTGCGCGCGGCCCTGGGTTCCGAAACGGTTGCCATGATGCAGAAGCACGAGGCGCAGGGGACGATCGATCATCCGGAATATCTGGCGGCGATCACCATCCTCAACTACCGGCACGTCTGCCGCCTCTCTGTCTGGCCGGCCCCGGTCAAGCGGTCGCTGGACGACTGGAACATGGGTCCTTACGGTACCATGCAGGGTCCGAACGAGTTTCTCTACACCGGCAACCTGAAGGACTGGAATCGCGTCGCGGACCTGCCGAAAATTACGGTCCCGGTTCTGATCACCTGCGGCGAACACGACGAACTGACGCCGGCCTGCGCGCTTCGCATGAAGCTCGGTCTACCGGATGCGGAGTTAAAGGTGTTTGCCAACGCGAGCCACATGCCGTTCTACGAGAATCCGCAGTCGTATTATCCGGCCGTGCTTGATTTCCTGTCACGACGCGGGACGGCGTGATGACGACACAAAAGTCGATGGCGGCTGAGATCCGGTGGCAGAAAGGGGTGCACGCGCATGCACCGCTATAGGTTCGTTCTGTTCCGGCCACTGCAGTTCCTGCCGGTGCTTTTCGGGATCAGCATCATCACCTTCATTCTGGTACGGCTCATTCCCGGCGATCCGGCCCGCGTACTGCTGGGCGCCCGCTCTACACCGACGGCAATTGCCCGCATCCGGGCGCAATACGGCCTCGACGAGCCGCTGTGGCTGCAATATTTCTATTTTCTCGAAAATCTCGGCAAGGGCGAGATGGGCAAGTCGATCCTGTACAAGATCGACGTGTTGAAGCTGATCGCCACCCGCATCGAGCCGACACTGACCCTGGTCCTCACGAGCGTTCTCCTGTCTATCTTGATCGCGGTGCCGATGTCGGCGATCGCCGCGCGCAACAGCGGCCATCTTGCGGACCATGCGGTGCGGATCGTCTCGACACTTGGCATCGGTTTTCCGCCCTTCTGGCTGGCGCTGATGCTAATCATCCTGTTTTCGGTCCGGCTCGGCATCTTTCCGGTGTCCGGCTATGGCGAAACGATCGGCGACAAGCTGGCGCATCTCGTCCTGCCAAGCCTGACCATCGCGCTGTCGCTCTCGGCGGTGCTGACGCGAAGCCTGAGGGCGGCGATGATCGTCGCGTTGAAATCCGATCTTGCGACAGCGGCAAGAGCGCGTGGCATGCCGGAAAACATCGTCTTCCGGCGGCATGTCCTGCCAAATTCGCTGGTGCCGACAGTCAATCTGCTCGCCGTCAATATCGGCTGGCTGATCGGCGGCACCGTCGTCGTCGAAACGGTCTTTGCCATTCCGGGCATGGGGCAGCTGCTGGTGCGGGCCATTTTCTCGCGCGACTACATGGTGGTGCAGGGTGTCGCCATGGTCTTTGCCTGCGCCACGGTGCTGGTCAATTTCCTCGCCGACATCGTCACGGTCAGTCTCGATCCGAGGGTCCGGCTATGACCTCAGCTGCTACGGCCACCCGCATGAACGTGCCCTGGAGCCGTTTTCTCGGCCGGCATATGACATGGACGATCGGCGCTGGAATCCTCGGACTATTCCTGGCTGTCGCTCTCGCCGCGCCGTTGGTCGCACCCTATGACCCGATCTATCAGGATGCTGCCGTCCGTCTCGCCATGCCCTCGCTTGCCCATCCCTTTGGCACTGACAATTTTGGCCGGGATATTCTCTCGCGCGTCATCTGGGGCACCCGCATCGACCTGCAGATCGCCGTCATCGGCGTCATCTTTCCGTTTCTCATCGGTACCTTCATCGGCACGGTCGCGGGCTTCTTCGGCGGCATCGTCGATACGGTCTTCATGCGGCTGGTCGACATAGTCCTCGCCTTTCCCTTTCTCGTGCTGATGCTGTCGATCATCGCCATCCTCGGCCCGGGACTGTCGAGTTTCTATATCGCCATGGCCCTGGTCGGCTGGGTCTCCTATGCGCGGTTGATCCGAGCGCAGATGCTGGTGTTGAAAAGCAGCGATTATGCGGTGGCCGCCGTCAGCCTTGGTTTCAGCCGCGCTCGCATCATGTTCCGCCACCTCCTGCCGAATGCGGTTGCCGGCTCCATTGTCTTTTCCATGTCTGATGCAGTGCTGGTGCTGCTCAATGGCGCGGCGATCAGCTATCTCGGCCTCGGCGTTCAGCCGCCGGTCGCCGAATGGGGTGTCATGGTTGCCGAGGGCCAGAGCTTCATCACCACGGCCTGGTGGATCACGCTGTTTCCCGGCCTGTCCATCGTCGTACTGGCCTTCGGCTTTAGCCTGCTGGGCGATGGTCTCGGCGAATGGCTAGGAGTGAACGAATGACCGGCCCGGTTCTTTCCATCGGCGATCTGACGATAACAGTTTCGATCGACGGCGAAACCCGCACGCTCATCGATGCAGTCTCGTTCGACCTCGCCAGGGGCGAAATCCTCGGATTGGTCGGCGAAAGCGGCTCCGGCAAGAGCATGATCTGCCGCGCGCTCGTCAAGCTTCTGCCGTCCCCCGCGATCGCAATCACCGGCGGCTCCATTCTGCTCGGGGGCAGGGAACTGACGGCGCTCGATGAAGATGTGATGCGTACAGTGCGCGGGGTGGAGATCGGCATGATCTTCCAGAACCCGACCAGCCATCTCGATCCTGTCATGCGTATTGGCGACCAGATCGCCGAAGGTATCCGCTATCATCAGGGCTTTGGCCGCGATCAGGCACGGCTTGTTGCGGTCGATATCCTCGGCCAGGTCGGATTTCCTCATCCCGAGAGCCAATATGACAGTTATCCGCACGAGTTCTCCGGCGGCATGCGCCAGCGTGCCATGATCGCGGTGGCTCTGTCCTGCAATCCGAAAATCCTGATAGCCGACGAGCCGACCACGGCGCTCGACGTCACCATCCAGGCGCAGATCCTGCGTCTGCTGATGGACTTGCGCGACAAACGCGGTCTGTCGATCATCCTGATCACCCATGACCTCGGCATCGTCGCCCAGACCTGCGACAGCATCGCCGTGCTGCGCAACGGCAAGCTTCTGGAACACGGTCCCAAACGCCGCGTTCTTGCCGAGCCGCAGCATGCCTATACGGTCAGCCTGTTGAAAAGCCATCCGTCGATGCCGGAGGAGGGCGGCTTGATGGCGGTCACGCAGGCCGCACCGCAAATGTCCGCACGACCCCTACTGGAAATCGACGATCTGGTGGTGCGTTTTCCGACGCCCGGTCTGGGTCTTTTCAAGAAAGGCAAAATACACATCGCCGCCGTCAATGGTGTCAGCTTGCGGATCATGCCGGGCGAGACTGTCGGCATCGTTGGCGAAAGTGGTTCCGGCAAGAGTACGTTGGCCCGCGCCATTCTCGGGCTCACGCCGCTAACGTCTGGCCACATTAGCTTTGAGGGATCCGATCTTGCCCAACAGAGACGTCAGACACTGGCAAAGCTGCGGACCGAGGCGGCCATGGTGTTCCAGGATCCCTACAACGCCCTCAACCCGCGCCTGACCATCGGCGACATGCTCGCCGAAGTTCTGACGGTGCAGGGCAACACGCCGCCGCTGGGCATTCCGGATAGGATCGGCGAATTGCTCGATCTCGTTGAACTGGACCGCGCATTCGCGACCCGCCGTCCACGCAGCATGAGCGGCGGGCAGTGCCAGCGTGCCGGCATTGCGCGGGCGCTCGCCGTTGATCCGAAGCTGATCATCGCCGACGAATGCGTGGCTGCCCTCGATGTCACCATCCAGGCGCAGATCATCGAGCTGTTTCGCGATCTCAAGGCGCGGATGAACCTGGCGCTGCTCTTCATCGCCCATGATCTCGCCATCGTCCGCAATCTCTGCGACCGGGTCGTCGTTATGTATCGCGGCGAAATCGTCGAGGAAGGCCGCTGCGACGCTGTGTTTGCCAGCCCGCGCCACGCCTATACGGCGGCGCTGATCAGCGCCATTCCCGACATCGACCCGGACAAACCATTGCCGCAAGGAGATTTGCCGCCGCGGAGCGAGCCGAAGGCGCCGCCGGTCCTTCGACGCCGATCACTCATCAGCATGCAATAACAACAAAGGGAACAGTGACCATGAAAAGCAAATGGAAGACTTTAAGCATAGCCACGGTGCTTGCCGTGGTCACATTCGGAGCAAGCATCGCCGAAGCCGCGGGGGTACTCACCATCGGACGCCGCGAGGACTCGACCACGTTCGACCCGATCAAGTCGGCGCAGAACGTCGATAACTGGGTTTTCTCCAACGTCTTCGACGTGCTGATCCGCGTCGACAAGACCGGTACCAAGCTGGAGCCCGGCTTGGCCGAAAGCTGGACGGTGTCCGATGACGGCCTGACCTATACGTTCAAGATCCGCGACGCGAAATTCTCCGACGGTTCGCCGATCACCGCCGGAGACGCCGCCTTCAGCCTGCTGCGCATTCGCGACAATGAAGGCTCGCTGTGGAGCGACAGCTACAAGATCGTCGAAACGGCGGAAGCCGCCGACGACCGCACGCTGGTCGTCAAGCTGAGGACGCCATCCGCCCCGTTCCTGTCGACATTGGCGCTGCCGAACGTTTCGGTGCTGTCGAAGAAGGCACTGGAAGCCGAAGGCGAGGAAGCTTTCGCCGAAAAGCCGACCGCATCGTCCGGCGCCTTCACCGTCAAGGAATGGCGTCGCGGTGACCGCGTCATCCTCGAAAGGAACCCGAATTTCTGGCAGGCCGATCGGGTGAAGCTCGACGGTGTCGAGTGGATCTCTGTGCCGGACGACAACACCCGCATGCTGAACGTTCAGGCTGGCGAGCTCGATACAGCGATTTTTGTACCATTTTCGCGCGTGGAGGAGCTGAAGAAGGATCCGAACCTTGAGGTCCACATCGATACCTCGACCCGCGAAGATCATCTGCTGATCAACCATGAGCATGGCGCGCTGGCAAAAAAGGAAGTCCGCCAGGCGCTCGACATGGCGATCGACAAGAAGGCGATCGTCGATACCGTGACCTTCGGGCTTGGCGAAGTCGCCAATTCCTATATCCCGAAGGGCTCGCTCTATCACTACGATGCCAACCATCAGTACCCGTATGACCCGGAAAAGGCCAAGGCGATGCTGGCGGAGGCCGGAGCGTCGGATTTGTCGCTGAACTACATCGTCAATGCCGGCAACGAGGTCGACGAGCAGATCGCCGTTCTCCTGCAGCAGCAGCTTCAGAAGGCTGGTGTCACCGTCAACCTGCAGAAGGTCGATCCGAGCCAGAGCTGGGACATGCTGGTGGCCGGCGATTACGATATCTCGGTTATGTACTGGACCAACGACATTCTCGACGCGGACCAGAAGACCACCTTCGTTCTCGGTCACGACACCAACCTGAACTACATGACGCGCTACAAGAACGACAAGGTCAAGGATCTGGTGGCCGCCGCCCGCCTCGAACTCGATCCGGTCAAGCGTGAGGCGATGTATGTCGATATCCAGAAGATGGCCAAGGACGACGTCCACTGGATCGATCTCTACTACAGCCCCTACATCAACGTTTCGCGCAAGAACATCGAGAACTTCGACCAGAACCCGCTCGGCAGGTTCTTCCTCGAAGACACCGTCAAGAACTGAGTTGCACGGACTTCTTCGGAACAAGCTGTCCGCTGCGTTGGGTGGATGGCTTGCCCCGGGAAGGACCGATTTGTGCTATGAACTGCGATGCACCTCTGCTTGATGGCTGAATTAATGAGGCCGGTGCTATCGGAACGCGCAGGGTGTCTCCGGTATATTGACAGAATGCCGCCGCGGACGTGGAGTAACTTCTTGGTGAACCAACTGACGGCAAATGACATGGTCTGCAGTTCGATTCCTTTCAACGCGAGCAAGACACCGCTAATTCACCCCGGGTAGGGGGCCGGCTGTGGGTCGGGGGACAGAAAACCACGTGGACCTTCATCGATTTCGTGCGGTCACTTGCGAGGTTGAAGGCCTCGACGGCCGCTCCATCGGTATCTGGGCGGTCAGGATCGGGCGAACGTTGATGCGGCGTTCGGCGATCAGCTTGGCAGCCCATTCGAACTCGGCATCGAAGCGGAACGTGCCCGCAGCACGATTTCCTTGATCACGATGGCGCTGCGATGCACTGGGTAGCGCCATCCCATTGCACGACCACCGCCGCGCGGCAGAGAAGCGGGCTCGCGTAGAATTCATGCGGCCATCTTCAGTGGATCTCCGGTTCCGGCAGTTTGTATGCGGACTGGAGAAAGGTGAAGTCGCAGCCGTCGGGCGCCTGCTGGATGTTTTCAGCGTGCATTTTAAGGTAGCCGCGGCTGTAGTCCCGCACAGGCGGCGTCCAGGCGGCAAGGCGGCGGGCGATCTCCTCGTCGGGCACCTCCAGCGTCAGGCTCCGGGATGCGACGTCAACCGCGATGATGTCGCCATTCCGGACGGCGGCCAAGGGCCCGCCGACATAGGCTTCAGGTGCGATGTGCAGGATGCACGCGCCGTAGCTGGTGCCGCTCATGCGGGCATCGGAGATGCGTACCATATCGCGCACACCCTGCTTCAGCAGCTTGCGCGGAATCGGCAGCATGCCCCATTCCGGCATGCCGGGGCCGCCTGCCGGTCCGGCATTGCGCAGGACCAGCACCGTGTCGCGGGTGACATCGAGGTCCTCGTCGTTGACCGCCTTCGTCATCGAATCATAGTCGTCGAAGACAAGCGCAGGGCCTCGGTGCTTCAGGAGTGAGGGATCGGCGGCCGCGGGTTTCATGACGCAGCCTGACGGCGACAGGTTACCCTTGAGGATCGCCGTTCCGCCGCGTGCCGCGACCGGTTTATCGAGTGGCCGGATGACGTCGGCGAGATGGACCTCAGCGCGAGCGATCGTCTCGCCGAGCGTGCCCGATACTGTGCGCTCGTCGGTGTTGAGCAGTGTCCCGAGCTGCTTCCACAGGGCCGGCAGACCACCGGCATAGTAGAAATCCTCCATCAGGAAGGTGCCGGTCGGACGAATGTTGCAGAGGACCGGCACCCGTTCCGACACGCGGTCGAAATCATCGAGTGTCAGATTGATGCCGCGCCGGCGCGCCATCGCGATCAGATGGATCATGGCATTGGTCGACCCGGCCATGGCCATGTGGACGACGAGGGCATTTTCGAAGGCATTTTCGGTGAGCAGATCGGATGGCTTCAGGTCTTCCCAGACCATATCGACGATTCTGAGGCCCGAGAGCGCCGCCATGCGCGAATGACCGGCGTCAGGCGCCGGGATCGAGGAGGCGCCCGGCAGGCATAGGCCGAGTGTGTCGGCGAGCGCCGTCATGGTCGAGGCCGTACCCATGGTCATGCAGGTGCCGAAGGAGCGGGCGATGCCGCGTTCCATCTCTGCCCATTGCACTTCGCTGACGCGGCCCGCCTCTTTTTCCGCCCAGTATTTCCACACGTCGGATCCGGAACCGAGCGTCTGGCCGCGGTAGTTGCCGCGAAGCATTGGCCCAGCCGGAACGAGGATTGTCGGCAAGTCGACCTGGATCGCGCCCATAATCGTCGCGGGCGTGGTCTTGTCGCAACCGGCAAGCAGCACGACGCCGTCAACCGGATGCGACCGGATCAGTTCCTCGACTTCCATGGCCAGAAAATTGCGGTAGAGCATGGTCGTCGGCTTGACGTAGGTTTCCGCAAGCGACATGGCGGGCAGCTCGATCGGGAAGCCGCCGGCCTGCCATACGCCACGCTTGACCTCGTCCGCCCGGGTGCGCAGATGCGTGTGGCAGGGGTTGATGTCGCTCCAGGTGTTGATAATCGCGATGACAGGTTTTCCGGCGAATTCCGCCTGCTCGTAACCCATCTGATAGGCGCGTGAACGATGGCCGAAAGAGCGCAGATCATGGGCGCCGAACCAGCGAAAGCTGCGTAAATCTTCCGGCTTTTTGCGTTCGGCCATGGATGCCTCCTTTGCATGCGCGAATGGTTCGTCTAAATTGCCTGTCCACAAAATAGACAGGCGGGTGCAGATTGAACGAAGCGATTTTGAAGCTGAAGCCGGCGCGGCGCGAACGCCTTGCCGATGTGCTCTACGGACAGATCCTCGAGCAGATCACCAGCGGCCGACTGGGCGAGGGTGACAAGCTCCCGTCGGAAGCTCATATCTGCCACGACTTCGAGGTGTCGCGACCGGTCGTGCGCGAAGCGCTGATGCGGCTGCAGGCCGATGGCCTCGTCGTTTCGCGCCAGGGCATCGGCACCTTCGTCAAGTCGCGGCCATCCGAGAATTTGACGGACTTCGCCGCCTCGGCCGAGATCGCATCCTATCTCAGGGCCTTCGAGCCGCGGTTGGCGCTCGAGACCGAATGCGCCGCGCTTGCCGCTGCGCGCCGCAACAAGCGGCAGCTCGGCCAGATCGCCGATGCGCTTGGCGCGCTCGAGGCGGCCTTCAGCAAGGGCGATACCGGCTGGGAGGAGGACTTCGCCTTCCACCTCGCTGTCGCTGACGCGGCCGGCAACGAACTTTTTCCCCGCCTGCTGCGGGAATTGCGTGACATTCTCAGCGGCTCGATGCGCATGGCGCTCAGCCTGACGCGGCAAGGTTCCGACGAGCGGCGGCGGCGGGTGATCGAGGAGCACCGCAAGATCCTCCAGGCGATCTCCAGCCAGAATAGCGATCTCGCGCGCCTCTACATGCGCTACCACCTCACGGAATCGCGCGCCCGTATCGTTGGGTCTCACCGGGACTTCTGACCGGATCATCTTAACCTCGCGCCGCGGCCTTCGATGCCGGCACGGCGAAAGCCTCGCTGGCCGTCTTCAAGAAGCAAGCCGCGGCCGATATCGCGGCAAGACGCTCGTCTCCGTCGAGATTCGACAGGAAATCGCCGATAGGTCCGGTTTCGCTGATGCCCGCGAGGCGAACCGCTTCGTGAAGTACGCGGATCGGCGAATGAGCGTCGCGCAGATCTTCGAGCGGCAGGAACGCTTCGCGGATGCGCCGCGCTTCGGCGGTCTGGCCAGCCTTGCAGGCGCGCAGAATCGCCATCGAAAGGTGCGGCGCGATGCAGACCGAGCCTGACGTGAAGCCGCCGAGGCCCATCTCGAGATGGTCGATTGCCGGACGTTCGCCGATGCCGCTGATGATGCGCGCGCCGGACCCGACGGTATCGAGGAGCGATTGCAGATAGGAGTCATCTGTCGGGTTTGGACGAACCACCGCATATTTCAAGGTGCAAATGGCGCCATCGTTGAACAGGCGGGCGACGTCGGCCGGGGACACGTAGCCCTCGTTCTTGATGTAGAGGATCAGCGACCGTCCTGCGATGTCGGCGAGCTTGCCGATGCCGGCGGCCAGGCCCTGCGGCGTTGCCGGGAATGAGAGCGGCAGGACCATGGCAGTGGGGAAGTCGCGCCCGCGAAGCACGGCCGCCTGGTCGGCCGCCTTGCCGAAATCGGCGCCGATCGACGGGATCATCCAGCTCTCGTCGGGCGCAATCGCCTCCAGCATGTCGAGCAGGCCGTCAAAGCCGGCGACACCGAAATTGTAGAGATTGGCGTTGCCGCCATAAAGGTAGGTCGTGACGCCGCCAGAATGAAGCCAGTCGACTAGCTTGCGGTTTTCGCCTTCGAGCGGCAGCCCAGCCGGATCGCGCGACAAAGGCGGCACGGAAAGAACCGAGGCGGCGAGGTCTTCCGGGGTGACGGGCGTGGTTTTCATGGAAATCTCCCTTGCAAGCTATTTGTAATTTTAGTTTACAAGATTATCTGTTGCAAGTAGCCGACCTTCGTTTTTCGTGGAGACAAATATCTTTTATTTTCATATGCTGGATGCAGGTGATCCGTATCGAGTGGAGCAAACGATATCTGGGGCGATTTTGATCAATCATGTATGATAAATTGACATTCACCTGCCTTCTCGACGACGAGTTCGGCGTTGCGGAGAGTCCGGTCTACGACGATCGGCGCAACTGCCTCTTCTTCGTCGACATTCCAGGAAAGGCTCTCTATCGGGTGGGACTCGACGGGTCCGGTCCTATCTTGTGGACCTTCGACAGCGAGGTATGCAGCATCGGCCTTACCCGCTCCGGCCTGCTGATAGCAGCACTTCGCGACACTGTGATCCTGTTCGATCCGGACGCCGGAAAAGCCTGCAGGATCGTTGCCAGCATCGAGGCGGAACGGATCGATACGCGGCTCAACGACGGCAAGGTCGGTCCCGATGGCGCCTTCTGGGTCGGAACCATGCATGAGGTCGCGGACCGGCGGCCGGTTGCCTCCCTCTATCGCGTGACACCGACGGGCGCCGTGGAGCGCAAGGTCGACGGTATCATATGTTCCAACGGGCTTGCCTGGACTGCCGAGGGTAGCCTTCTCTTCCATTCGGACTCCCGCGCGCAATGGATCGACCGGTGGCGTTTCGACGCGGCGACAGGCCTCCTCTTCGATCGCCGCCGCATTGCCACCCCTGACGAGGCCACCGGCCGGCCGGATGGTGCCGCCATCGACAGCGAGGGCTTCTACTGGAGCGCCGGTGTCTCGGCCGGAGTACTCAACCGGTTCTCACCGGACGGCGAGATCGTCGAGCGCCATCCATTTCCGGTTGGCGCGCCGACGATGCCGTGTTTCGCAGGTCCGGGGCTGAGGACAATGATCGTGACCTCGCTGCGGCCTGCCGGTGCGCCAGCCGGCAGTCTCGCCAGCGGAATTTTCGTTGCCCAAAGCCCTGTCGCAGGCGCCGCCGTTCATCGCTTCGACGACAGTGCACTTGTCTGAGGGGCTGCCCGACGGACAACCACCCGACAGTCCTGGAACTAGATCGCGGTGCCGTCGGCGGCGAAAACGTGACAGCGGGCCGGATCGAAATAGACCTTGAGATTGGCGCCGCGCTGCACGTCCTGTTGGCCGTCGAGAGCCACCGTCAGCGCCTGTCCGTCGGGCGTCGTCGTATAGAGCATCGTCGCACCGCCGAGGTTTTCGACGAGATCAACATTGACGGTGCCGAGCGCGATCCCTGCCTCGCGTTCGGCCACCAGGTGCTCGGGCCGGATGCCGAAGGTGACCGTGTCGCCGGGGGCGCCGGCGTTCAGGCGGCGCGGCAAGCGGACGGCGTTGCCGCCAACGCTCATCATCGTGCCTTCGCCATCGGAAGCCTCGAGCCGGGCATCGAGAAAATTCATCTTGGGGCTGCCGATAAAGCCGGCGACGAAGCGGTTGACCGGGCGGTTATAGAGCTCCAGAGGCGGGCCGACCTGCTCTATGCGACCGGCGTTGAGCACGACGATCTTGTCGGCCATGGTCATGGCTTCGACCTGGTCATGGGTCACGTAGATCATCGTGTTGCCGAGGCTGCGGTGAAGGCGGGAGATTTCCACACGCATCTGCACGCGCAACTCCGCGTCGAGGTTGGACAGCGGCTCGTCGAAAAGAAAGATGCGCGGTTCGCGCACGATGGCCCGGCCGATGGCGACGCGCTGACGCTGGCCGCCCGAAAGCTGCTTCGGCTTGCGCTCAAGCAGCTTCTCGATCTGCAGAATTCCGGCGGCACGACGCACGCGGGGCTCGATCTCGGCTCTCTTGTAGCCCGCCGTCTCAAGGCCGAAGGCCAGGTTCTTGTAGACCGACATATGCGGATAGAGCGCGTAGGACTGGAACACCATGGCAATCCCTCGCTTGGCTGGCGCCACCTCGTTCATGCGCTCGCGGTCGAGCAGCAGGGCGCCGCCGCTGATCTCCTCGAGACCGGCGATCATGCGCAGCAGCGTCGACTTTCCGCATCCGGATGGCCCGACGAAAACGACGAACTCTCCGGGCTCGATATTGAGGTCGATGCCATGGATGACGCCGAACGTTCCGTAACGCTTTTCAACCTTCTCCAGGACTACACTCGTCGACATCGTCCACATCCTCCCTTGGACCGTTCCCGGTGTTTTGACGCCGCACCGAATTGCTCGGGCGGAGTTGGTTCAATCGCCTGGGCGTCGCTAGCGTGTTCTAGCGCGCCAGTCGGCATATTTCGGACTGTCCGATGTGATTGGCAACGTGACTTCCGAACCGCTGTCGGACGACTGGTAAATCGCCGTCACCAGCTCCAGCGCCTTCCGGGCGTCACGGCTAGTCACCGGCAGCGGACCTTCGCCGCTGAGGTACCGGTGGAAATGTTTCATTTGCGTTGTGAAGCGCGGCGCGACGGGCTTCCAGTCGATAAGCAGCGCGTCGATGCTTGCCTGCACGGTGTCGTTCGCTGCGACAATCTTCCACGGATTCTTGCCCGGCGCATAGGGATCATGGCTGCTTTCGAATGTCACGTTTTCAAAATGCAGGCGCAGCCTACTGATCTGCTCCTGCGAACCAAGCGTGCAGGAAAGCGAGACAAGGGCGCCGCTTTGCATCAGCAGGCTCGCCGTTGCGCAATCCTCGACCTCGATGTCGTTAACGCGGGTTGCGACGCGGCCGAAGACCTTGGCGACCGGCCCCATCAGATGGGTCAGCATGTCGTGCTGGTGCAGCGCGTGGGTGACGAGGACGCCGCCAAGCTCGGTCGCCCATTTGCCGCGCCAGGGAACGGTGTAGTATTTCGGGATGCGCAGCCAGAAGGTCTCGACCGAGCCGAGATAGGGCTTGCCGGCGATGCCGGCGTCGATGATGCGCCTTGCCTGCTCGATGCCGTCTCCGTAGCGATACTGGAAGATCGGCATCAGCACGCCCTTGGCGTTCTTTTCCGCCTCGATGATCTCGTCGACGCCGGCGATCGAGCCGGTGAGCGGCTTTTCGCAGATCACATGTTTTCCGGCGCGAAGGGCCGCGACCACCTGGCCGAGATGGATGCTCGGCGGCGTGCAGATGTCGATGATGTCGATCGTGACGTCGGCAAGCAGCTCGTCGAACGCGGTCGTGCGGCGGGCAATAGAGAACTCGTCGCCGACCTGCTTCAGCCGCGTTTCGTCGAGGTCGCAGATCGCGACCACGCGGAACTTGTCGGGGTGTGGAAGATAGCCTTCGACGATGTGCGATCTGCCAATGCCACAACCGACGACAGCGACTGTCCTGATGCTCATTTCACTGTCTTTCCTGATTGGTCTCGGCCATCTCCTGCGCCGTCAACGCCAGTTCCATGGCTTTGAAGCAGCGGGCCTGCGGCATTGCGGTTTCCGTCCGGTCTCGGATATCGGCGACGAGTTGCCGGCCGAAGGGCAGTTCCAGCGCCGAGCAATCGAAGTGCCGCACACCGGTCCTGTCCGTCAGGAACAGGTGGTTGCCACCTTCGCGGCCTGCGAGGTCCACGGTCTTGCGGATCTCGATGGTGCCGGCGGTGCCGATGATGAAGAGACGGCCGTCGCCCCAGCTCGGCATGCCGTCCGGTGTGAACCAGTCGACATGGATCGTGCCGGTGGTCTTGCCCGCCAAGAGGTGGATGTCGCCGCTATCCTGCAGCTCCGGCCGGTCGACGTTGGCGTGGTTGGAAACGCTGGCCGACAGCACCCGGGCGTCCTTCGCATTGGTGAAGAACAGGAACTGCTCGCACTGGTGCGAAGCGATGTCTGTCAGGATGCCGCCATAGTCGGCGCGGCGGAAGAACCAGTCCGGCCGTGTATCGCGCCGCAGCCGGTGCGGACCGAGACCGACGGTATGGACTACTTCGCCGATCGCGCCCTTAGCGACGAGTTCGCCAGCCTTGACGGTAGCACTGTTTTCGAAATGCTCGGAATAGAGGATCGAGAAGATCCGCCCCGTTTCGGCCTGGACGCGTTTTACTGCGGCAAGCTGCTCCAGCGAGGTCATGCCGGGCTTGTCAACCAGCACGTCCTTGCCGTGGCGCATGACCGAGATCGCAAGTTCGGCGCGGCGCGCGGAGATCGCCGCCGATGTGACGAGGCCGATCGTCCTGTCCTCGAGGATCGCTTCGAGCGTCTTGCGCGGTACGTCCTGGTACACACCGGAGAACTCGGCAGCAAGCTGATCGTCCTCGTCGTGGAAGCCGACAAGTTTTGCTCCGGCACGCAGCAGGCAGTTGACCTGGCCATAGATGTGGCTGTGGTTCAATCCAACGGCTGCAAAACGCAAGTCACCCATCGATACAGACACCTTACATGCATGGCTTCGGTCAATCCCCGGGGGATCATTGATTGCGTTCAGATTGATCGTGTCACCGCTTCATGCCCGTCGTCGCGATGCCCTCGATGAGCAGCCGCTGGAAGAACAGGAAGAAGAAGAACACCGGCACCAGCGACAGCGTCGACATGGCGAACAGGCCGCCCCAGTCGGACGTGCTGCTCGAGTCGACGAAAGTCCTGAGCCCAAGCTGGATCGTGTAGTTGTTCATGTCGTTGAGGTAGATCAGCGGACCGAAGAAATCGTCCCAGGTCCAGATGAAGGAGAAGATCGCGGCCGTTGCCAGAACCGGAAGCGACAAGGGCACCATGATCTTCCAGTAGATGCGCCAGGGGCTGCAGCCGTCCATCATCGCCGCCTCGTCAAGCTCACGCGGGATGCCCCGGAAGAACTGGACCATGAGGAAGATGAAGAAGGCGTCCGAGGCCAGGAATTTCGGGACGATCAGAGGCAGGTAGGTATCGACCCAGCCGAGGTTGAGGAACAGCACATATTGCGGGATCAGCGTCACGTGATAGGGGATCATTAGCGTTCCGAGCATGATCGCGAACCAGAAGTTCCGGCCCTTGAACCGAAGCCGCGCGAAGGCGTAGGCCGCGAGCGAACAGGCGACGACGTTGCCGATCACGGTCAGCACCGAGACGACGAGCGAGTTCCAGAAGAAGCGCCCGAAGGAAATGTCGAGGCCGAACCAGCCGCGGACATAGGAGCCGAGATCGATCGACGACGGCAGGAGTGAGGTCGAGGAGAAAATCTCGTCCTCCGGCCGGACGGACGCCGAGACCATCCACAGGAGCGGGTAGATCATGGCGATCGATGCGGCGATCAGGGCTGCGTGGATCAGCGCGCTGGCGACGGGGCTGCGTCCGGTTGACGGCGGGGGCGGAGCAGTGACGGCAGTCATCGGAATGTCAGTCATCGTAGTGCACCCAATAGCGCGATGTCAGGAAAGAAAAGGCGGTGAAGATCGCGATGATCACGACGAGGATCCAGGCAAGCGCCGAGGCGTAGCCCATCCGGAAGTTTCCGAACGCCTCCTGATAGAGGTAGAGCGTGTAGAACAGCGTCGAATTGATCGGTCCGCCGGTGCCGCCCGAGATGATGAAGGCCGGGGTGAAAGCCTTGAACGCGTCGATCGTCTGTACCACGGCGTTGAAGAAGATGACCGGCGTCAACAGGGGCAGGGTGATCTTGTAGAATTGGCGGAATTTCGAGGCCCCGTCGAGGCTTGCGGCTTCATACATGTCGGTCGGGATTTGCCGGAGACCGGCGAGGAAGATGATCATCGGCGAGCCGAACTGCCAGACCGACAGCGCAACCAGCGTGTAGATCGAATAGTTCGGATGCGAGATCCAGCTTGGCCCTTCGATGCCGAACTGGCTGAGTGCTGCATTGACCAGCCCGTCGCCGGCAAAGAGCTGCCGCCAGAGAACCGCGATGGCAACGCTGCCGCCGAGCAGTGACGGCAGGTAGAAGATCGCCCGGTAGAGGGTCAGTCCGTTGATGCCGCGATTGAGCGCGATTGCGACCAGCAGCGCAAAAGCCAGCTTGAAGGGAACGGAAAGCACCACATACGTGAGTGTGACGCTCATGGCTGCGGCAAATTTCGGATCGGCGGTGGCGATCCGGACATAGTTCGCCATTCCTGTCCATTCCGGAGACTGAATGAGGTCGAAGTTCGTGAAGGAAAGGTACAGCGAGACAAGGGCTGGCCCCAGCGTCAGGCCGAAGAAGCCGATTAGCCACGGCAGGAGGAACATGTAGCCCGGACCGTTGGCGGCCCAGAGGCGCGCAAGGCGCCCCTTAGCCTTCACCACTGGCCGCGGCCCGTGCACGGCAATGGCCGTCGTGGCGGTGCGCGTCACGCTGTGCATGCCGATCAGCCTCGTCCGACGATGCGCGCGATTTCGTCAACGAGCGCCTTGCCGCCGTCGGCGGGCGAAAGTTGCTCGAAGCCGACCTGCTCGCCGATGCTTCGCAGGGCGAGTTCTGCCTCGCCGGCACCTGCCGGCGGTGGCGGCGGCAGCTTGCCGACGAGATCGCCGAGACCGGCGACATAGTCGAGCGCTATCTTGCCCTGCGGATCGAGCTTCGCCGCGACAACCTCGCGCATGGCAGCCGATTCCGGGATGCCCCGTTCGACGCCGAGGATTTCTATGGCTTGCGGGTTCTTCACGAAAAAGTCGATGTAGGCGACGGCCTGATCGACGGCCTTCGACTGGGCCGAGATGGAGAAGAACATTGACGGCTTGCGGTAGTGACCGCCCTTCGAGGCCGCTTCGATGCGCATGTGGTTGGTGAGACTGAGCTTGTCCTTGTTGATCGCCTGATAGCCAACGAACTGGTTGGAATGGGCGAAGGATGCGGCGGAGCGACCGATCGATACCGTGTTCGTCTCGATATCGTTCTTGTCGAGCGCCTGGACATCCGGCGGAACGCAGACACCGGCCTGGCGGAACTTCGCCCACATGTCGAACCATGCGGTGGCGTCGTCAAGATCGAAGGCGATCTTGCCTTCGACGGTGTAGAGCGCCTTGCCGCGCTGGCGCAGCCAGTTTTCAAACAGCGGCTCGTTGACGCTGCCGTCGGCCAGGCCGTACATGCCCTTGCGCTTGCCCGCCTTGGTGATTTCTGCGCCCATGCGGGCGAATTCTTCCCAGGTCGTTGCCTGCGTCGGCAAATCGACGCCGCATTCCTCGAAGGCCGACGCATTGAGTACGGTCGCGGCAGCGTTCGCGCCGAGGCTGATGCCATAGAGATGTCCGTCGACGCTGCCGCCTTCGATCTGCGACTTGTCGAAGTCGTCGACCTTGAGTTTCGCCGGGACATAGGCCTCCAGTGGAGCCAGAGCGCCGCGGCGGGCATATTCGACGATGTAGCGATAGTCCATCTGGATGACATCCGGCGCATTGCGCCCGGCGACCTGGGTGGCAAGACGCGGCCAGTAGTCGCCCCATCCGAGGAACTCGCCGTTGATCGACGTGCCGGCATTCTTGGTCTGATAGAGTTGCGAGACCTTGTTGGTGCGGTCGGCACGGGCCTGCGAGCCCCACCAAAGAACCCGAAGGCGAGAGTCTTGGGCGAGGGCGTTGCCCGCGCCAAGTGCTCCGAGCGATAGAAGCGCTGCTCCCCCCGCAACGAAATTCCGTCTGCTTACGCGTGGCGTCATCTGCTCCTCCTCCTCATTGGGGCCGCCTCCCAGCAGTCCCCTTGATTTCCCTTGCAACAAATAACTAATTGGTTACAAGTTATGTTGGAAAGTATGGAAGGTGTCAAGCACCTGTTTAGCGATCTATCATTATCTTGTAAATTTATTTTACAATATGATCGGTGCGGCTATTGCAAATGTGTCGATGGAGAGGGTGCTCGGATGGATGGAAGCGGCGAGGCTGGTCGAACTGGGCGTGGTCGCCGTGGCGTGTCGGAGCGCGCGAACCAGCGCGATCCCGAGCGCACGCGAGCGGCAATTCTGGATGCTGCAACGGTGGAATTTGCGGGCAACGGCATGGGTGGCGCCCGTGTTGATGCGATCGCCGAACGAGCAGGCACCAACAAGCGCATGCTCTACCATTATTTCGGGGACAAGGAGCAGCTTTATCTCGCCGTGCTCGAGCAAGCCTACATCAATATCCGCTCGGCGGAGCGGGCGCTGGATCTTGCAAATCGGAGCCCGGAAGACGGGATTCGCGAGCTTTCCCTATTCACCTGGCGTTATTTTCTCGACAATCCCGAGTTCCTCAGCCTGCTGGGGACGGAGAACCTGCACAGGGCGCGTTGGCTTCGCCAGTCGAAGCGCCTGCGCGAGCTGCATTCGCATCTGATCGGCGAACTCGCCGACCTGCTTCAGCGTGGAAAAGCCGAGGGCACCTTCATCGAGGATGCCGATCCTCTTCACGTCTACCTGACGATCGCCTCGCTCGGATATTTCTATCTTTCCAATCAGTACACGCTGTCGACGATCTTCGGGCGCGACCTAATCGAGCCTGCGAATGTCGGCCGGTGGGAACATCATATCGTGCATGTGACGCTCGCCTCAATCCGCCGATAATTCCAAACATGTTATTTTTTTTGTTGACAAGTGCGTGGTCTCTCTGTCATCAAGTAACTGTTTAGTTACCGGCTGAAGCAAAGGCCATAGTCGCCCCTTCAGCTCGACGATGGCAGGGGAGGAATCAATGGCACGTCTCGGGATCATTCTTCACGGCGTCACCGGACGCATGGGATACAATCAACACCTTGTACGCTCCATTCTCGCCATCAGGGATCAGGGCGGCCTGATACTGAAGTCGGGCGAGCGCCTTGAGATCGATCCGATCATCGTCGGTCGCAACGCCGCCAAGATGGAGGAGCTTGCCCGCAAGCACGGCATCGCCCGCTGGTCGAGCGATATCGCTTCAGCACTTGCCAATCCGAACGATACGATCTTCTTCGACGCCGGCACGACGCTGATGCGGGCGCAGCTTTTGAGCCGGGCGATCGATGCCGGCAAGCACGTCTATTGCGAAAAGCCGATCTCGGACGATCTTGCAGTCGCGATCAAGCTCGCCCGCAAAGCGCGCGCCTCCGGCCTGAAACACGGTGTCGTTCAGGACAAATTGTTTCTGCCCGGCCTGCGCAAGCTGGCACTTCTGCGTGACTCGGGCTTTTTCGGCAAGATTCTCTCGGTGCGCGGCGAATTCGGCTACTGGGTGTTCGAGGGTGATTGGGGCGTGCCGGCGCAGCGGCCGTCCTGGAACTACCGCAAGGGTGACGGCGGCGGTATCATACTCGACATGCTCTGCCACTGGCGCTACGTGCTCGACAACCTGTTCGGCGAGGTCCGGGCGGTGTCCTGCCTTGGTGCCACCCACATTCCGGCACGCGTCGACGAGGGTGGGCAGCCGTACAATTGCGACACCGATGATGCTGCCTATGCGACGTTCGAGCTCGACGGTGGCGTGATCGCGCAGATCAACTCCTCCTGGGCGGTGCGGGTCCGGCGCGACGATCTGGTGACGTTCCAGGTCGACGGCACCCATGGCTCGGCGGTCGCAGGACTGACAAAATGCTGGACGCAGCACCGGGTGAATACACCGAAGCCGGTGTGGAACCCGGACCAGCCGCAGACGATCGACTTCTACAAGACCTGGGACGAGGTTCCAGACACGCAAGTCTTCGACAACGGCTTCAAGGTGCAGTGGGAAATGTTCCTGCGCCATGTCGCGGAAGATGCGCCATGGCCTTATGGGCTCGAAGCGGGCGCCAGGGGCGTGCAGCTTGCCGAACTGGGACTGAAATCCTGGGCCGAGCGCCGCTGGCTCGACGTGCCGGCATTGGAGTTCTAGGCGATGGTGACGATCAACCTGCCGCTCGGCGGCCGCATTACACCCTACACGCTTACCGGAACGCCGATCCCGCTTGCGCGGCGGGAGGCGAAATCGTTCCCGCGTGTCGTCTTTGCCGCAGCCCATGTGGTCGCCGATCCGCTGGCCGACAATGACCCCTGGCTGACACCGGCGATCGACTGGGAGCGCACGCTTGCCTTTCGTCATCGGCTCTGGGACCTCGGGCTGGGTGTCGCCGAGGCGATGGATACCGCCCAGCGCGGCATGGGGCTTGGCTGGGCGGAGGCGCAGGAGCTGATCCGGCGCGCGCTTGCCGAAGCGCGCGGTCGCAGCGGCGCCCTGATTGCCTGCGGTGCCGGGACCGACCATCTTGCACCGGGACCGGACGTGACGCTCGATACGATCATCAGGGCCTATGAGGCGCAGATCGAGACAGTGGAGGCTGCCGGGGGCCGGATCATCCTGATGGCGAGCCGGGCCCTTGCTGCTGCCGCGCGCGGCCCTGACGACTACATCAAGGTCTATGCCCGCATCCTGTCGCAGGTGCGCGAACCGGTGATCATCCATTGGCTTGGCGAGATGTTCGATCCGGCGCTCGAAGGCTACTGGGGCAATCGCGATCATCTGACGGCGATGGAAACCTGCCTCGACGTGATCGTGGCGCATGCGGCCAAGGTTGACGGTATAAAGGTCTCGCTGCTGTCGAAGGAAAAGGAAATCGCGATGCGCCGACGCCTGCCGAAGGGCGTGCGCATGTATACCGGCGACGACTTCAACTATGCCGAATTGATCGCCGGCGACGAGCAGGGGCATTCCGATGCGCTGCTCGGGATCTTCGACGCCATCGCGCCCGCCGCTTCCGCGGCCATGGCGGCGCTTGGCGCGGACCGTCAGCGCTCGTTCTTCGATCTGCTCGAGCCGACCGTTCCGCTCTCCCGGCACATATTCAAGGCGCCAACGCGCTTCTACAAGACGGGCGTCGTCTTCCTAGCCTATCTCAACGGCCTTCAGCACCATTTCACCATGATCGGCGGCCAGGAGAGTGCCCGGTCGCTCGTGCATCTCGCCGAATTGTTCCGTCTCGCCGACCGGGCTCGCGTCCTTGCCGATCCGGAGCAGGCGGCAGAGCGCATGCGCCACGTTCTCGCCGTGCATGGCGTCGTTTGAAGGCGAAGGGGACCGGTATGATGGAGATCAGGCTCGAAGAAGCGGCGGTCTTCGAACGCTCGGTCCGCTTCCGCTTCCCTTTCCGCTTCGGCGCTGCGCGCGTCGAGGCGGCGCCGCAGGCCTTTGTCCGCGTGCGTATCAGCGATAGGTCGGGGCGCAGCGCCATCGGCAGGGCGGCGGAAATGATGATGCCGAAATGGTTCGACAAGAGCCCCGTGCTTTCGCCGGACGACAATGTCGAACAACTGCGCACGAGCCTTCGACTTGCTATTGGCGCCTATCGCGACGCCGGAAGTGGCACGCCTTTCGCGCTGCATGCGGCAATCGAAGGGGAGCATCACCGCCGTGCGGCGGAGCAGGGGCTGCCGGGGCTCGTTGCATCCTACGGGCTGGCGCTCATCGATCGTGCCCTCATCGATGCGGTCTGCCGCCTCGATGGGCTGAGTGTCGCCGAGGCAGTCCGGTTCAACCGTCTGGGCATCGACGCGGCGACAGCACCCGACCTGCGAGGCTTCGATCTGAACGGCTACTTCGCAAGTCTCGCCCCTGCCGCGACGATGGCCGTGCGTCACACGATCGGTCTCGCCGATGCGCTGACCGCGGCCGATATCGCCGAGGGCGCGCGTATCGGCGACGGCCTGCCGCAGACGCTTCAGGACGTCATCGCCGTCTATGGCCATCGCCATTTCAAGATCAAGGTCTCCGGCCGCCCGGCAGAGGATACTGGACGGTTGATCCGGATTGCCGAAGTGCTCGATGCGGCGACCGAGAGCTGCGTGGCGACGCTCGATGGCAACGAACAATTCGAGGGCAGCGAGGCCGTCGCGGACCTGCTGGACCGGATTGCGGCCGAACCGCGCCTCGCCCGGCTACGCAGCTCGATCCTGTTCTTTGAGCAGCCGATCGCCCGCGCCGAGGCGCTGTCGCGATCGGTTGCGGACATTTCCTGCCGCATCCCGCTGGAGATCGACGAGTCGGATGCCGATATCGGTTCCTTCGTCGAGGCGAAGGCGCTCGGCTACGCGGGCATTTCGACCAAGTCCTGCAAGGGCTTCTATCGCTCGCTCCTCAACAGTGCCCGCATTGCCAGGTGGAACAGCGAGGAAAGAACCGATCGCTACTTCATGTCGGCGGAGGACCTGACGACCCAGGCAGGGCTGGCGCTGCAGCAGGATCTCGTGCTTGCGGCACTCATCGGCGCGACGCATGTCGAGCGCAACGGCTATCATTATGTCGACGGGATGGTGGGCGCGCCTCAGGAGGAGCAGGCAGCGTATCTGAACGATCACGGCGACCTCTATCACATGTCGAACGGCCGCGCTCGGCTCGCCATCCGGGGTGGGCGCGTCGCGTTCGCGTCGGCGCTGGCCGCAAGGGGCCTCGGTTCGTCAGTCGAACCGGACTGGTCGGCGATGACACGATCATAACGGAAATCTCGGGAGGAAAACGAGCATGCCGGTCGAGGGTTTATCCATCAATCTTGCAACCATTCGCGAGCAGTGCGGCTTCGCTGAGGCCGTGGACGTCTGCCTGAAGCACGGTGTCACGTCGATTGCGCCATGGCGCGATCAGGTGGCCACGGTGGGGCTGAAGGAGGCGGTCTCGATCGTCAAGTCCAACGGCCTCCACCTGACCGGCCTCTGCCGCGGCGGCTTCTTTCCGGCGGCGACCGGGGCGGAGCAGGACAAGGCGCTCGACGACAATCGCCGGGCCATCGACGAGGCCGCCGCGCTCGGCGCTGATTGCCTGGTGCTGGTCGTCGGCGGTTTGCCGAAGGGATCGCGCGATCTCGGCGAGGCGCACAGAATGGTGGCGGACGGTATCGCGGCGGTGTTGCCGCATGCGCGCCAGGCGAACATGCCGCTCGCCATCGAACCACTGCATCCGATGTATGCGGCTGACCGCGCCTGCGTGAACACGCTTGGCCACGCGCTCGACATCTGCGAGAGGCTCGGCGATGGCGTCGGCGTCGCGATCGACGTCTATCACGTCTGGTGGGATCCGGATCTCGCCAACCAAATTGCCCGCGCGGGGCGGATGAAGGCGATCCTCGCACACCATATCTGCGATTGGCTGGTGCCGACCGCCGACATGCTGACCGATCGCGGCATGATGGGTGACGGGGTCATTGACCTACCGGCCATCCGACGCCTGATCGAGAAGGCGGGTTTCAGCGGCCGTCAGGAGGTCGAGATATTTTCCGCCGGAAACTGGTGGAAGTGTCCCGCGGACGAGGTGGTCGCGACTTGCGTCGAGCGGTTCCGGTTGCGCTGCTGATGAGCCGAAACTCGGATACAAAAATGACAAGATGCTTTCGTAAAATCCGGTTCTGTTCTTGACATTCCTCGATTCTGACCACTAACATGTATGTTACCTTTACATGTTGGGCGTTTGACGCTGAGCGGCAACCAATCTCCTAAAGCATGTCAACACGAGGCTATCATGGAACAGAGACGTCGCTTTGCATTGGTCGGAACGGGCAATCGCGGTACCACGATGTGGGGGCGGGACCTCCTTGCCGGCTGGTCGGATCACGTCGAACTGGTGGCGGTCGTCGACCGCAATCCGCTTCGCGCCGAGCGGGCGCGTGCAATCATCGGAAGTGCCGCGCCGATCTACACCGACCTCGAGGCCATGTTACGGGATACAATGCCCGACCTCGTGATCGTGTGCACGCCGGACGATACCCATGACGACATCGTGGTCCGTGCGCTTGAGTCCGGCGCCGACGTTATCACCGAGAAACCGATGACAACGACCGTAGACAAGATCCGCCGCATCACCGAGGCGGAAAAGCGGACCGGCCGGCGGGTCGATGTTTCCTTCAATTATCGCTTCGCGCCGACGGCTGCGCGGATCAAGTCGCTGCTCGATGCCGGTGAAATCGGACGGGTGACATCGGTCGACTTTCACTGGTATCTCGACACCGCGCACGGTGCCGACTATTTCCGCCGCTGGCATGCCTATACGAAACATTCCGGCAGCCTGTTCGTGCACAAGGCAACGCATCATTTCGATTTGCTCAATTGGTATCTCGGCAGCGATCCCGAGGCGATCAGCGCCTTCGGCGACCTGCAGATGTATGGCCGCAAGGGGCCGTTCCGCGGCCCGCGCTGCAAGCTCTGTCCGCACAAGGCCGAGTGCGATTTCTATCTCGACCTCGGTGCCAATCCCTTCCTCGACGCGCTCTACGAGGAGCCATCGGCAATCGACGGCTATTTTCGTGATGGTTGCGTCTTCCGGGAAGACATCGACATTCCGGACACGATGGTTGCGACGATCCGCTACCGCAGCGGCGTCCACGTCTCCTATTCGCTGAATACGTTCCAGCCGATCGAAGGTCACCACATCGCCTTCAACGGTACGAGGGGACGCATAGAGCTACGCCAGTTCGAGGCGCAGCCCTGGGAAACGCCGGCAGCAGACGAGATCTTGCTGGTCCGCAGCTTTGAAGAGGGCAACCGCGCGGTCGAGCGGATCACCGTTCCGCATTCCTCCGGAGGCCATTACGGCGGCGACGACCGGATGCGTAACATGATCTTCAAGCCCGGCGCCGCCGATCCGCTCGGCCAGCGGGCCGGATCGCGCGCCGGCGCCATGTCGGTACTCTGCGGAATAGCCGCGCTCTCCAGTGCAAGCAGCGGCTCGGGCGTCCGGCTTGCCGACCTGATGCCGGAACTTTTCAGCGAGCAGAGCGGGCGCGTGCTGAAGGCGGTGTGATCGTTTGTTGCGTGAGGGTGCGGTGCCTTACGGCATTTAGTCTTCTCGCGCACTGAGAATTCGATGCAGCGTCGTGGCGTCCTTAAAAAAGGCGGTCTGCTCGTCCCCCGGGACGAATTCCAGCATGGCGAAGCGTCGTCCCTTCCACCGTGATGCGGGCAGCGCAGCGATCACCGAGCGCCAGTAGTCGCTGGCGGTCTCCAGGGGCAAGCGGTTGCGCTCGCGGTCCCAGGCAAAAACGTGGACGTGAGAGACATGCCGGCCAATCCGCGCGATCTCGGCCAACGCTTCCTCGATCGGGAGGCCGGGGCGGGGCTGCCAATAGAGATAGACGTTGTCATGGCCGATCGAATCGATCAGGCGCTCGGCGGAATCGGTGGTGTCGGTGAGCGACTGAGGATGATATTCGAGCGAGACCGCAACGCCCGCGCGTGCGGCTTCCGAAGCCATTTCACGGATCGATTCTGCGGCTGCCCGTCGCTCGGCTTGGCTATAGTCCGCGGAATCGCGCTGGCGGGTGCCGGGCCAGATTCGAATGTTCGAGGCACCCAGCGCGACCGTCGTTTCGAGCGCCTTTGCGAACGCAATAATGTCGTCCAATGGCGGCGACACATAGGAGCCGAAGGAGGTGGCAAGGCCCGCCGCGCTGCTCAATCCGCCGACGGTTCGTGCCGTTTTATCGTCTCCGGGCATGACATGCACGTCGCCGGCCCATTCGATGGCGGCAAGATTTGCCTCGGCTGCCAGCCGGATGATCTGCACCGGGGCAAGGGAGCGGAAGGTAACGGTACAGAGTGCCGGCTCGAATCCGCTCATGCCATGCGCTCCAGATCCTGCGCGCGTACCTCGTAGCGCAGCGGCCTGCCGTCGATGAAGCGAGCGATCTCGTCAATCACCGTCTCTCCGAGCCGGGCGCGCTCCATTCCGATAGCGCCGGCGATATGCGGCGTCAGGAAGACGTTCGGCAGGTCATAGAAAGGCGAGGAGCGTCCGGGAATTTCAGGATCCGTCACGTCAATGACAGCGTCGATCACGCCTGTCTTCAGCGCGGCGAGCAATGCATCTTCATCGATCAGCGCACCGCGCGCCGTATTGATCAGCGTCCCGCCGTCCTTCATCAGCGAGAGGCGTCGCGCATCAACCATGTGGCGGGTCTGCGGGAGTGAGGGCGCGTGCAGCGAAACGATGTCCGCTCGTCTGAAGAGGGTATCGAGATCGACCTTCTCGACCCGGAGATCGCCTGCCTCGCCTTCGGTGACCATCGGGTCGTAGAGGAGGATCTCGTAGTCGAAGGGTCGCAACAGCTCGATGACGCGGCGACCGATGCGAGAGGCACCGACAATGCCGACGACGCGGCGATAGTTGCCGATCGGCTCGGCCTGTAACGGATGGGTGAGCGTTCGGTCGCGGTGGGCGACATAGAGATCGCGGAACCGAAAGACACTCTTGCCGGCGAAGATGATGGCAGCGAGGGTGAATTCGGCAACCGGGAGCGCATTCGCCTGCGCCGCGTGCGTGACCCGCACGCCGCCATCGAAGACCCATGGACCGACAATGCCCTTGACCGTGCCTGCGGCATGGGCGACGAGGCGCAGATTGGGGGTGGAGGCAAGGGCGTTGGCATCGAAAAGCGGAGCACCCCAGCCGGTGACGAGAATTTCCGTTTCGGCGAGCAGGCGCCTTGCCCTGTCGCCCGTGAATGTTGTCATAGGCGTGGGATCAAGCAGAACGCCGAGTTGATCAAGCCGGGCTAATAGCTCCGGCGGAAGAACGTGCTGCGTGCGCTCCGGCAACATGGCAAGGGCGATTGCAGGGCGCTTCATGGGATCTGCCCCGGCGCATCCATGGCACTGACGACAACGGCGTTTGCGGTCAGCGCGACAAGCTCGTCGAGGAAAGGCGCGGACGGCGGCTTCAGCCAGTCACCGGTTATGGTGGTCGTGTCGCGGGCTGCCAGCACGGCGGTACGAAGTATGGTCTCTCCTGCGGGGATAGTACCGCGCAATTGCGGCACGAGGGTCTTTGCGACGATCAGATTGGTGTTCGGCGGTGCCTTGTAGGCGATGCCGTCGCGGGCAATGGTCGAACCGAGGTCGAGAATGCCGGTGAAGTCCTCCTCGCCGATCGCATGGGCGGCGCCCGCTGCAGACGACAGCGTATCCACCTCGAAGTCACGCCTGGCGATGGCAAAGCCGCCTTCGACTGTTTCGAGCGGCCGGGGGGTTACGATGCGATGAACGCGGATGTGCCAGGGACCCGCCGGCATCAGCCAGGTCTCGACCGTGACGTCCGGCGAGGGAGACCATCGCGAGAACAGCATGTTACCCGCCAGCTTTACTTCCTCGTTCGTCTCGCGGACCCGATAGTGCAGGCCGTCATCGCTGAAGGCGAGGGTGGAATCGAAGGCGCCGCTCCGGAAACCGCGCTCGTCGCATTCGACGCTGAAGCCATAGCGTGCGGAATAGGCGAACTTGGCGTATTTCTCCGTGCCGAAGCGTTGCTGGAGGTTTTCCTGGCCTGAGGAAAGCGCCACGACATCGCCTTTGCCGTGGATGACGACCATGCCGGGGTGACGGAGGGAGACTGGCTGTCGGGCGGGCGAAAACGGCTTCTCTTCACTCGTCCAGAACAGGTGTGTCTCGCCGACAGCGAGCGCCAGGAAAGCCTTGAAGGCCCAATAGGGAGAGCCGGCGGAGTTGTAGCTTTCCGACATCAGGAGGTTGGGATAGCCGTAGCCGATCGACAGCACCCCGTCGCTGTGGGCCATCGGTTTGTCGGCCCACCAGCGCAGGTGCCTGAGGCAGAGACCCTTGATTTCCCCCCAGGGCAGGGCTTCGACGTCGGCAAAAGCGAGGGCCGACCAGAAGCCGGCGCAGGCGAAGCGATAGGTGAGGCTGCGGCCAAACGCGATGGTCGCCCCGTCCTCGGCGAACCAATGACGGAAATCGCCGGCGAAGAGCGCCGCCCGCTCGCGATAGCTCTTCGCGCGATCGTCATCGACCAGCCGCGAATAGATCAGCCCGTAGAAGTGAATGGCGAAGGGCACGTAGTGGTCGATGCGCCGGACGTTGCCATCCCTGTACCAGCCATCGGCGATGTAGAACCCGTCGAGTTCGTCAAGATAGGTTTCCGTCAGGCTGCGATCATAATCGATGCCGAGTCGGTCGAGGGCGATGTCAACGAGAACACGGAAGAACTTCCAGTTGTTGTCAGCATAATCGAAGCGGCGTGCGTGCTTCAGATAGGCGACGAGATTGTCCTTCGCGCTGGGGGAGAGCGGATCCCAGAGCTTCTCCGGGACGAGAGCAAGCGCGAAACCCAGGGCTGCGAGCTCGACCATACGCTGGTCGCGGCCATTGACTGTGCCCCAGTATTCCGGATGTTTCGGATCGGTGCCGTTGGAGATGCCTTCAGTATAACGGTGCCAGAATGGGAAGTCGCCGCCGCCCGCCGCGAAGGGGGCGAGCCCCCAGAGAGGCCGTGCAAACCCCTCCAGATCGGCTGCCGCCCGGTCGAAATGTCCGGCAGATGCGTCGAGGCGGACGCGGGCGTTACCGGTGGAAAAGTACGGCAGGAGCGGATCGAACAGATCAGTGAGGGCGCGCTGCATGTCGCTGCGGCTTGCGAGAGGGTTACCGGCGAGCGGGTTTCTACTGGCGGGATCAAAGATCATGGCACTATGGTCTCAGGTTCATCTGGAAGTGATCCGCCCCGCACCGGAACGACGGCGTGGCAGACATGGCGGGCGGGAGCGTCCCGTTCGCGAAAGCGCGCCAGCATTAGTCCGACGGCTTCGCGGCCGATGGCCACGCGGTCGACACGCATGGTTGCAAGCGGCGGATCGGTCATCCTGGCGCACGGAAGATCGTCGAATCCGACGATTGCGAAATCCTCCGGCACGCGGCGGCCGCTCTCAGTCACGGCTTCGAGCACCCCGACCGCGATGAAATCGTTCATGCAGAAGGCGGCGCTGACATCCGGGTCTTCCGCGAGTGCGGCGATTGTCGCGGCCCGGGCTTCGGCAATCGCGCTCGTATGGAAGGAGAGCCGGATGACGCGGCCGGTTGCGCCGTTGGTTGCGCCGATCGCCGCCTCGAAACCGCGGGCTCGTTCGCGCAGCGTGTGCCGATGGGAGCCGGTCAGATGCAGGATGCAGCGATGTCCGGACGCCAGAAGACGGTTTGTTGCCGCATAGGCACCAAAGAAATTCGCAGGCGAGACGCCGTCAAAGCGCATGAAGGGATCGGTGCCATTGACGAGAACGACGGGCGTGCGGCTTTCCTCCAGCCAGGCGCACAGCGTGTCTGCGGGATCGATACCGACCAGGAACAGTCCTTTTGCTCCGGCCGCCGCCATCAGGTCCCGAACTGCCTCGGTCGTTGCCCGGTCCTCGCGCACCAGCCTGATGTCGAACGGGATGCCGCATTCCGCGGCGTTCGAGCGCAGCCCTTCGACGATGCCTTCGTAGAAGACACTGAGGCCTCCTGTGACGCCGTCACTGGCAATCAACGCCAGTACGCCCGGCCCCGCTTGGTTTCCGGTCTTGAGCGGATAGCCGAGTTCCGATGCCACCTTGAGAATCTGGCGCCGAACGTCGTCGCTGATGCCAGGCTCGTTGGCCAGCACACGTGAGACTGTCGAAACCGAAACGCCTGCGCGCGTGGCGATGTCTGCTTGGCGAAATTTTCTGGAGGGTTCTTCGATCATGCCGCAAACATTATGCAAATTATGCAAATTTGCAATAAAAAAGATAAATTCTTGCATTTTTGTTTATTTTGCATAATTCTTCGCTTCATGGTCCGCCTCGACTTGCGCAGGAGGAGCGTGAGCGGGGCTGTAACAACAGGGAGGAATGTCTATGCTCATCAACCGACGTTCATTCATACTCGGCTCGGCGGGCGCAGCCACTGGTCTCGCGTTCGGCGCGGGCGGCGGGCGGCTGGCCTTTGCGGCAGGCGACGCGAAGCTGCGTGCCATGTGGTGGGGCTCGAACGATCGCGCCAAGCGCACGATTGCGGTCGCCAAGCTCTATCAGGAGAAGAACCCGGGAACAGCGATCGTCGGCGAGTCCCTGAATGGCGACGCCTACTGGACCAAGGTCTCCACCCAGATGGCCGGGCGCTCGATCGCCGACATCTTCCAGCTCGAACCACGGACGATTTCCGACTATTCGAAGCGTGGCGCGTGCCTCGCGCTCGATCCCTTCATTCCATCGTCTCTGCAAGTCGACACCTTCGGCAAGGACATGCTGAATTTGACGACAGTGGACGGCAAGCTTTGGGGTGTCGGTCTCGGCCTCAATTCGTTCTCGCTGTTCTACGACGCCGACGTATTTGCCAAGGCCGGCATCACGCCGCCCGGACAGGATACGACCTGGAAGGAATATGCCGACATCGCCGTCGAGATGACCAAGGCGGCCGGCAAGAAGACCTTTTGGGGCGGCCCTTACGGCGCACGCTACAGCTATGTGTTCGATGCCTGGCTGAGACAGCGCGGTAGCAGCCTCTACAACGAAAACGGTCTCGGCTTCGGCGTCGAGGACGCCAAGGAATGGTTCGCCTACTGGGAAGACCTGCGCAAGCGTGGCGGCACCGTCGGCGCCGATATCCAGACAATCGACCAGAACACGATCGACACGAACTGCCTGGCACTTGGCAACTCCGCCATGGGCATGGCCTATTCGAACCAGATGGTCGGCTACCAACTGCTGATGAAAGGCAAGTTGGGCATCAGCATGCTGCCGCGCGAGACGAAAGGCGGACCGTCCGGCCACTACTATCGCCCGGCTCTCATCTGGAGCATCGGCGCCACGACCGAGCGCGCCGAGGAAGCCGTCAAATTCATCAATTTCTTCGTCAATGACGTGGAGGCTGGCAAGTTGCTCGGGGTTGAACGTGGTGTCCCGATGTCGCCGGCGGTGCGCGAAGCCATCCTGCCGACGCTCAATCCGACCGAGCGGGCGACAATCGACTACATCAACGGACTGAAGGACCAAGTGGGTAGCTATCCGCCGCCGGCGCCGATCGGATCGACGGAGTTCGACATCAGCATCCTGCGCCCCATCACCGACGAGCTTGCCTTCGACACGATCTCCGTCGCGGATGCTGCCGCACGGTTGGTGAGCGAGGGGAGGAACACGATCAAGGCCGGCTGACGAGGATCACTCCCCCGACACGGTCGGTTTAGAGAAAATCCGCACGATGAGCATTACCACAAAGTCGCTACCAACGCTCCGGCCCAAAAAGCAGCAAGGTTGAAACCATCCGGCACGACAAACCGGCACATTGGAAATGACTCGCGTTCTCCCCGGCTTGAGCGTTAACTGCGTCATCCTGACGGAGGAGGCAAACCATGGCCATGTATCTTACGCGATTCAGCTACACGCCCGAGACTTGGGCGCGGATGATCGAAAACCCGGAGGATCGCCGAGACGCGGCACGTACTTACATTGAATCTGTGGGCGGAAAGCTCCATGGGTTCTGGTACGCCTTTGGCGAGCATGATGGTTGGAATCTGTGGGAGGCGCCCGACAACGTATCGATGGCGGCTGTCGCGCTTGCTATAGGCGCGGGAGGCGCGCTCAGTTCTTTTGAGACCACTGTCCTCCTCACCGTCGAGGATACGATGGAAGCCCTGGGAAAGGCTAAGTCTATACGCTATCGTCCACCGGCAGCATAGGCGCGGCTCACTGCTTCCCATTCGATGACAAAGCTACCTCAATACCAGCCCCAAGAGACAAGACCTGTTCGTCGGCAAAGCGCCGGCCGACGACCTGAAGCCCGACCGGCAAACCGTTGGACGCAAGTCCGGCAGGCAGCGATAGAGCGGGAAGCTGGGGCAGCAGGTTGAAAGGACAGGTAATGTCCAGGCCCGCAAAGTTGCCGTCCGGCAATGTCGCGACGTAGTCGTCGTCTGACTCGTTCAACGATGGGGCGGTGGTCGCGCAGGTCGGGCACAGCAGCGCATCGTAGGTTTCAAAAAGTTTTGCCATGTCCCGCCACATCGAGGTTCGGAGCAATTCCACTCGTTTGTAGTCCGTCGCGTTAGCGACCAGCCCGCGCTCGATCATCGAGACGACGGCCGGGTCCATATGATGTTCATGTTGTGTCAGCCTGTCACCAAAAAAGGACGACATGAACACGCACCAGACGTCGAACCATCGGTCGTTGACGGCCCGGGTCCACTGCATCGGCACCTCGTCGACGACAGCACCCAGGCCGCGAATTTTCTCGATCGCCTTGCGCATGACAACTTCGACTTCGGACTGGACCTGATAATATCCGAGATCCATTGAGAATGCGAAACGCTTGCCTTCTAAGCTTCCCGCTCGCGCGGTGTCCGCAGAAAAACTCAGTGGGAGCGACATGATGTCGTCATCGCTGGGGCCGCTGGCTGTGTCCATGAAGGCGATGGCATCACCGATGGTCCGAGCCAGCGGTCCGAAATGCGAGATGTTGTCAAAGACGCTTGGCAGGATCGTCATGGGGATGCGTCCAAGGCTTGGCTTCAGCCCGACCACGCCGCAGAAGGCTGCAGGAATGCGCACGGAGCCTCCCATGTCGGTGCCTTCCGCAAACGGTACGACGCCCGTCGCGACCGCCACAGCCGAGCCGCCGGAGGAGCCGCCGGGAGTTCGTTCAGGATCCCACGGATTGCGGGTGGCGCCCCATCGCGGGCTTTTCGTGAAGCTTGCATACGCGAATTCCGGCGTGGTGGTCTTGCCGATCAGAATGGCGCCGGCCTCTTCAAGCCTGCGTATGCAGAGCGTGGTTTCTTCCGGCACCCAATCGCCAGAAGTCCAGGATCCGAGCGTGGTCAGGTCTCCCTTCGTCGGGGTCAGATCCTTGGCCGCGAAGGGCACGCCATGCAGCGGGCCGCCAGTCTTGCCGTTCGCGATTGCCTGGTCCGCGCTACGCGCCGAAGCGAGCGCCTCCTCATCGCGGATCACCGTGAACGCATTGAGCGTCGCATTGACAGTTTTTGCCCGGCGGATGGATTCCGTTACAACGGCCTCGGCGGTGAACTGTCGCGAACAAATGCCGTTTGCGATTTCGGTGGCCGGCAGGTCCAGCGGATGGCGCGCTGAAAGGACGTTCTGAAGCTTGTTCATGAGGTCTTTTTCCGTTGTTTCGAGCTTATTGCATTTCGCTGGCAAAGCGTGCTTGCTGCGGGGAGCGATGCCATTTCTGGTTTTGGGAAAGGTCCGTATTTTCGATGAGTTTTACTGCCGTATCGCACACAGGGACGCCGTCTTTTGATGTCTGGAATGCCAGTCTCGGTGCTGCAGCAAGCGCGATCGGCTCGCACGAATTTCCCGATGCCTTGGCAGCTGCGCTGCGCCTTCTGTCTCCGTTCCAGATGATGAACGGCTTCGTCTATTCTCCAGATGGCAACGCTTTCGATCTCTACAACGAAAGTATCGTCGCCAAGCGGTCGATTATCGTCGATCGCTATTTGGCGGGGGCTTTCGTGCTCGACCCGTTCTACGATGCCGTCCGCGCCAACGACAGCAAACGCATGATCGTGATGCGCGATCTCGCGCCCGATGATTTCGCACAGACCGAATATTTCCGGCTGCACTACGCGACAACCGAGATCGTCGACGAGATCGGCTTCGTAATGAAACTTGAAAGCAACTTTGTCGGCGTTCTCTCTCTATCGAGGACGGGTATAGCACCCCTGTTTTCCAGCGAAGATCTGAAACGTCTGCGATCCGCCGCTCCGGTCGTTTGTGCGTTGGGTGAACGGCACTGGTTCCACATCCCGAACATCTCTCTCGCTATCAAGACTGCGCCGCCAGCCTCGAAGATCGAGCATCCCTTGCTCACCAAACGCGAGCTTGAGATCGTCACGCTGATCCTAAAGGGACATTCCAATCTCTCGCTTGCTGCGGTCCTCTCCCTGTCTCCGAATACGGTCAAGGTGCATCGTCGGCAGGTTTACTCAAAGCTGAACATATCGAGCCAGGCGGAGTTGTTCCGCCTGTTCCTGGCATGAGGCCCCGCCGCAGGCTGAGCCTCATTCTGATCTGCTGGACTATTCCGCAAAGTCCATTTCCGGAGGAGCCGTCTGGAAGACGCGCGTTAGATAGGCAAGATAGACAACGCCGATCAACAGCCAGACGAGACCGAGAATCTTGGCATTGCTGTCGAGATTCCAGAGCAGGAAGAGATCGCAGACGGCCGCGGCCGACGGGATGACGAGGCCAATGAGGGCGCCCAGCGGCTTAACCTCTGCGTTGTCCTTGAGATATAGCGCGATCACTGAGATATTGACGGCCGTGAAGGCTAGGAATGCGCCGAAGTTGATGAAGGAGGTGGATGTCGTGACGTCCATGGTCAACGCCAGCAGGCCGACAATGCCGACGACGATGAGGTTAAGCACAGGCGTATGCCACTTCGGATGGAGGCTGCCGAAGAAGGATGATGGCAGCACCTTGTCGCGGCCCATGGCGTAGAGCAGGCGACCGACGCTCGCCTGGGCGGCAAGCCCCGACGTAAACTGCGCAATGACAAGGGTGGCCAGGAAGATCGTGACGAACAGATCGCCGCCGATCGATTTGGCAATTTCGGAGGCTGCGGCATCGACGGCAATAAATTCGAAACCCGGATGGGCAAGCTGCGTGACATAGGAAGAGGCTATGAAGATCAGGCCGCCGGCGAGGGCCGTGATCAGGATCGCCCTCGGCATTGTGCGCTTTGCGTCCTTGGTTTCTTCCGTCAGAGTGGATACCGCGTCAAAACCGAGGAACGAGTAAGCGGCGATGGCAGCGCCGGCGACGGAAGCGGAGAACGGCACGTCCGCCTTGAAGAAGGGCGTGACGGAGGCAAGGCCGCCGGGCCCGTTCAGCGTAACGACATACCACGCAGCCAGGAAAACGAACGCTGCCAGAACCGCGAGCTGCACCAGCATGAGGATGAAATTGATGCGGTTGGCAAAAGCGATGCCGACGACGTTGACGACCGTGGTCACCGAGATGAAACCGATGATCCAGGCCCAGGCTGGTATGGCGGGGAAAGCGGATGTCAGATAGGCAGCGCCGATCAGCCAGATCACCATTGGCAGGAAGAAATAGTCGAGCAGAACCGCCCAGCCGACGAGGAAGCCGACGCTCGGGTTGATCGATCTGCGGGCGTAGGTATAGGCCGATCCGGCAACCGGATAAACGCGCGCCATGACGCCGTAGCTGATGGCTGTTAGGAGGATTGCTCCGGCGGCTACGAGATAGGCCATCGCCGTCGTCCCTTGGCTTGCTGTTGCCAGCGCGCCGAAGGTGCCGAAGACGATCATCGGCGTCATGTAGGCCAGGCCGAAGAGCACGACGGACCAGAGCCCGAGCGTACGATCAAGTTTCACAGTGTTGTTCATGTTCCGCCTCCGCGAAGAGTTCTTGTTGATCTTCTTGGAAACCGCGCAGTGCAGACGATTCAGCTAGGTCCGCGCAGGTCTCCACCCGTCGTTTTTTTGTTATGACGAGAACATGACTGAGCGGATGGCGACCGCATATAACCCGAAGGTGTTATGCCGCCAGGGTAGGGACCAATCGCGCCAGGGCGTGTAGTGAAATTGGCGACGCAAACGGCATGTTCTCGACACGGTGAAGGATGAACCCGCTCCTTCATTTCGGGCGATCAGTAAAAGATTGCGCTCGGCGGCCTTAGTGAATTTTCTCTCCCAGATGCTGCGCGCTACCGGCAGGTTCCGGTTGCGTGGTGAGCTTCATACCATATCGCGCTGAGCTGCCCCTCGAAGGCCCAGTCACGCTCCGATCCCAGCTTCCGAGTCCAAGGCTGGGCTCCATGATCGTGGGAGCCACCCGCTTTAAGCAGCAATACCTGGGCATCGTGCCGTTCGGCAAGGCGTGCCGCAAACAATGGAATCACAACCCATCTGCTACGCACTGGCGCGGTTTAATCTTCAGAATCCTGTTTCATCACATTTGGTCCTTACTCTTAGGGACTGGGAAGATGACATGGTTTGGCCACCGAACCACCGAACTGCGGCTCGCTTTCAAGCTGAGCTCAGGCAGTTGGGCGGTGTCGTGCTCTCCCAACCGCCTTTTGGAGAATGATCTTCGGCAAATGAACCCGGCGTGCGGCCGGGTTCATATTTAGCATGCCGGTCGCATTGCCCGTAGGTATCGAGGGCAGTAAGCAGTCACTTCGAAAGAGCTTCGGCCGTGTCTTCGAACAGAATGGGTCATGATACGTCCTTGGCAGTTGCGCTGCGTGGGAATGCCAGGTCTGGGTGCGTTAGAGCGCTGCCTCAGCCGTCCTTGTAGTAGTAGCTGTAGCCGTTGATTGCGGGCGCGCCGCCGAGATGGGCGTAAAGCACCCTGGAACCTTCGGGGAAAAAGCCTTTGCGTGTCAGGTCGATCATGCCCTGCATCGACTTGCCCTCGTAGACGGGGTCGGTGATCATCGCCTCCGTGCGCGCGGCAAGCCGGATCGCCTCGTTGGTTTCGTCCGAGGGCACGCCATAGGCGGGATAGGCGTAGTCGGGATTGATGATGATCTCATCTTCGCGGACGTCGCGGCCCAGCTCGACAAGCCTGGCGGTATCATCGACGATCTGGCGAACCTGCGCACGGGTCTGCTCGAGCGTTCCGGAGGCGTCGATGCCGATCACCCGGTCCGCCCGGTCCTGCGCGGCAAAGCCCACGATCATGCCCGCCTGCGTGGAGCCGGTGACGACGCAGACGACGATGTAATCGAACTTGAAACCGAGTTTTTTCTCCTGCGCCGCGACCTCCTCGGCGAAGCCGATATAGCCGAGGGCGCCATATTTGTGCACCGAGGCTCCGGCAGGGATCGGGTAGGGTTTGCCGCCCCCGTCCTTGACCGACTGGATGGCATCCTCCCAGCTCTTGCGGATGCCGATGTCAAAGCCATCGTCCACGAGCCGGCTGTCAGCGCCCATGAGGCGGGTCATCAGGATGTTGCCGACACGATCGTAGATGGCATCATAGTGCGGAACCCATTTCTCCTGGATCACGACGCATTTCATGCCGATCTTTGCAGCCGTCGCGGCGACCATCCGTGTGTGGTTCGACTGAACGCCGCCGATCGAGACCAGCGTATCCGCGCCCGATGCGATTGCATCCGGTACGATGTATTCCAGCTTCCTGAGCTTGTTGCCGCCCATCGCGAGGCCGGAGTTGCAGTCCTCTCGCTTGGCGTAAATCTCCACCTTTCCCCCGAGTGCTGCAGTGAGCCTCGGAAGGTGCTCGATCGGCGTCGGGCCGAATGTAAGCGGATAACGTTCGAACTTATTGAGCAGCGACATCTAGCAGGCCTCCATATCGATTTTGTACGGAGAGTGTAGGAGAAATGCCGTGAAAGGTGCTCTCTAATATTGTTGAAAAGTTTGTTACATATATCTAATAATGGCTGCCGCATCTATCAATATATCTATTCTGTTGGCAATTAATGAAAGATTCTTCCATGGAGTCCATCGACAAGATCGATCTTAAAATCCTGCGCGCCCTGCAATCAAAGGGACGGCTGACCAACGCCGAGCTTGCGGAATTCGTGAATGTCAGCCCGGCCACCTGCCACAGGCGCACTCAGCGGCTCTTTGACGAGGGCTACATCACCGGCGTCCGGGCCGAAATTGCGCCGGCCGCGGTCGGTCTGGGTGCTCTCGTCATGGTCGGCGTGGTCCTCGACCGGTCGACGCCAGAGAGCTTCGCCGCCTTCGAAGGGGCGGTGATGGCGATAAAGGATGTGCTGGATTGCAATCTGGTGGCAGGTGATTTCGACTACCTGCTCAAAATACGCGTCCGCGACATGGCGGATTTCAACAAGCTGCATGGAGAAAAGTTGATTGCCCTGCCGGGCGTCCGGCAGACCCGCACCTTCTTCGTCATGAAAGAAGTCAAGGACAATGCGCGCTTGCCGTTTTGACGGTGCGCCCCAAAATAGCGATAAGCCATCGAGGCGGAATAGTCCAAGGCGTGAGCACCTCAATTTCGATACTTGACGAGTCATCTGCGATGCGTTGAAGCGTATGAGTGAGGCAGGTGGGCGGAGCGACTTTGTTCATTTCGCGGCCTGCGGCGTGTAGCGATGGTCGCCCCGGTTCTGGCACCTCCGCGTCGCTTCCGGGAAGAGCGAGTTCTTGCGTGCAATGGCCTGATGCCATCGCTCGCCGACAAGATCGTGGTCATGCGCCCGGCAGGCCGCGATTGCGGGGCGAATGCGGTTTCCATACGTTGGGGGGCGACTGTATCCGCTGACGCCGCTGGCCGTTGGATCCGACGACCGGGAAGACCTGTGATCGAGGGTACGGTATGGGTTGAAGAACCTGACGTTTCCAAGACCTTTATTCACCTTCATTTTGCGGAAGGCGAGTCATTGCCAGAGCGCCTCCGAACGAAAGCGGCGTGGCACTGTGCAAGATCATGCTGCGTTCGATGCGATCAAAGGTTAAAATGCAAGATTCGGTGGGAGCAACGACGGCGCCGGGGGTTCGGATCCCAAGGCGACCAAACACATCTTTGAATGAAAACGCGACTCTTGCCGCGCATCTTCATGGTCGCCGGATCGAATCCGTTTATGTGGCCGGGGATGACGATGCTGCAGCGTCCCTTGGCTTCCCCAAATTAGCGACCCGACACGGGTTACAAACCTGACCGCTACGCCTACATATTCTGACGTCCTCATTGATCGATCCGAGCCAATGCTGCTCTCTCTGCGAAACGTCAGCAAATCCTATAGCACCGCCGAGGGTCGTCTCGAGATCTTGAAGGGCATCGATTTCGATCTCGACGCCGGTCAGAGCGTCGCGCTGACCGGGGAGTCCGGCAGCGGGAAGAGCACCTTGCTCCACCTTGCCGGCGGGCTTGACCATCCCGATGCGGGGCAGATCCTTTCAGCCGGCCGAGATATCGCCGCTCTTGATGATCGGGGACGGGCCGAGTATCGGCGCACCGCGGTCGGGCTGGTTTTCCAGCAGTTCAACCTGATTCCGTCGCTCGACGTCGCCGCCAACATTTCCTTTCATGCAAAGCTTGCCGGCCGGCATGATCCCGTCTGGGAAGGGGAGCTCGTGGAGCGGCTCGGGATCGAGGCGCTCCTCTCCCGGTATCCCGAGCAGCTGTCCGGAGGCCAGCAACAGAGGGTGGCGGTCGGCAGGACGCTAGCCGCCCGCCCGCCGCTGGTGCTCGCCGACGAACCGACCGGAAATCTGGATGAATCGACCGGAGATGCCGTGCTCGGCATCATGCTGTCGCTGACGAAGAGCGCCGGTGCCGCGCTGTTGATGGTGACGCATTCTTCGAGGCTGGCGCAGAAGCTCGACCGCAAGGTTCATCTCAGTGGCGGAAAGATCGTCTGATGCTCTGGACCGCCGCCACGGCTCTCCTCTCGCATTGGCGTCGTCGGCCCCTGCAACTCGTCACCCTTGTCCTCGGGCTTTCTCTGGCGACCGCGCTCTGGTCGGGTGTCCAGGCGATCAACGCCGAGGCTCGGGCGAGCTACGCGCGAGCGTCCTCGGTGCTTGATCAGAACGAGTTGACGCAACTCGTGCCACGCGGCGGCGATTCCATCCCGCAAAGTACCTACGCCAAATTGAGACGAGCAGGCTGGAATGTCTCGCCCATCATCGAGGGCGACCATCGCTTCGGAAACACACGCGTGCGGCTGATCGGCGTCGATCCGCTGACAATGCCGGCAAAAGCAGGCGGCTTCGAAACCGGAGGAACGAGCGATCTCACCGCCTTCATGTTGCAGCCCGGCGTCCTCATGGTCTCGCAGGCGACCGCCCTGAAGCTCGAGGGGCACACCGAGATGCAGCTCCGGATTTCGCCGGACATGCCGGATGGAGCCGCATTCACCGATATCGGCATCGCCGGGCGCATTCTTAAAAGACGCGATGAACTCAGCCGGCTCCTCGTCGCTTTGGAACAACGCCCGAATCTGCCTTCGCTCGGCACGCTCGCCCCCGAGGTCGCAATGCGGGTGCCGGGAGACCGGCCCGATGTCGCGCAACTCACCGATAGTTTTCACCTCAACCTGACCGCTTTCGGTTTCCTCGCCTTTGTTGTCGGCCTTTTTATCGTCTACGCGACGGTCGGTCTTGCCTTCGAGCAGCGCAGAGCGACCTTTCGGACCTTGCGCTCGCTCGGGCTCTCCCTGTCTTCGCTGACCCTGCTGCTGGTGACGGAGCTTTTGGTGCTGGCGTTCGTTGCCGGGCTTGTTGGTATGGTAATCGGATATATCGTCGCCTCCCTGTTGCTGCCGGGTGTGGCGGCAACTCTGCAGGGCCTCTACGGAGCAAGCGTGCCGCGCGCGCTGTCCATCCGACCCGAGTGGTGGGCAACCGGTCTCGCAATGGCGATTGCCGGAACGATCGTCTCGTCGGCCGAGAGTCTCTGGCGGGTCCGCAGCATGCCGTTGCTGACCGCGGCGCAGCCGCGCGCCTGGGTGCGTGCGACGGCAATCGGCATCCGGCTGCAGCTCGCGACTGGTCTGCTCTTGCTGATCACGTCAGGCGCTTTGGCCACATTCGGACACGGGCTGATGGTTGGGTTCGCGGTTCTGGGATGTCTGCTGCTGGGAGCAGCCTTGATGCTTCCCGGAGTGCTTTCCGCATGTCTTGCAGTCCTGCAGAAGCGCTCGTCGCGGGCACTCGTCACCTGGTTCTGGGCCGATACACGGCAGCAACTGCCGGGGTTAAGCCTGGCTCTGATGGCGCTGTTGCTCGCTCTGGCAACCAATGTCGGTGTCGGCACGATGGTGTCCAGCTTCCGCCTGACCTTCATCGGCTGGCTCGACCAGCGGCTTGCGGCCGAGCTTTATGTCACGGCGCGCGACGAGAGCGAGGCATCTAGGCTGCGGGAATGGCTGCCGGCCCATTCGACATCGGTGCTTCCCATCTGGAGCGTGGAAGGCGAGGTGCTTGGAGACAGGCTAGAGATCTTCGGCGCGGCGGCAGACGATCCCACTTATCGGGACAACTGGCCACTCCTGTCCGGTACTGTCGATGTGTGGAACCGTGTTGCGGCGGGGCAGGGTGCACTTGTCAACGAGCAGCTCTGGCGTCGGAAGGGTCTTGGTATCGGGAATGGTCTCACCTTGCCCGGCGGATGGGAAGTGCCGGTCGTCGGGGTCTATTCCGACTACGGCAATCCGAAAGGGCAGGTCATCGTGGGAATAGACGCGCTGGCAGCGCATTACCCTGACGTTTCGAAACTGCGATACGGCGTGCGTGTTCCCCCGGCCGATGCCCCGGAGTTGAAGGAGCGCCTGATATCCGAATTCGGCCTGGCGGCCCAGAACGTCATCGACCAGGCCTCCTTGAAACGGCAATCCCGCGCTGTCTTTGATCAGACATTTGTCGTGACCGGTGCGCTCAATGTCTTCACACTCGGTGTCGCGGGCTTTGCGATGTTCTCCAGCCTGCTGACACTGTCGGGCATTCGGGTGCCTCAGCTTGCGCCTGTCTGGGCCATGGGGATCAGGCGGCGCGATCTCGCCCTGCTCGAAGTGCTGCGCACTCTGGCGCTGTGGCTCGCCACCTTCATTGCCGCCGTGCCTGTCGGCCTTGCGCTGGCCTGGGTGCTGCTGTCAATTGTCAATGTCGAAGCTTTCGGCTGGCGTCTCCCGATGCGGATTTTTCCGATGGATTGGCTGGTCCTCGGAACGGTGGCGCTGGCTGCGGCCATCGTGTCCGTTTTCATACCGCTCCGACGTCTGGCGACGATCGCACCATCGGATCTGCTGAAGGTGTTTGCAAATGAACGTTAGACATATCGTAGCGAGTCTGCTGACCGCAACCTTGGTTCTCGTCCTTCCGAACGTTGCCATACCGCAAGGGTTTGCCGGGCTTGGCTCCACCGCGGACGGTTTCGCCATCCCCCATCCAGGCGGTCAACTCGAGTTTCCAACCGATCACGGCCCCCATCCCGATTTCCGGATCGAATGGTGGTACGTCACGGCGAACCTTCAGGCAGAGGACGGGACGCCGTTCGGTGTTCAGTGGACTCTCTTCCGTTCCGCGCTTGCGCCAAAGCCCGAGAGCGGCTGGTCGGACCCGCAGATCTGGATGGGCCATGCCGCGATTACCACGAAAGACAAACATTTCGTCGCCGAACGGCTTGCCCGTGGAGGCGTCGGTCAGGCCGGTGTCGGGGCCGAGCCGTTTTCCGCCTGGATTGACGACTGGGAAATGAAGGGCCTACCAAATTCGGGAGCCGATCAGCTCGACAAAGTCAGCCTGCACGCGACCGGGAAGGATTTTAGCTACACGCTCGAACTCTCGGCCAACGGTCCTCTCGTGCTGCAGGGAGACCAGGGTTATTCGGTGAAATCGGCGGAGGGACAGGCGAGTTACTATTATTCGCAACCCTTTTACGAGGTCTCCGGGTCTGTCGATATCGACGGGAAGGCCGTTCGTGTCCTCGGCAAGGCATGGCTTGATCGGGAATGGTCCTCGCAACCCCTGGCCAAGGACCAGAGCGGATGGGAGTGGTTTTCTCTTCATCTGGACTCCGGCGAGAAGGTAATGGCGTTTCGGCTTCGCGACGCTCGCGGCGACTACACATCCGCGAATTGGATTTCCCCGGATGGTAAGCCGACTCCCTTGCCAGCCGGATCGCTGGATATCATGCCAGTCCGCATTGCGCGTGTGGGGGATAAGGACATTCCAGTGGCCTGGCGTGTCCGGATCCCTGCGCGCGGGTTCGACGTGACAACTAGGCCTTTGAATGACCAGGCATGGATGGCAACGACGACCCCGTACTGGGAGGGACCAGTTACATTCGAAGGAAGTGCGAAGGGGCAGGGCTATCTGGAAATGACGGGATACTGACAGTCGTTTACCTGGCCGAGTAGCCCGGTCACAAGCCACTCAATGCGTTGGTGCTGGAAACGCCGCAATTGCCTCTCTTAGCCATCCGACAAAATGCTCTGCCTTTCGCCGCCCGGGCCGCTCCACTTTCACAACATATCGATGGTCGCTTTCCAGAAACCCATAGGGCGCGATCAGTCGACCGCACGCCACGTCTCCCGCAACCAGATGCCATGGTGCTATTGTCGCACCTAGACCACTCAACGCAGCTTCAATAGTGAGATGATAGTGGTCGAAAATTCTGGTTGCCGGTACCGCATCCTGCGCATCCTCGCCCATAAGGCGCGACCACTCATGCCAGACGTGAGGGCGCGTGCGCGTTTCCAGTCGAGGCAACTTGATCGCATCGATCCGAATGCGATCCATCTCTCCTTTCGCTACCGACGGCGCAACGACCAGCCCCAGTTGTTCCTGAAATAGGAGCGAGCAATTATCCGGGATCGGAGCATCCGGCGACAGAACCAGAATCTGAACATCGACCTGGGTACGTGGTGGCCGGTCGTCGGTCGCAAGTCGCACGTCATAGCGCGGATATCTTGCGGTGAAATCGTGAAGGCGCGGGATAAGCCACCGCATGGCGAAAGTGCTGAGGCACGCCACGTCCAGAACGCTGTCATCGCCTTTTGCGATGATGCGCAGCGCGTCCTCGATCTGATCGAATGCAGCGGTGAGCGCAAAGCCGAATACACGGCCTTCTGGCGTCAGTTTCGGGCGATTTCGAGCGCCTTCGAAAAGCGGGACGCCAATGAAGGCCTCAAGATGGCTGACATGACGGCTGACCGCCCCATGCGTCACGGCGAGTTCCTCCGCGGCTGCGGTAAGTTGGCCATGGCGTGCGGCGGCTTCAAATGCGCGCAACGCTGCGACCGGTAAGTTTTTGCGATTTTTCATGTGAGCAGAAGTCACATTAAATCGGCCAAGATGTCAATATATGCAGTCTAGCCAATGTGATAAATGGCACAATCGTCACGCCAATGAGGTTGAATTATGCCATTTGTCAGAACCGCTCTACCCCACGGTACCGAACCGACTCGCAAGAAGAGTATAGTGCAGGGCATTCACGATGCCTTGGTCGAAGGCATCGGGATGCCAGAGGATGAACTGTTCAACCTCGTGACCGAATATCGGGATGGCGAGTTCTTCTTCGACCGGAGTTTCAACGGCATCGCCCGCTCTGACAATCTGATCGTCGTCGAGATCACCATGCGAAGAGGAAGAAGCGATGCAATGAAGCGTGCGCTCTATGCCGCCATTGCCCGGAACTTGGAGACGAACGCTGCGGTATCTCCCAAAGACATTTTCATTTTCATGCACGAGAACGACTATTCGGACTGGAGCGTTGGAAATGGCGTGTTCGCCATGGCCATAGCCCAGCAGCGTGGTACAGACGGTTAACCCCATAAAACTGCCAATTGGGGGTGGAGGCAGCCCCGCCTTCGAAAAAACCTGATTTTCGCGGCATCCCGCTTTCGCGCGGGGAAAAGCGTACCGGAGAACCAAAATGTCGCGTGCTTTCTTCTTGCCATACGCGTCGTAACCAAAGTCGAGCGTGAAGTGCCAGCTTTGTCCGACTTCGCCTTCGACGGCAGCAATTTCCTTGGTCAACAAGTCTCTGAGAGTGCCGACGATATATTGCCGCGCAGCCCCCGCCCAGAAGGCGGTCTTTGCCGAGATACGTTTAAAGTCCAGCGTGTAGATAACGGGTTTTGTCGCGTTCGGGTCGCCGGCATTGGCTTCGATTTCGATCGTCCTTGGATAGGTATCCGCATAGGTCGTCGAGTGCGCGGGAACCGCTGTCGTTAGACCGAGGTCATTGGCGGCCGTCATGCCGTCCACAAGGACGCGCAGCTTGTCACGCCGGGCAATCGCATCAATGAATGACGCACGCGGTGGGAAGACCATCTTGCCGGTCAACTGGCTCGTGGTCGGCGTGTCATAAAGACCGCGGTGCGGGCGACGAATGTCGCCTCGATTGACAAGCCGTTGTAGCGCCTTTTCTACAGCATTGGGTGTCCCGATATCCAGAAAATCGGCAGGCGACCAGACACCCGCAGGCGCGGCGCTGGCGATGCGGTCGTGGATCCGGTCGAGTGTTTCGGATGTGGGATCAGGCATACAGCTCACCTTCTGACCGGCGCGGCGACTTTGGATGCTTGGGTGTTCACCTCGCCAACACGGGCCTTAAGGGATCGCCGGATAGGGGTTCTCAGCCCCCTCGCAGTATGCGTTGATGACTTTCTGCATTTCCTCGCGGGCCAGCTTCTTCTGTGCCGGACTTGGGGGCTTCGCCAACTTGCCACCGATCTGCGACGGATAACGAAAGTCCTTGTTGACTAGGATGTAGGTCACATCGGGTTTCCCGTTGTCCCTCTCATGGGCCGCGATTGCGTCTAAGAACCGAACATATAATGCCGGCGAAACGTCGACGAGATCCCCAAATTCTCCATAGGTGAGACGTAACGTTCGACGGGTTGCTGCGCCTATTAGTTCGTCTCTCAGCCGTTTCGCTACGCCAGTCAGCTTCTCCGCCATCGTCCCTCCACGCACTGCAACCGAGAGATTTTATGGTCTCACAGTGCACGTCGTCGTCAAGGATTAGGGACGTCGCCAAAATGAGGTAGAAAGGCGAGCCTCAACAAAAAGGGGCCGGGCTAACTCGACCTTCCCAATATAAAAAGTATCGAAGCGGGAACCGTGCGGCCGCATTTCGGATTATCTGACCATGACGAAGCGGGTCAAAAATCTGGTGCTTGCAGCCCTCGTATCCCTGGTGATTTGGGCGTTCATTGTATGGGTAATAGTCTCGTTGTCCCGCTGACGCTCAGGGGAAGAGATCAGGCGTGTTGCACGGGAGGTCTCTGCTTTCCCATGTGAGGTGGCTGCGTGGTTGCGTCAGATCGCACCACGCTGACGATCCCGGTCTTGGCCATTAAGCCTTGTCGCTTGCGGCTCTGGTTATAGCGAGTTCGATCTTCCGGATTTTCGTTTTTTAGCCCTTCGAGGCAGACCGTGCTTTCGGCCCGCTCTGGCTCATGGGCGACTTCAGTGATCACTGATCGCCTTGAGGCGGAGCTCAAACCGACTCAAGGCGCGGAAATGATGGCCTGTTTCCGCGCGATTGAAATGATCCACTTGTGAAACTCTTTTCCGTAGGGCTTCTCAAGCGCCGCCCGGTCCCAGGCGAGATAATAGCTTTCCGGCAGTTGAAGACGAATGTCGTAGGGCGCGACAAGGGTACCTGAGTTTAGTTCATCCTCTATCATTGAGACTTGTGCGAGGACGAAGCCGTGGCCGTTGACGGCCGCGTCGATGGCGCTGCTCGACAAGGCGAAGAACAGGCCAGACAGCTTTTCATTGCAGACGGCGCCGACAAGTTGTGCCCATTCGCTCCATTGCGGAGGGCGGAGATAGTGCTGCTCCCACTCGATGTTGAGGAGCGGAAACGTGAGAATGTCGGCGGGCGAATTTAACGCCCGTTTTGCAAGCAAGCGCGGCGAACAAGCAGGGACGATCCAATCCGTATAAAGCGCTGTAAAGTGTGCGTGTACATCAACTCTCTTGCCATAGGTAATGCGGAAGTCGCACGAGCCGTCGCCCATTTTCGGCTCCTCATCTCTTCCGATGATCTTGACGTTCGCATCCGGGTATATGACCTGCCACTCGAAGACCTTTCGTCCGATCCATTTGTTGACGACCGAACTCAGCGCGCTGAGGACGATGCCCGTCTGGCTGCGGGCCCGCTCCAAAACATCGACGGAATGAAGCAACTGACCGAAACCCTTTGCGATCTCTTTGTGAAAAAGCACGCCCCACGACGTCAACTCGACACGCCGGCCGATGCGTTCCAGGAGTGTTACGCCCAGGCTTTCCTCCAGCTTTCGCACCTGTTGGCTGACGGCACTTGGCGTTACGCCCAGCTCTTTTGCGGCAGCGCTCATCGTTCCGCATCGTCCAACGGCTTCAAAGGCTTGCAGGGCATGTAGGGGGGGCATCGTCACGTCCAGCGGCTCCGTTTTCCTACCTACTATTTAGATTATCTAAACAAGAACGCAACGGCGGACAGCTTGTCGCGTTGGTCTTGAACGAAAATACTCCGACCGATCGAGCGAAGAGCAGGAGAAGTCAGATGTTTCTCAAGAATGCATGGTACGTCGCCACGTGGGACCACGAAATCAAACGCGAACTGACGCCGGTCACGATGCTTGGCGAGAATCTTGTTCTCTACCGTCGGCAGGACGGAAAGGTTGTCGCCCTGGAGGATGCCTGTCCTCATCGCAAGCTGCCGCTCTCGATGGGGCGAATCAAAGGCGATGATGTCGAGTGCGGCTATCATGGCTTGACGTTCGACTGTTCCGGAACGTGCACCCGCGTTCCCGGAGCCGAGCGAATTCCCCACGTCGCGCGGGTTCGCGCCTACCCGGTCGAAGAAAAATACGGCCTCGTCTGGGTCTGGATGGGACAGGTTGACAAGGCGGACCCATCTGAAATCTTCCACGTCGAGCATTTCGGCGATCCCGCCTGGGGTGTCAATCGCGGCGAGTCGATGACCCTGAACTGCAATTATCTCTACATGACCGACAATCTCCTCGACCCCTCCCATGTCGCGTGGGTCCATCAATCATCGTTTGCGAGTTCGGCCTGCGAGGAAACGCCGTTGGAAACCACGGTGAAGGACGATGGCGTTACCGTCTGGCGTTGGATGCTCGATTCCGAGCCTGCGCCATTTTATGCGCCTTTCCTCCAATTTGCCGGCAACTGCGATCGCAAGCAGCATTACGAGGTTCGATACCCCAGCAACGCCATCATCAAGGCGATCTTCACGCCGGCGGGAGCCGGTGGGGAGGGCCGGGAGCTGCCACCCAATACCTTCCTGATGGACAGCTATAACTTCATGACGCCGGTGGATGAAAACCACACGAAATACTACTGGTTCCAGATGCGCAATTTTGCGCCTGCTGACGCCGAGATTTCGGCGCGGTTTGCAACTTCGGTGCGGGGCGCCTTCGAGGAGGATCGGGTGGTCCTCGAGGCAGTTCATCATGGGCTGGCCAACATGAAAACCCCGAACCTGGATCTCAAAATCGATGTCGGGCCACTCCGGTTCCGCCGAAAGCTGGCACAACTGATCGGTAATGAAAATGCCGGTATCGCCACCGCAGCGGAGTAGGTGACGGGCAGGGTTTCTCCCGCCGGCAAAACACTCGGCTGGAGTCGATCGATAGCGCACAAAAGAGCGGCAAATCTGGCCGTCTTCCTCTGAAATTGGGAGTGACATTTCATGCGCCATGCCAGGCAGCTCGAGATCTGTTCTGTTGACTATTCCACGCTTCGTCAGCGCTTCTTGAGCGCCGTTCGCAAAGCAGGCGCCACACTGTTCGAATACCAGCATCCGCTGCATGGTCCGGGGGGTGAGGTGCTGTCGACGGATGTCGCTTATCTTGGGCAACGCAATGCTTCAAAGCTGATGGTCCTGATCTCCGGCACCCATGGCGTGGAGGGCCAGTTTGGGTCGACCTGCCAGGCTGAATGGCTGTCGGCGAACTGTCCCTGGAGGTTGCCGCATGACACCGCGATACTCATTGTCCATCTGATCAATCCCTGGGGTACCGCTTGGGGGCGGCGGGTAAACGAAGACAACGTGGACCTGAACCGCAACTTCATCGACTGGGAGACCGGCGCACCCAGGAACGAGAAGTATGCAGCCCTGCACGAAGCGCTTGTTTGTCGCGAATGGGTTGGACCGGAACGCGACAAGGCCGACGAACTGCTGTCGAATGCGAAGGCAGTCATAGCCGGTCACGCCGGTATTGCGCCGATCATCGAAGCTGGCCAATACGAATTCGAGGATGGCTTGTTTTATGGTGGGGACGGTCCCGTCTGGTCGAACCGCACGCTCAACGACATTTTTCTGACGTTCGCCCAGCATGCCTCGGATGTTGTGGTCTTCGACTTGCACACGGGCGCTGGCCCCTATGGCCATGCGGCACTTCTTTCGGTGGCTGAAGCCGAACATGACGGCCTCGGTTGGGGCAAGAAAATCTATGGGCCAGCGCTTTCGGTCGTGCTGACAGGCAAGAACGCCACGACGGAAACGGGGATCGCTGCGACCGCGACAGGCTATGTTTCGTCTGCGGTCCGCAAAGCTATGCCGAACGCCCGGGTGCTACCGCTGGTGGTCGAGTGCGGTACGCTGCCAGGCGCGGTGGTCATGGACGCGGTGCAAGCCGACAACTGGCTACATCTGTTTGGTGCGCTCGATTCCGTGCTTGGCCGGAAAATCAAGGAGAACTTGAGGGCGGCTTTCATTCCTGCGGATTCGGAATGGCAACACGGTTGCACCACGACGAGCCTCCGCTATTTCGACCGCGCTTTGGCGGATCTGAAGGCGATCAAGGGTCTACAGAACGAGGAAACGATTGCGACACCGGACACGGCGGCGGCCGAATGGCCGCATACGGTTCCTGCAAGACCAAAGGGCAATGAGCGGCCGGCGGTAGAAGTTCATGACCTGCACAAGAGCTTCGGGCCCCACAAGGTGCTGAACGGCGTAGGGCTGACCGCGAGGCCAGGCGAGGTCGTGTCGATGATCGGCTCCTCGGGGTCGGGAAAGAGCACCTTCTTGCGTTGCATCAACCTCCTGGAACAGCCCAACAGCGGCCGCATCATCGTCGACGGCGAGGAAATCCGCATGAAAGCCGCTGCGGATGGAAGGTCGGCCCCCGCCGACATGCGTCAAGTGGAGCGCATTCGCGCCCGCGTCGGGATGGTGTTCCAGAGCTTTAATCTCTGGCCGCACATGACCGTGCTCGAAAATATCACGGAGGCGCCGGTTCATGTCCTGCGGGAGCGCCGAGAGGACGCCGTGGAGCATGCCCATCAACTCTTGAAGAAGGTTGGGCTTGCCGAGAAGCATGCCCAATATCCGGGCCAACTTTCCGGTGGGCAGCAACAACGCGCCGCCATCGCCAGAACGCTGGCAATGCGCCCCAAGGTCATTCTGCTCGACGAACCCACCTCAGCGCTCGATCCGGAGCTTGTCGGCGAAGTGCTTCGGGTCATCCGGCAGTTGGCCGAAGAAGGCAACACGATGATCCTCGTGACGCACGAGATGCAGTTCGCGCGCGAGGTGTCGCACAAAATTCTCTTCCTCCATCAGGGAAAGGTGGAAGAGGAGAGTACCCCGGCGGATTTGTTCAGCAATCCTCGTTCCGAGCGCCTGCGCCAGTTTCTGGCCCGCACCATTTGACGATCCGCCCAATACGCAAATTGCCGAGCCCGGTGCCCGGCGATGCACCTGCATCAACCAATCAAACAAGGGGAACCAGCATATGAAATTGAAAGCCTTATCACTCGTTGCGCTTCTTGCACTTTCCAACGGCGCGTACGCCGCGGAAGGGGAACTCTCGATCGGTACCGAGGGCGCCTATCCGCCATGGAGCATGGCCGATGCCGCAGGCAACGTCACCGGCTTTGACGCCGACGTGGGCAATCTGCTTTGCAACAAGCTGGAAATGAAGTGCCACTTCGTCGTTCAGGCCTTCGACGGTCTGATACCGGCGCTGAAGGCGAAGCGCTTCGATATCATCATTTCCGGAATGTCGATTACCCAGGACCGGAAGAAAGAGATCGACTTTTCCGTCGGTTACGCCGAACTCGCCAACATGTTCCTCGTGCCGAAAACGTCGGACCTCGCCGGTATCAAGGACATCGACACCTTGCTCAAGGCGTTGGACGGCAAGTCGATCGGCGTACAGGCCGGAACGACGCACGCGCACTTTATCGAAAAACGCGTGCCGACCGCCGATCTGAAGACCTATGATACGCTCGATCAAATGCAGATGGATCTCGCCAGCGGGCGCGTCGACGTGGCGTTCGCAGATGCGTCCGCGCTCCAGGACTTTCTTGCCAAACCGGAGGGCAAGGATTTCCAGTTCGTCGACGTGAAGGTGCAGAGCAAATTCGATTCCTCCCTCGGCGAGGGAATTGGCGTCGGGATCGCCCAGGAGAACACTGCCCTGAAAGCCAAGATCGACACCGCACTTTGCGAGCTTGTCGCCGACGGCTCGATCGGCAAGGCAAGCCAGACCTGGTTCAAGTCGGACATTTCCCGTGGCTGCAACTAAAGCAATTCCCGGAAAGGTGTGACGCGGCTTTCCGCCCGGAATTGCAGGAAAACAAAAGGATAGAACATTTCCGTGACACGAGAAAAAACGGAAATGTTCTATCCGCGGAGGTGCCCCCGAGGGCACATTTTCAGCAAAGCGATGTCTTCGCGCGTCAAGTTGGCGCGTGAAGCACACCACAAACATTCAGGCGTGCTGGCGAATATTGGCCGTGGATCAACACCGATCTGGCGCATATGCAGCAACACACACGGGCAGATCTGATGGAATTTGGTCTATTGCAGGTTTGGCAGGACGGTTGGATCAGGGCTATTTTGCTCGGTGCGACAATAACTGTGGCCGTTGGAGCAGTCAGCATGCTGGCCGGCGCAGTTATCGGGGTTATCTGCGGCCTCGTAAAATGGGCCAGGATATTTCCTCTGACGCTTGTCGTCGATGCCTACACGTCTCTTGTGCGGGGGGTACCGGAGCTCCTGATCATCTACCTCTTGTTCTTTTCCTCCGTCGAATTCGTGACAAAGGTAGCGACGGCATTCGGTTATGCCGGGCTGGCCGAAAGCGGCTATGCTTTCGTCATCGCGGTGGTGGCGATCGGCACGATATCGGGCGCCTATTCGACCGAAGTGGTGCGCGGAGCGTTGGCATCGATCCCGGCCGGCCACCTCGAAGCGGCACGCGCTCTAGGTCTGCCCGCTCGCCGCATTTTCCTCCGGATCATTGCGCCGCAGATGCTGAGGATCGCAATCCCGGGCATGAACAATGTGTGGCAAACGACGATCAAGGACACCGCTCTGGTGTCTGTGGTCGGCCTGCAGGAACTGATGCGCGCCGCATTCGTCGGGGCCGGCAGTACCCGGCATCCGTTTATCTTCTTTCTGATCGCGGCAGTGGTCTACCTGGTCATTACGCTCGTCAGCCAAACCGGGTTCGACGCAGTTGAACGCCTGTTGAAACTCCGGGCAAGGAAATAAGCCGATGGATCTTGAACTTATCCAACATGCGGTTCCGGTGCTCCTCAAGGGGCTTTGGATGACGGCCCTTCTTACCGGACTTTCAGTCCTGCTCGGGTTCAACCTTGGCCTTGGCCTTGCATTGATTCGGCTTTCCGAGAGCCGGTTTGTTGCGGGCTTCGCCAAATACTACAGCTTGGCATTTCGAGGCACGCCGCTGCTGGTGCAACTGTTCCTGTTCTACTACGGGCTAGGCCAGCTGCCGTTTGTCAGAAACAACGCAGCCATTTGGTGGGTTATCAGCGACGGCACCCGGTGCGCGGTGATGGCGATCGCGCTGAATACTGCTGCCTACACGTCCGAAATCCTGCGTGGCGGACTGATGTCGATCCCCGCCGGTTTGCGCGAAGCAGCCAAGGCCGGCGGCATGTCGCCGTTCCTGCGTTTCCGGCGCATCGAATTTCCGCTCGCAATCCGTCAGGCGCTCCCGGCTTACGGCAATGAACTCGTTCTTGTCGTGAAAGGAACGAGCCTCGCCTCGACGATTACTGTTCTGGAGATCACTGGCTATACCAAGCGGCTGATGAGCCAGACCTATGCCATCTTCGAGGTTTTTGCGATCGCCGGGGCACTTTACCTTGTCATCAACCTCATCCTCATCGGCCTCGTCAGGATGACTGAGCGCCATTTGATGCGGCACGAGGGGCGTTGACGCGCAGTCCACGCCCGCTTTGTGCGACGGCTGGCCGGTCGGCGCGAACCGGGTGGCGAAGAAGGCGGGCATTCTTGGGAGAGTAGGACGGGCAGTCCAAACGCCGCGTTCCCGGATCGCGGAGCGCGGCGCCTTGATGTTTGGATCGTTCGGTTTACTCGATCACTTTGCCGGGGTTAAGAAGATCCGCCGCGTCGACTGTGCCCTTGATCCGTTTCATCAGCGCGAGCTTCACCGGATTTGCCGTGTCGCGGAGGGAGTGGACCCGCTTCGAGCCAATTCCGTGCTCGGCCGAGAAGGAACCGCCGACGGCGGCGAGATCGCGGTAGAGGACTGTTTCGACCGCGGCCGTTTCTTCCGGTGTCATCTCGGCGCTCGCGGCATTTAGCACGATATGCAGGTTGCCGTCCGCGAGATGACCGAAGATGTACGGATCGAGCCGGGGGGCAATGGAATTGAGTTCGACCAAGCAGCGGCTCACATAAGCGTCGATTTCCGAAAGCGGCACCGATACATCGTAGGAGGGGGCGGCCGGGTGCTTGCGATAGATGAGATCAGTATCCTCCCGCAACCGCCAGAGCTCTTCTTCCTGCGCTTGGGTGGTCGCGACCACTGCCGAGATCTCAGGATATTTCTCAATCACCAGTTCGTAGATACGCTCCAGCTCTGCCTGCAGCTGTTCCTCGCCGGCGCCGCCGAGTGAAATCAGCAGGTTGATCGGGTGGTTCGGATCATAATCGGCCGCCCACCATCGATGGTGGCCTGCCGTCAGCTGGAAGTAGGAATTCCAGATTGCTTCGGCGGCACGCAAGTGACCAAAACGCACGTCAAAGCCCAAACGCGTGATGTCGAGCGCAGCTTCCACCGACGGCAGGCCGAAAATCACGGTCGCCGTCGCCGCTGGCATCGGTTCCAGCTTGACGGCGATACGCGTGACGACGCCAAGCGTTCCCTCCGCGCCGATGAAGAGGTGTTTGAGATCGTATCCGGCTGAATTCTTCGCCACGCGTGTAAGGTCGGAATAAACAGAACCATCCGGCAGCACAATTTCCATCCCGAGAACGCGGTGGCGCATGACGCCGTGGCGAAATGCTGTTATGCCGCCGGCATTTGTCGACACCATGCCGCCAATTGTCGCCGAACCGCGTGACGGCAGATCGATCCCCGGCTCGAGCCGGTGTTCAGCGGCTGCTGCCTGCAACGACTGTAGCGTCACGCCAGCCTCGACAACGGCGACGCGCTCGATCGAGGAAAGCCCGACAATGCGGTTCAGCCGCGCAGTGGAGAGCACCAGTTGACCGGGCGAGGACAGCCCGCCTCCGACCAGTCCGGTGCGTCCGCCATGGGTGACGATGGAGACGCCATATTTGGTCCCGGCATTAACGATTGCCGCGACTTCTTCCGTCGAAGCAGGAAGGACGACAGCGGTCGCGCCGAAATTCCCGGCAGCGACGCCATAGTCCAGATTGGCGATGGCCTGGCCTTCCTTCAGGTTGGAGGCACCGACGATCGCACGGATTCTATCGAGAAAGACGGTGGACAGGTCAGTCGACGGTTCGGCTGGTGCCGCGCTCATCGGCCGGTTCTCGCTGCGGCATGTTCGCCAATGAGGAGCGTCAAGGCATCAAGAAAGCGATCATTCTCGGCGGACAGGCCGACCGTCACCCGGACAAAAGACTCGAACCCCGGCTCTTTCCAGGGTTTGACGACGATGCCATGCGAAAGGAAGTGATCGAATGCAGCCATGCTGTCATAGCCGACGTCGATGAAGAGGAAGTTTGTCTGCGATTTCGGAGCGAACAGGCCGAGAGACGCAATCCGGCGCGCCATCCGGTCGCGTTCGGCTTTCACTGCGGCCACCGATTGCCGCATCCAGGTCTCATCCTCGAGTGCCGCCACCGCCGCAAGCTGTGCTGCGGCGTTGACGTTGAACGGCGTCTTTGCCGATGACATTGCCTGCGCCAGCCGTTCGTCGGATGTCACCGCATAACCGACGCGTAGCCCGGCGAGGCCATAGGCTTTCGAAAACGTTCGAAGCACGACATAGGAAATCCCGGTGTCCGCCAGGGCCTTGATGCCGTCCGGCGTTTCCTCGTCGGAAAACTCAAAATAGGCCTCGTCCAATACCAGCAGGGTTTCGCTCGGGACCGCGGCGATCAGGCGCGCAAGGCCGTCACCATCGAGCGCCGGGCCGACCGGGTTGGAAGGCGACGACAGAAAAATGATCGAAGGTTTCTTGCGAACGGCTAGGATCAACGCATCCAGATCGAACTCAAGGTCCCTGGTCATTGCTACCTTGACGATCTTTGCGCCGTTGGCGCGCGGCTCGATCTCGTGCAGACCGAAACCCGGCACCACGGTGACGACGGTGGAAAATGGGCGCAGGACAGCGCGGCAAATCGCAGCGATCATTTCTTCCGAGCCGTTGCCGATCACGATCCGTTCTGGAGCCACATCGAGCTTCGAGCCGAGCGCCTTGCGCAGGGCCGCGCAAGCCGGATCGGAATAGCGGGATGGGTTCAGTTGTGCCAAGGCCGCCTTTACCTTGGGCGAACACCCGTGCGGGTTTTCGTTGCTTGCAAGGGCGGCGACGTTCTCAAAGCCGCAGCGCCGGCGCGCCACATCGATATTCATTCCCGCATTGTAGGGCGGCAGTCCAGCGACGTGAGGATTGAGCCGCACGCCAGCGTTCGGAAAATCGGCCATGATCGCCTCCTTTTCGGCAATGTTTGTCTGGAAGATTTTGTGTTCGGCTCAGAGATTGAGCGCGATCGAGGTCGTGGGCCGGGAGCAGCAGAGAAGAACCCGGCCGGGCGGTATGTCGTCGAGCGGCTCCTCGCTATATTCGACATCGCCCGATACCAGGTCCTGGACGCAGCTGCCGCATACCCCCGCCCGGCAGGAGAATGGCGGTTCCACGCCTTGCGCCTCAAGGAAGCTCAGGATCGATTCCGAAGAACCGTCCCACGCAAACCTGCGGTCTGACTTTTGGAGGACAAGGTGAATTCCGTTATCGGATTGATCGACGATCGGTGTGGGCGGCGGCGCAGCGACGCCGGAAACGTCGCCATGCCCGGCTTGCGACAGCAGGCTTGCAGGCCCGAAGAACTCGTATGCGATGTTTTTCTTGCCGACGCCAAGGCTCGTCAGCAAGCTGTACATCGCCTGCATGAAGGGTGGCGGTCCGCACATGTAGACTTGATAGTCGTCGAGCGGCAGCAGCTTCTGTACGGTTTCTCGGGAAATGAAACCGGCAGAATGAAACCGCGCCCGTTCCACGTCATCGCCGCTCGGAAAACGGTAGCAATAGTGAACGTGGATGCCGGCCCTACGGGCGGCCAGGGTCTCGACCTCCTTCTCGAGCGCGTGCACCGCACCGGAGTCGCAGGCGTGGATGAACCACACCGGGCGCTCGCTTTCGTTGGCAAGCACCTTGAGCATCGAGATGGTCGGCGTTATGCCGACCCCGCCGGACAAGAGAATGACGGGCCGCTTGCTGCCCATGTCGAGTTTGAAGCCGCCGCGCGGGCCATTGATAATGACGATAGCGCCTTCCTCGACCACGTCATGTAACCAGCATGACGCCAGTCCTTGGGGCGTGCCGGGTGCTAAAGCCGCTTCTCGCTTCACGGTGATGCGATACATGCCCTCGTCGCTCGGTGCGGAAGAAACGGTATAGTTTCGCAGGACGTATCCGCCGGTAGACGGGTCCGGAACCTGGATCGTAAGAAATTGTCCGGCCTCAAAATGCTGCCAATGGTGCCTATCGAGGGGTACCAGGTGGAAAGACGTGATGGTTGAGCTTTCACGCACCTTTGCCACCACCTCAAAAGGGAAGGACTGGGAGGTCAAGGCATTCGACATATCTAAGTATCCTTACTCGTCAGCCGCGCGCGCGTACGACACTCGTTTCGTAAGCCATCGGATCGCCCGTGTGACGGTGACGATGTGCGTCGAAGCCGATCTTGAGATCGAGACTCGTCGTTCAATCCCTGATGCATTGCTTTGAGGTCCAGCGGGTGTTCTTCGGATGTACCACGGGCGGAATTTGCAACGCTGGGCGTGACGACAGGGGCAATGAGATCTCCACCGCATTCATGGCGCCAAGCGGCGACATACCAAGCGTCCTTGCGAAACATTGCCCGCTCCTATGTTTGATTATTGTTGATTATTTACGCCACGCTCACGGCTGACAATCCGGCGACTGTTGCATTCTTTGTTAGAAAATCTAAAGCCAGACTTTTGAAAGAATGAGCGTTTCCAGCGATGGCGAGGGCGGAAGAGTGCCCATCTCGTCGCCGACGATGCGGAGCAGGTTGGCAAACTCCGAATGTCTATGCAGGTAGTCAGCCATTGGCGGCCTTCGAGTTCGAAAGAATGCCCTTGAAGAACTTCTTCGCGCGTACGTACTCGCGGAGGCGACGCCACGGGCAAGGAGGGAGAAACGTATTTAGTATTGGGACGGAAGTAATCCGGGGGCGGGGGTATTCCGGGAGGGGATGAGAGTAGGCACCCTCTGCGGTCTGGTATAGCCCAAGATAAACAATAAATATATACTTATATACGTATATCAATTAGTTGATCTAATAGTACAATGGAGCTACGTTTCGATTCCCTGTCGAGCGCGAGCGCCAGCAGAGTTTTGCGGTCCTCGGCGCCGTCGCACGGGTACTTTTCTGGCCACACGCTGTTGGCCTGTGCCCTGAAAGAGGTTGTCCTGATCCATCACGCCGTCATCGTTTGACAATCTAGTATAAATCTTGAAGACTAAAAAGCTGCAACCATTGGGAAGCGGTTATGCCCTATACCCCTCGATCGGTGACGAGACGCAAGCCATGGTTCTAGCACTGGCAATCACCCTAATCGCCTTGGTGATCGCTGTGATCCTTCGCAACATCTACCTTTCGGACGACCGGTAAATGGGCGGCCATTAAGGCCTTGTCGCTTGCGGCTCGCACCGCCAGCAGATGCTGGGACGCGCTCAGAACTGCGGCGGCGACAGCGACATCGAGCACCATGGAAAGCTGCCGCTGCATACTCGATAGTGTCGACATGATGCGTGGGAAGCGTCAAGACAATGCGAGGGTATCTGATCAAGTGCAAAGCGGAATTGGAAGCTGAATTCCCAGAGATAGTTGAGCAGCAGACGCCGAACGATAAGCCTTCTTCTTTTGGTTCTATTGAGATCACGATCCATAAATCTACTGGACCTCGTGATTGATTCCGAGATCACGGAACAGGGCGGCGGTTGCCGCCCTTTCTGTCCGCGGCATATAGCCCATCCCGGCTTGAATGGCATAGCGCCATGCCTCGCTCCTACCCCATGCCTCTTGCAGAGCGTCAGCCAGGTCTTTGAGCCGGTTCGCGGCATCGAGCGCTTCGAACAGCCGCCGAGGCACCGCCCGAGGCTGGCATGTCGGCCGGTTTATCGAGGTAGTCATCAGTTCCCCTATTGCCCGTGAGAAATTCGACCTTGTAGCTGTCGCGATTTGCAAACGCTGTAGATCGAGCGGAGCCCGAGCGATGCGGGAGCGGCCGGAATGTGGGATCGACCGTTTGAAGGATTTCGATAATGGGGGGAAGTGAATCCCCTACTTCAGAACTGATCGCGTAATCCTGGGCAAAATCTGCGTCCCCTGTCATCATCGACGATGCGGGCAACCTGACCCCGAGCAGAGCGCCGTAAGCCGCAAAGGCGACCGATCCGACGAGGCAAGCCCGCAGCCGGAAGATGCCCGCGTGGGCCAGAGCTTCGACAACATCGCCCGAGAACCGTTCAGGGGCCGGAAGTCCTGCTCGCGGGTAAGTGTCACAACGAGCTTCCGGCGAGCCTTGGCGTGATCTTTGATTTCCTTGAACGTCTCGACACGTTTGGTAATTTCTTGATCGTCGGCAGGACCAACATAGCGGCGGGCTTGTTTGCCCTCACCTGTCGGCTGATCGAAATACCAGTAGCGGCGATCTTTCACGGTGACCGGCACAAACCGGCCCATCGACCGGGAACTCAGCCGCAAAGTCGGCATCGAGCAGCCTTTGGCCGAGTTCGGCCGTCATCGTGCGGTAGATGAGCTCAATCTGTTTCATGCTGACGAGGCCCGTTATACTAGATTCGGAAATGTTAGTATAACGGTCGCGAAGTCCGCCTTCGAGACGGGCTCCAGCCGCACCTTGCCGCCCGAGGAATGCTGTCGCGGGACGAGCCCGAGCCAAGCAGCGAAATCTCGGCCACGTTTAAAACTTGCCATCCTATGACTGCGCTGTCGTGATTTTTCACACAGACTCCTCTTCCGGGGACTGTTTGGGACATTGAATTTCCCGCTTCAAACATATATATTCCGACAAGCCGGAAGATTTATTGTGGAGCCGAAGATGCCAGTTGCTGAGATGTTGAAAACGACCGAAGCCGCAGTCGTCTCGCACGTCGCGCTTCGCGACGTAAATAGGGTCATTGATGAGGGCATCCTGCCGGAAGCCTTTTTCTCGGCAGACAATGGGCGCCACGTGTTGGCATCTGCATGCACCCTGATTTCATTCTACTTCGAGAGCGCGGAGCGCCTCACGTCTAACGAGCGCCTCAATACCATTCGGTGGGCGGAGCCTCGACTGAACGAATGGAGAGAATTGACCTTTTCTTCGTTGGTGAAAAAAGACTGGACCATGCACCACGACTTTCTGACCATCGACCTTGCTCCGTTCGTTCGAAAGATGGTTGAGCGTCTTGCCACCCTTGAGGCCGCGCGCGCCATGGTCGTTTCCTCGCCCGATATTTTGGGGGGAGCCCCGGTTATCCGTGGCACGCGCATTCCTGTTCATGACGTAGTTGCCTCGGTCAATGCTGGCCATTCGCTTAAAGACATTCTCGAGGCTTATCCGGTCCTCAATGCAAAACAGGTGGATCTCGCGAAGATATATGTCGACGCGAACCCGTCGCGTGGGAGACCGAGGCCGGTAAATGACCTACCGAAAGGCGCAACAATTATTACTGATCGCCGCGTGCCGCGACCCCGGAAAGCGGTATGAAGTTACTGATTGACGAGTGCCTAAGCCCTCGACTTGCAACGATGTCTCAGACCGCAGGCTACGGAGAATCGTCTCATGTCGTTTGGCTCGGAAAAAGCGGATGGAAAGACTGGGAACTGAAGCCTCTCATCCTTGACGGAGATTGGACTTTCGTAACGAAGAACTCAGTTGATTTTCGCGGGTCCGCTGCGAACCCCGGATCAAAGGGCCAGTATGCCGATGTTGCTCTGCATGCTGGCCTGATCTGCTTGAACGGTCCTGACACAATGGACCTGGCGATGCAGGTAGACTTGTTCGACGAGGCTCTCTTAGAGCTATCCACGAACAGCGATCTTGTGAATCAAGTGCTTGAAATCACTATGACTGACCAAGACGAAATACATGTGCTTCGCTATCTTCTGCCGGCAGATTGAGCGGATTCCATTGAAGCAATGCACCTCCTCCCGCAGAGCTTCGTGTTTTAGAGCCTTTCCTCTTTTGGCTGAATCATTGCGGGTTCCCATACGCCCACACCGCATGAAGTCAAGGATGAAGGTCCGTCACACGGCGTGCCAGACCCCTGGCAATCGCCTGGCGTACGTCGGGAATCGGCCCATCCCCTCTCAGGGCCATTCCGCGTCTTCCTCTCGCTTGTGGGGTGGTCCATCGCGGCGAGCGCTATATCCCACTGCCGGAGAGCCTCATCGGACAAGTGCGCCGTGGCCGCGTTGGGGACATCGACCATATAGCCATGGGCGCTTTTGCTGCGCCAGATCATGATCCGATCCGGCAAGCGCGCGGCATCTTCCGGTGAAAGCTTCGCCGACGATTGTCCGATCAGAGCAATAGCCTGGTAGTAGACATCCTGAATGCGCCCATAACTGTCATCAACACGCTCGAGGACCCTCGCGCGTGTCGCCATAAATCGAAGCAATCGGTCCCTTGCCACCGCAGGAGACGCCGGTGCAAGCTCGCTTGAAAGACGTGTTGCGTTCGGTCGCGTCCAAAACAAGCTGCGCAAGCTTTTCCGCGCCGTGATCTCAACAAAGTTCCAGCGGCAACCCCATCTTGTTTCGGTTTTACTCTGGTAACCCTGCCAGGCGATAACCCTCGACAAAATGCCGCCGCACGTTTTCATCGCGGAAGGGTTGCGAAGCCGCCCAATGCCGAATTGTGAAATGCGGATTGCTCATCATAAACATCTCTGCCTCCCGGCGCGCCTCCTCCACACGCCCGAGTTGCGCCAGGCTCGCCGCGAGAATGCGGCGCGATGTCGTGCGATAGGTTTCAGGTCGGAGCAATGTCTGGACAGCGGACTTGTAATCGTGAAGCGCATATTGCGCCTGCCCCAGCATCCAGTAGTACCAACCAGGTGGGTGCGGATTGAGTCGGAGCGCCTTGCGTACGTGTTCGACGGCTTCGGCTGGTCGGCCGTTCAGCGTAATCAAATCCGAGCGCATCGCCCATGCGTCGGCATAGTTCGGATCAAGTCTAAGGGCGGCATCGAATTCCGCGTCCGATTCCGCTGGGCGGCGTTCATGTCCCAGAATGGTGCCCAATACCCAGCGGTTCCCGGCGTCGTTGGGGTCGAGCGCCACGGCCCGTTGCGCTTCTGCCTCTGCCCTTGCCCGGCTGGGCTCCATCGCCTCATCCCAAAACTCCCAGCCACACCACAGATTAAGCGCCAACCAGCGATGCGCCTCGGCATATTCCGGATCGAGCCCGATTGCCCGCTCCAGCAAGAAAATCGCCTCCCGCGCGATCTGTGCCGTTTGAAGGCCCAGACTCCGCGCGCGTACACAGAGCTCATAAGCTTCCAAGTTCGCCGGTTTGTTACGCGCCGGTTGAGCTGTCAATCGGCCAACCAAGGCCTCGACAATCCTGCCTGTCACCTCATCCTGCACGGCGAAGATATCCTCTAAGCCACGGTCAAATCGTTCGGCCCACAGGTGGTCCCCTCCGATTGCATCGATCAACTGAACATTGATGCGTACTCGTCCCGCAGCCCGTCGCGCGCTGCCCTCCAGGAGATAGCGCACGCCAAGATCGCGAGCGATACGGCGCGCGTCCACCGATCTACCCTTGTAGGCAAAGGTCGAGTTGCGGGCGATGACGAACAATCCAGTGGTCCTCGACAGGTCCGTGATTAGGTCTTCGGTCAGCCCATCGACAAATATCTCTTGCTCCGGATCGTTGCTCATGTTTGTGAACGGAAGAACGGCAATTGAAGGCTTGAGGGGCAGCGGCAGCACCGCCTTCTCGACTGGCCCGCAATATTCCTGCATGGTCGATGACGGCGACCATACCCGATAGACAAGCACCGGTTCGCCGATGTTCTTCATCGTTTGCGGGCCAAGTTCGTCAAAGCCGAAATCAAGCTTCCGCTTGACCTGCTCGTAGACGCTGCCGGAGACGCAGATGTCTTCAGGCGCTGCGAAGGATTGCAGCCGGGCAGCCACGTTAACGCCGTCACCGTAGAGATCGCCGCCATCGACGATCACATCGCCCAAATTGATCCCGACGCGCAGAACGATCTTTTGATCCTCTGGCAGGCCGATGTTGGCTTCTGCCATCCTGTTCTGCAACTCGACCGCGCAGGTGACCGCGTTAACGGCGCTTGCGAACTCGACCAGCACGCCGTCACCCATCACTTTGACAATGCGTCCATGGTGATGCGCTACCAAGGGTACCAGAATGGCTCTTCGCCGCTCCTTCAATGTTGCAAGTGTGTTCGCCTCGTTCAGTTCGATGAGTCGGCTGTAGCCGACCACATCGGCAGCCAATATCGCGGCAAGACGACGTTGGGCGCGTTCTTCGGCCATTTTGCATGACTCCTTTCACAGAACGCAGTGCCCCCGATTGTATTAACGCCCATTTCAAAAGTCTATCGCAAGCGATGAACCCTGGCCGTTCATTTGCAAAATTCCACAGCATGGGGGCTTCGATCTCACGTTCCGGCCATCCGGCGGCGATCGCCCAAGAGCGGTGGGTGACGATGACCCTGAACTCCGGTGGAATGACATCCAGCCGCTCGGAGGTATCCTCTCCGATCTCAATGTCAGCCGTGTCTACAGAGCCTCGTATCGAGATTGGTCAGGCTGGATCACGACCCTCCAAGCGGTCGGCGAGGTGCTGAAGGTCTTTCGGCTGTGTGTCGAAATGGCCCTTTGCTCGCCTCTTTCCGTAAACGGAAATCGGTCGACATTGAGCCCGATCTGTCGGAGATTTTGCTCCGGTCGAACACGCCGTGTCGCGTTAAACTTGACGTTGGATCAAGCTGACAAAGCTTTGGCAGTGTGGGGCTGGTCCATAGTCGCCGTCACCCGTGACCGGTGACGAACTTCTGATCGGACCTTCGACGCATCAGCAATTAAGATGCAGGCCGCAAAGACTCGACAACAACTCGTTCGCGTCCGCTATGCCAACGGCTGCTGTAAACGTTTGACCTTCAGATTGCTGACGAGTGTTTTGTCCTGCCTGTTGACAGGTATTTGTCAAAGCGGGCCGCAATCGTCCGCACGAGCGGTTTTCCCATAGACGTTACGCGGAAGCCCTCGTCACGCCACTCGAAGAGCCCGCTGGTATGCATTGCGGCCATTGTCTCGGCCTCTGTAGCGATGGCGCGCGCTGCGGTTCCGAAGTTCCTGACAAGCTCCCATAGGGAAAAGCCAAAATTGCACATCAGCTGTTCAATAATCCAGCCTCTGATCCTGTCGTCATCGCTGAGAAGGACGCCACGTGCCGATGCCAATCCAAATTCGGCTATCGCCCTCTGGTAAGCGGCCGTCGTCGGCGTGTTCTGGACGTAACCCTGTGGAAACTGGCTGATGGCCGACGGTCCAAGACCGATCAGGGTCGTATACGGATCATCGGTGTAACCCTGAAAATTGCGACGCAGCTTGCCCGTGACGGATACGAGAGACAGCGAGTCCTCGGGCAGGGCGAAGTGATCCAGGCCGATTTCCTCATAACCCGCCGCCAGAATCATCTCGCGCGCCGCCGAAGTCTGGCCAAACCGGGCGCCGGCGTCTGGCAGCCATTCATCCTTGATCATCGTCTGATGCTTTTTCAACCACGGGACGTGCGCGTAGCCGAACAGCGCGATGCGGTCGGGCTTCAGGCTAAGCGTCTGAGTTATGGTCGACCGGACGCTGTCAACCGTCTGGAAGGGGAGTCCGTAAAGCAGGTCCACGTTCACCGACTTTACTCCGTGGATACGGACGCTGTCGATCACCGCTCTGGTCAGTTCGAAGCTTTGGTGGCGGTTGATCGCCTTCTGAACCATTTCGTCGAAATCCTGTATGCCGAGGCTTGCGCGCGTCATACCCATCGAGGCCAGAGCCTGGAAACGCGCGCCGTCCATATCGCGCGGATCGATCTCAACACTGATGTCTGCATCCGGCCGGATGTCAAAGGCGCGGCCAAGCGCGGTCTTCAATGCCAAGAGATCGTCGGGCTGCAGCATGGTCGGGGATCCACCGCCGAAATGAACGGCCCCAATCTTCGCCTTGCCCTTGACGATCCGCCCGACCGTTTCGATCTCCCTTCGCAGGTATGTCAGGAAAGACGTGACCACATCATAGCGCTGGGTGTGCTTGGTGGTGCATGCGCAAAACCAGCACAGCTGGTCGCAATAGGGTATATGAATATAGAGACTTACGGTTTGACCGGGCTTTATCGCCCTCAGCCAAGAGTCGAATTGACCATGACCGACGCCCGCATGAAAATGAGGCGCCGTGGGATAGCTCGTGTATCGAGGCACATTTTCAAGTACGATGTCCGGTGTGAAGACTGTCATCGGTTCGCTCTCCTGTTTCCCCGTGATGTCGCTGAAAAGAGGAGAGGTGGTCTTGATTTCAATCAAATCGCAGCGACAGTTTAGCCGATTGTATTTCGTTTTCTTTGCGCGCAAATGCCAATCAGGATCCACATGGTGATTTGATGACCGAACGGCTTGATGTGCACAGCGCAGGCATTCCAGTCCTCTGTCAGGCCTGCGAGGCCCGGCATCGGGGTGTCTGCGGCGCGCTTGAGCCGGAGCAGTTGATCGCTCTTGCCAAAACTTCTTCGAAGCGTCGTGTGACGAGCGGCGCGGAATTGATCGGCGACATGGAAACGGTGGATGGTTACTCCAACATCCTTTCCGGCGTCGTCAAGTTGACGAAGACGCTCTCGGATGGGCGCGAACAGATTGTTGGCCTGCAATTTGCGCCCGATTTTCTTGGCCGCCCCTTCAAACAAGAAAGCGCGCTCACCGCGCAAGCCGCGACCGACGTATCGTTGTGTTCATTTCCACGACTCACAATAGAAGGCATGCTGAGGAAGTCGCCCGCTCTAGAACACCGGTTGCTTGAGCAAACGCTTCGGGAACTGGATGAAGCGCGCGATTGGATGGTGACGCTCGGCCGCAAGACTGCGGGCGAAAAGGTCGCGAGCTTTCTGCTGTTGATCGCGACATATATCGATCCGGAGTTCGATCCGCGTTCTGGATCGGCCGTCTTCGAATTGCCTCTGACACGTACCGAAATCGCGGATTTCCTCGGTCTGACCATTGAAACAGTCAGCCGGCAGTTGACTAAGCTCAAAGCGGACAAAGTCATCCAGATAGAGAACAATCGGCGTGTAACCGTCGAAAATATCGAGCGTCTCAGATTTCGTGCTGGGCTTTAGCAAGCGCCCCGCGAACGATCGGCGCTATATGCTCGCTCTCGAAAGCAACATGCCGGCGCATGCCTTCGAAAAAACCGCGCAGCATGAAGCCGAACATTTCGGCATTCGCAACCACACCATCATGCCCAACCTTGAACAGAATCTCGGTCAGTTCGTCTGCGAAGCACTCATCCTCGACATGCTCGATCCGCAATCGCTGCGTGGACCCAGCCGTCTTGGCTGCGTCCGGCAGGGCATCGTATGCGGGGAAAATGATCGCCTCCTCCAGATGGTGAGCACGGCTCAGGAGAGGCAGGAGCGTATTGGCGACCGTCAGGCATGTCAGCCTTTCAATTCGGTCCGGCAAGGAATCGGCGATGCCCTCCAGCGTGCTGCACAGGGTGAGTTTTCGCTCATGCATCAAGAGCATTTCCTGGAGGGACAGGCGCATTCTCTGATCGTTTCGAAGCGGTCGGAAAGGTGCGCGGTAGTGCCGCGGTCCCTGGCTGTATCGCCCGCCTCTCATTGACATCTTGCCTCCTCCGCTCTGGTCGTTGAAGCATTGGCGGACATCCGCGGCACTAGCCTTGACATAGATCAAAGCGTCTTTGCCCCCGATGCGAGAAATGTGGCCCCAGACATGCGTTTGGGGAAAATTCAATGAAGCACGGTTCCGCCATCATCGGTCTGAGCACCGCCACGTTCCTGGCGCTGCTTGCCGCCGGATTCGCCTATGACGCGGCTTTTGCCAGCCACATGTGGGTCCTGTTTTTCGTGCTGCTGATATCGGTCGTCGTGCTGTTGCGGAGCACGAATTTTAAACCGGCGCCGGTCGTCAATCCATCTGCCTACATGGATGAGCCAGTCCGCTACGGCGCCATTGCGACCATGTTGTGGGCTGTCGTCGGACTGCTCGTCGGCGTCGTTGTCGCGTTGCAGCTTGCCTATCCCGATCTCAACATCGAGCCATGGTTCAACTTCGGCCGGATGCGGCCGCTGCACACATCGGCGGTGATCTTCGCCTTCTGCGGCAACGCGCTGCTGACGACGTCATTCTATGTCGTGCAGCGGACGACAAGGGCGCGCCTGTTCGGCGGCGATCTCGTCTGGTTCGTCTTCTGGGGTTACCAGCTCTTCATCGTCATGGCAGCGACCGGCTATTTGCTCGGCATTTCGGAAAGCCGCGAATATGCTGAACCGGAATGGTATGTCGACCTGTGGCTCACCGTCGTCTGGGTTGCCTATCTGGTGGTTTTCCTCGGCACGATCCTGAAACGGAAAGAGCCGCATATCTATGTGGCGAACTGGTTTTATCTGTCGTTCATCGTCACCGTCGCAATGCTGCATGTCGTCAACAACCTGTCGATGCCGGTCTCGCTGCTCGGAAGCAAGAGCTATTCGGCTTTCTCCGGCGTGCAGGATGCGCTGACGCAATGGTGGTACGGGCACAATGCCGTGGGCTTCTTCCTGACCGCGGGCTTTCTCGGCATGATGTATTATTTCGTGCCTAAGCAGGCCAACCGCCCGGTCTATTCCTACCGCCTCTCTATCATCCATTTCTGGGCGCTGATCTTCCTCTATATCTGGGCCGGGCCGCACCATCTCCACTTTACCGCCCTGCCGGACTGGGCGCAGACACTCGGCATGGTGTTCTCGATCATGCTGTGGATGCCGTCCTGGGGCGGGATGATCAACGGCCTGATGACGCTGTCGGGCGCCTGGGACAAGCTGCGCACCGACCCGATCATTCGCATGATGGTCGCCGCCATCGCCTTCTACGGCATGTCGACCTTCGAAGGGCCGATGATGTCGATCAAGACCGTCAATTCGCTCTCCCACTATACCGACTGGACCATCGGCCACGTGCATTCCGGGGCGCTCGGTTGGAACGGACTGATCGCCTTTGCCGCGCTCTACTACATGGTGCCGAAGCTGTGGAACCGCGAGCGGCTCTACTCGATGCGGATGGTCAGCTGGCATTTCTGGTGCGCCACGCTCGGCATCGTCATCTATGCGGCGGTAATGTGGGTGGCCGGCATCCAGCAGGGGCTGATGTGGCGCGAGCACGATGAGCAGGGCTTCCTGGTCTATTCCTTCGTCGAAAGCGTTGCAGCGCTGCATCCTTACTACCTGATCCGCGCTCTCGGTGGCGGGCTCTACCTACTAGGAGCACTGATCATGGCGTGGAACATGACCATGACGATCCTCGGTTATCAACGCGACGAAGAGGCCATCGGCGGTGCGCCTACCGTCATGCAGCCAGCAGAATAGGGGACTTTCCATGTCATTGATGGACAAACACGCGATCATCGAACGCAACGCCACCCTGCTTCTGGTCGGTTCTCTCCTGGTCGTCACGATCGGCGGCATCGTCGAGATAGCTCCGCTGTTCTACTTGCAGAACACCATCGAGAAGGCGGAGGGGATGCGGCCCTATTCGCCACTGGAGCTTGCCGGACGCAACATCTACGTCCGCGAGGGCTGCTATGTCTGTCATAGCCAGATGATCCGGCCCTTTCGCGACGAGGTGGAACGCTACGGCCACTACAGCCTGGCGGCGGAGTCCATGTACGATCACCCCTTTCAGTGGGGTTCCAAGCGAACCGGACCGGATCTTGCCCGTGTCGGCGACCGCTACTCCAACGAGTGGCATGCCCAGCATCTGATCGAACCGAGCGCCGTTGTGCCGGAATCGATCATGCCGAGCTACGCCTTCCTGAAGACCACGCCACTCGATGCCAAAGATCTGGCCTCGCATCTCAAAGCCAATGCTGCGGTGACTGTGCCCTACACCCAGGAGATGATCGACAATGCCGATGCGGATGTCAGGGCGCAGGCTGATCCAAACGCCGACACGTCCGGGCTCGAAGCCCGTTACCCGAAAGCCAAGGTCGGCGATTTCGACGGCGACCCGCAGCAGCTGACAGAGATGGACGCGTTGATCGCCTATCTGCAAATGCTGGGCACGCTCGTCGATTTCAAAACCTATGTCGAAACCGGCGGAGACCGCTAAGGGGGCAGCAATGGACTATCACATAATGCGGACATTTGCGGACAGTTGGGGCCTCCTTGCAATGCTCATGTTCTTCATCGGCGCTTCGATCTTCGCCTTCCGCCCCGGCAGCAAGGCGCTCAGCGACGAGGCCTCCCGCATCCCCCTGAAGGATGACTGACATGACCGACAAGCATATCGATAAGGTTTCCGGCGTTTCAACCACGGGACATGAGTGGGATGGCATACGCGAGCTGAACAATCCGTTGCCGCGCTGGTGGCTCTGGACGTTCTATCTGACGATTTTCTGGGCGCTCGCCTATACTATCGCCTATCCCGCCTGGCCGCTTCTCACGTCCTCGACGAAAGGACTTTTCGGCTATTCGAGCCGCGCCGAGGTATCCCGGGACATCGCCGCTGCGGATGCCCTTAAGGGCACCTATGTCGACATGATCAAGGGCAAGACGATCGACGACATCCTCGGCGACGAGACGCTGCGCGCGATCGCCGTCTCCGCCGGGGGGGCCGCGTTCAAGGTGAACTGTGTCCAGTGCCATGGGTCGGGTGCGCAGGGCTCGTCCGGCTATCCGAACCTGAACGATGACGACTGGCTGTGGGGCGGCAAACCGGATGCGATCCAGCAGACGATCAACCATGGCATCCGCTTTGCAAGTGACGGCCAAGCGCGCGATTCCGTGATGCCCGCCTTCGTGGATGTCCTTGACCGCCAACAGATCCTGCAGGTCAGCGCCTTCGTCGCGAGCCTCTCCGGTCCGGTAGCCGAGCAGAGCAGTCTCGCCCCGGGCGCGGCGATTTTCGCGGAAAACTGCGCCGCCTGCCATGGCGAAAAGGCGAAGGGCAATCGCGAGCTCGGCGCGCCCGACCTCACCGATGCCATCTGGTTGAACGGTTCGGGCGAGGCAGCGATTGCCGCGCAGGTGAAGGCTCCGAAAATGGGCGTCATGCCCGCATGGGGCGATCGCCTCGGCGAGACGACCATCAAGGAACTTGCCGTTTTCGTCCACTCGCTCGGGGGTGGCGAGTGACGAACTGTCCGGCGCGCTTTGATTTTGATCAAGGCGCGCCGGACATCGGGTCCGCATGGTGGGCGTGTCAGTTGATGACGTCCACTCGGCGAGCGTCGGTGACGCAAACTCTTATTTGGAAACTGGTGCCCCGATGCAGGATCAAAGCGAAGTCGTTCAGCTGGAAGCGGACGCCGTAAATTCAGCCAGGATTCGCCAGCCCCTCTATGCAGCGCGCCGCAAGATCTTCCCCAAACGCGCCTCGGGCGATTTTCGTCGGTTCAAATGGATCGTCATGGCGATCACGCTCGGCATTTACTATCTGACGCCATGGTTGCGCTGGGACCGCGGTCCGTTCGCACCGGATCAGGCAGTGCTGGTTGACCTGGCGAACCGCCGCTTCTATTTCTTCTTCATCGAGATATGGCCGCAGGAATTCTTCTTCGTGGCCGGCCTGCTGGTCATGGCGGGCATAGGATTGTTTCTCGTCACGTCGACGGTTGGCCGCGCCTGGTGCGGCTATGCTTGCCCGCAAACCGTCTGGGTCGATCTGTTCCTGGTGGTCGAGCGGGCCGTCGAGGGGGATCGCAACGCACGGATCAAGCTCGATGCGGCTCCGTGGTCGCCGCGCAAGATGGCCGTCCGCGTCCTCAAGCACACCGTCTGGCTCTGCATCGCGGTGGCGACTGGAGGTGCATGGATCTTCTATTTCGCCGATGCGCCGCAACTGGTCGCCCATTTCGTCGCCGGACAGGCGGTGCCCGCCGCCTATATCACTGTCGCGATCCTCACCGCGACCACTTATGTCTTCGGCGGGCTCATGCGCGAGCAGGTATGCACCTACATGTGCCCATGGCCGCGTATTCAAGCGGCCATGCTCGACGAAAACTCTCTGACAGTCACTTACAATGACTGGCGGGGCGAGCCGCGGTCGCGTCACACCAAGAAGATGGCAGCGGCCGGCGAAAGCATCGGCGACTGCGTTGATTGCAATGCCTGCGTCGCGGTCTGTCCGATGGGCATTGATATTCGCGAAGGCCAGCAACTCGAATGCATCACCTGCGCCCTGTGCGTCGACGCCTGCGACGGCGTGATGGACAAGCTCGGCAAGGAGCGCGGACTGATCTCCTACACGACGCTTAATGACTACAATGCCAATATGGCGCTCGCAACCGCCGGGGGAACGTCTCCGGTCAATCCCGTCCGTGTTCGGGAACCGGACGGCCGCCTCTCGGGCAAAGTGGCGCATATGAACCTACGAAAGCTTTTGCAGCCGCGCACCCTCATTTATCTCTGCGTCTGGAGTGCTGCAGGCGTGCTCATGATCTACGCGCTGCTCACGCGCGACCGGCTGGAGCTCAACGTCCTGCATGATCGCAATCCGCAGTTCGTCGTGTTGTCCGATGGCTCCATTCGCAACGGCTATACGCTGAAGCTGCTCAATATGGTGCCGCGGCAGCGCAGCGTGAAGCTCTCCCTGGCGGGTGATCTGCCGGCTGCATCGATGTCGGTGCTGGGCAGCGACCGGTCGGAGGGGCTCTCGTTCGACATCAATCTTGAGCCTGACCGGCTGAAGACCATCCGGGTGTTTGTCCGGCAACCTGCAGCGCAAGCGCTCGCATCCACGCAGGAGTTTGAATTGGCTATCGAAGACAACACCGGGGAACGTGCGGACTACAAGGCGACCTTCAACGCACCGGAGAAAGCGCGATGAAACTACAGACCAACCTACGGCAACCGTTCACCGGCATCCATATGCTGTGCGTCATGATCGCCTTCTTTGCGACCATCATTGTGGTGAACGTGACCATGGCTATGCTTGCCGGATCGTCCTGGTCCGGACTGGTTGTCGAGAATTCCTACGTCGCGGGGCAGGATTTCAATCGCCGGCTCCAGGAAAGCCGCGAGCAACTGGCACTTGGGCTAAAAGGTACCCTGACTGCGCGTGACGGCGAGGTCGCCTACGAGTTGGCCGACGCAAAGGGCAAACCTGTGCAGGCAACGGCTGTTCGCGTCGTTTTCCGCCACCCCGTCTATGAGACCGCAGACTGGTCCATCGACCTGACGGCAGGAAATGGCGAGAGATTTTCCGGGCGCCACGACCTGCGCGACGGCGTCTGGATCGTGACGATCGAAAGCGACATCGGCCTTGAGAGGCCCTATGCCGAGGTACGGCGCGTCACAATCAGCAACGGAGGCATCCAATGAGCTGCTGCGCCCCGGCGATCGACATGGTGCTCGACATCGAGCGGGCGAAAAGCGCCGGTCCTTCCGATGACGAGATTCTACTGGCGCGCCGCGCACTCGGCAATGGGCTGAGCCAGATTGATCTCTCCGTGCCATCCGTTCATTGCGGTGCCTGCATTCAGGCCATCGAAACCGGCCTGTCCGGGCTTTTCGGTGTGGAACGCGCCCGTGTCAATCTGTCGACCAAACGCGTCTCCGTAAGCTGGCGCGGCGGCGATGTTCCGGACATCGTCCCGACGCTCGCCCGGCTTGGTTATCCCGCTCACCTTGCCGATGATCCTGCGATCGAGAAGGACGGCACCCTGGCCGAACTGATCACGGCCGTCGCCGTCGCCGGTTTTGCGACCGGCAATATCATGCTCCTGTCGGTATCCGTGTGGGCCGGTGCCGACGGCGCGACACGCGACCTGTTTCACTGGTTGTCGGCCCTGATCGCCGCACCCGTCATGGCCTTTTCCGGACGCATTTACTTCCGTTCGGCGTGGAATGCCCTGCGGCACGGACGCATGAACATGGATGTGCCGATTTCGCTCGGTGTGTCTCTCGCCTATTCGATGAGCCTCTACGAGACGATCACCCACGGGCACCACGCTTATTTTGACGCCTCGGTTTCGCTGCTGTTCTTCCTTCTGATCGGCCGGACGCTTGATCATCTCATGCGCGACCGCGCGCGCGCCGCTGTCAGCGGTCTCATTCGCCTGTCGCCGCGCGGTGCCGTGGTCATCGGTGCCGATGGCCGGCGCGGATATCTGCCGCTGGCCGATATCGAGCCCGGCATGCGGCTGTTTGTTGCTGCCGGCGAGCGTATCCCCGTGAACGCGGTCGTGCTTGAGGGGCGTTCCGATCTCGATTGTTCGCTAGTGACGGGCGAAAGCGGATCGCAGCGCATCGAGCCGGGTGGAGCCGTGCTGGCGGGCGTTCAAAACCTCACAGGCCCGCTCACCATCGAGGCAACCGCCGCGGCCAAAGATTCATTCCTTGCCGAGATGGTGCGGTTGATGGAGGCGGCCGAGCAGGGCAAGGGCGCCTACCGGCGCATCGCCGACCGGGTCTCGGCGCTCTATTCCCCCGTCGTGCACCTTGCCGCGCTCCTGAGCTTTCTCGGCTGGATGGCTGCCACCGGAGATTGGCACTTGTCGGTCACGATCGCGACCGCCGTGCTGATCATCACATGCCCCTGCGCGCTCGGCCTTGCCGTGCCGATCGTCCAGGTGGTCGCCGCCCGCCGCCTGTTCGAAAAGGGCATCATGGTCAAGGACGGCTCGGCCATGGAGCGGTTGGCCGAGATCGATACGGTCGTCTTCGACAAGACCGGCACGCTGACCATGGGACGGGTGGGGCCGAGGGACGTGACCTTCGTGAACGAAGACGACCTGGCAATGGCGGCAAGTCTCGCCAGTTTTTCCCGTCACCCGGTTTCCGTCGCGATCGATGCGGCTTTCTCCGGGCGTTCACGCCAGCCGGTGACCTACGAGAATGTGGTCGAGCATCCGGGTCTCGGTATAGAGGCGACGCTTGATGGCAGGCGTTACAGGCTCGGACGAACGTCGTGGGCGCTGGATGGGAGAGAAATTCCGAATTCATCGGCGGGAACTGCGTTTGCCGTTGATGGCGCCCTGCGCGCGTCATTCGATTGTATCGACAGCCTGCGTGAGGGGGCAAAGGTCGCCATTTGCGAACTGGCCGGGACTGGCCTGTCGCTGGAGATTCTCTCCGGCGACAAGGCGTCGGCGGTCGCAGAGGTTGCCGATTTATTGTCGATCGGCATGTTCAATGCGTCGGTCATGCCCAGCGGGAAAGTCGATCGTCTCGACCAACTACGCGCAGCGGGCAACAAGGTTCTGATGGTCGGGGATGGCTTGAACGACGCGCCCGCTTTGTCTTCGGCGCATGTCTCCATGGCCCCCGCGACAGGAGCGGACATTGGCCGAAACGCGGCCGATTTCATCTTCCTGCGGGACAGTCTGATGGCGGTGCCATTATCGCTGCAGATCGCCCGCAACGCCGACCGGCTCATAAGACAGAACTTCGCGCTGGCCGTCATCTACAATCTGATCGCAGTGCCGATCGCCATCCTCGGCTTCGTCACGCCGCTGATTGCGGCCATTGCCATGAGTGGTTCGTCGCTGCTGGTCATCGGTAATGCACTGCGGCTGCGATCCGGCAAGGGACATACGATGTCTGCGCGTACTTTTCGCCAGCATTCGTCGCCCAAAAAAGAGGTGCCACTATAATGGCAACCTTGATCTATCTCCTTCCGATAGCGCTTTTCCTCGGCGCTATGGGTCTTGCTTCCTTTCTATGGGCACTGCGAAGCGGCCAGTACGATGACCTCGATGGCGCTGCCGAGCGAGTGCTGCTCGATGAGGCGCTCTTCCTGACCAACCGCGCGGACATCCTTGACGGAGATCAATGTGAACGCGGCGGTAAGGCCTAAGCTGCGAACTCACAGTTCAATGATCTTCGAAAGGGACATTTCAATGAGCTATAAAACCGTTCTCAGCGTGACTGGGATTCATCAGTCCGACGATGATCTGCGGGCAGCGGCAGAGCTATGCGCTTCCGCCGGCGCGCATCTCTCCGCCTTGGTCGTCGCGTTGTCGGCATCGCCACCGATTGGTGAATATGCTGCCGCCGTGTCGGTTGACTGGCTCGATGAGCGCAGCCGCGAAATTGCAAAACTTGACGAACGGGCGGAAGATGCCAAGGCCTTACTTGCCCAAACCGGCATATCTTTCGACGTCGATACGATCTACACGGAGATTGCGTGGTCCGATGAGGAAATCGGTGAGCGTGCCTCCTATGCCGACATCTCACTCCTTGGGCCCGGCCTTAAACTGGACCCGGAACTCCGGGTGCGTGCCATCGACGGCTGTCTCTTCAAGTCTGCGCGACCTGTTCTCATTGTTCCAAAACGCGGCAAGCCGACACTTTCTCCCAGGACGATCATCCTTGCCTGGGACTCCCGCCTGGAAGCCGCCAGGGCAGCGCGCGAGGCGATCGACATGATGAAGAACGCCGAGGTCCATGTGACCCTCGTTGACCCTCGGGCATCTTCCGCGAGAAACGGAGAGGAACCCGGCGCCGATATTGCCGCCTATCTTGCGCGGCATGGGATCGAGGTCACGGTCGACCGGTTGGCAAGCGGCGGCCGACCCGTCGACGACGTCCTCAATCAGCATGCGCTTGACGTTTCGGCTGATCTGATGGTGATGGGGGGCTATAGTCACTCTCGTCTGCGGGAACGCATCTTCGGCGGCGTCACGAGAGCGATGCTCGAGTCGGCGAACATTCCGGTACTGATGATCCATTGAAGACGTTTCGCGATGACGCTGGCCGGTCGCGCAACCGGCCGGCGTCATCCGGCCCGCACCGGAAGCCTCGAGGCCGAGCACATCGGTGTCACTGTCGACAACGGTGTTGTCACGCTTACCGGGCATGTCGGTAGCTACGCGGAGAAGACGATGACTGAACGTGTGGTACAACACATCAAGGGAGTGCGCGCCATCGCGCAGGATATCGAAGTCAGATTTCCCGAAGACAAGAAGACGGCAGACGACGAGATCGCCGGGCGCGCCGCGAAGATCATTGCGTGGAACGTGGCCATTCCGGACGGAAAAGTTCATATCAATGTTCAAAGGGGATGTGTGACGCTATCGGGTCAAGTTGACTGGCACTTCCAAGCGCTGCAGCGGAAAAAGCGGTGTGCAAACTCCGGCGTTTCGGGTGTCAACAATATGTTGTCGATCCGCCCGCGGATCGACATTGCCAGCATCAAAAATTCCATCGAAACCGCGCTCACGCGGAATGCGGAGATTGAGGCAGACGGCATTAACGTCGATGTTTCGGGGGGAAAGGTGACGTTGAACGGCAAGGTAAATACATGGCGAGAACGCACCACGGCAGAAAGTGCTGCCTGGTCCGTGCCAGGCGTCACAGCGGTCGAAGGTAGGTTGGTCGTCGTTTGATCGACCGAGCGCGGCAGGCGATTTGCGGTCTACTCACCGTAGCGCACGCATTGCATTGAGGATGACAGTGAGATCGATGATCTCCTGCAGGAGTGCGCCCTGGACCGGAGGCAGGTAACCGAAAGCCGCCAGAAACATTGCGGCTAACGACAGACCGAGGCCGGCAATCACACTTTGCCGCGCAATCGCAAGTGCCCGGTGCGAAATCGCGATCGCCTGTGCGAGAGGTGTAAGTTTGTCGACGAGCAGGACCACACCGGCGGCCTCCGAGGAGGCCGCCGCACCGCGTGCCCCCATGGCGACACCTACATCGGCGGATGCCAGGGCCGGGGCATCATTGACGCCATCACCGACCATCATCACAGGACCGGATCGACGAGCGGCGAGAATGGCCCCCACTTTCTGCTCCGGCGTAAGGTCTGCGAGAACCTGATCAATTCCCAATCCATCGCTGATGACAGACGCGACGTCGAGACGATCCCCCGTTGCAAGTATGATTTTTGTAATTCCTGCTTCCCGGAAGCGGGCAACGGCTGCGGACGCGTCCGTTCTGACTTGATCGGCCATGACGATTATCCCGGCAACGATGCCGTCAATTGCTACCGCCACGACCATTTGACCCGGTTTTACATCTGAGCGGAACGATCTCGGATCGCCCTCGTTGCTGTTGGCGACAACGTAACCGCTTCCTCCAATGATGACCTTTTTTCCGTCAACGAGGCCTTCCAACCCAGCGCCAGCTTCTTCTCGAACATTGGTGGGTGACGAGAGTAGCAGCCCGCGCTTGCCGGCAGCGGCGACGAGCGCTGCCGCCATCACGTGGTTTGACGCCTGGTCCAGCGATGCTGCGAGCCGGAGAAGCTCCGCATCCGAGACCCATTGAACCGCACGGATTTCCACGATTTCCGCAGAGCCCAAGGTCAATGTGCCGGTCTTGTCGAGCACAGCCACACGCACGCGGCTGAGCGCCTCAAGAACATCGCCTCCCTTTATCAATACCCCGATTTTCGCAGAGCGGGAGAGGCCGGAGACGAGAGCAATCGGTACGGCAAGGATCAACGGACAGGGGGTTGCGACAACAAGGACCGCCAGTGCGCGGCGGGGAGTGCGCGGCGGGGCTCACCGGACAGAAGCCATGCTGCGACGGACAACCCAATCGTCAGAAGGAGAAAGACGACGGCATAGCGATCAGCCAAGCGCGCCATCGGCGCTTTGCTTTTCTGCGCAGCCTCCACCAGTCGCACGATACCTGCATAGGTGCTCTCGGCCGCCGGACGGAGGACCTGCATGTCAAAGGCGCGACCGAGCGAGGTACTGCCGCTCAGGACTTCATCCCGCGGCCGGCGCTCGACGGGGAGGGACTCACCGGTCAGGGCCGACTGATCTAGCAGGGCGGATCCCGACACGATCAAACCATCGACAGGTATAACCTCACCCTGTCGAACCAGAAGTCGGTCACCAGGAACGAGTGAGGAGATGGGCTCCTCGTTAAGTCGGTCACCGCTGTAACGCATTGCCCGTTTCGGTACCCGCCCGAGCAATGCGGTCATCTCTTGCGCCGCGCGGCCGGATGCAAACGCTTCGAGCATTTGTCCGCCAGCGTACATAAGTGCAACGACGTTTGCTGCCAGCGTTTCGCCGAACGCCAGGGCCACGGTCATGGAGAGAGCGGCAATCAGGTCCAGGCCGAAGTCGCCTCGAAAAAGGGAGTTGCCGGCGGTCACAAGCAGCATGCCCAATATGGGAACTGTCGCGCTTCCCCACAGGAGTCGCGATGAAGAGGGCATGTCCATGAATTGAAGCGCGAATCCGCCAACAAGCCCGATCAGCGCAACCGCGACCAAGAGCGATTGCCTATGATCTGATAGCCTGCTCACGAGGGCGTAACGGCGGAAATGGAGTTGCATCGGTGCCTCTCGTGAACATACCGAGCTTTCGGCAAACAATGGCGAACTGCACATCGAGCGCCAATCGCTCGTTACAGTTGAGCTCATCCTTTTTGATCAGCTCCTAATATTAAGGAATTATTTGTTAGTAAAGTCATACTTTTGTTTATTCTTTTATTTATTTTCCCGCGAAAAAAAGCTCCACCTCCGCCATTTTTCATCAAGATGTTGCAATGGAAGTACTTTATCGCATTGCCGTATACATTGACTTTATTGTGCGGTGCACATAAAGTGATATCGTTGCAAGGCGTCAAAAGAGGAGCAGCCTGATGTTCAATTTCGAAGATGCAAACAAGAAAAGCAAAGAGACGATGGATACGGTTTTCAAGAGCTATGCAGCGGTGACAAAGGCTTTTGAGGCGATCGCCACCGAAGCCGCCGACTATTCCAAGAAGTCTTTTGAAGACAGCGTTGCTCACATCGAGAAGATCAGCACCGTCAAGAGCGTCGAAGCTGCTTTCGAACTGCAGACCAAATATGTGAAGTCTGCTTACGAAGGCTATATCGCCGAAGCCACGAAGATCGGCGAACTGTATGCAAATCTCGCCAAGGACGCCTACAAGCCCTACGAAGCGCCGGTCGCGAAGGCGATAGCTGCCGTCAAGTCCGCTACCGCGGCGTAAGGCTTCCGGGTCACAATTCAAACTCTGAAAAACCGGCCGCGCATCCCGCGGCCGGTTTTTGATAGGGTGCGCTCGGCATCTAACGTACGCCCCTGTAAATCAGCGAGCTAGACGTCTTTGAGGGGGTGATCTAACAATTCTCCAAGGTCTTCCTGGGGTTTCTCCGTTGGGGGGGCGCTCATCAACGTGTTCGAAGCGACAGCGGCGGCAGAGGGTGCGGGCACTGGGGCGGGCATCGGTGCTGGGGGCATTCAACTGGTCTGGGCATTATGGCAATCTCCGGCGTCGGGCCGGTAGTAGCTGCCGAATGGCTCGCCGCAGCCGCAGCAGTGTTGCGGTCCCGTCGGGTCGTCCTGCGCGAACAACTCCTTCGCAATCAGTCTAGCAGGGCCAATCAGGGCCGATACCTATCCTCGACGTCGGAGCCGATGTGATCGTTCTTCAGGATGCGGCTCACGACGATGTGATGGGAATCGGGGAATATCGGCGGCAGCTGGTGTGTCGTACGTGTGGGGCAGAAAACAAAAGGAGTTTTGTGATGAAGATGCACACCTTGATGACCGCGTCGGCGGCCTTTCTGATCTCCTCCTGCGCCCTTGCCCAGGCGGACGACCACCTTTTCCAGGCGCAACAGCATGGATTGAAGTCCGGCGGCACGGCGTCGTCCACGACGCACGCCTTTACGACCAACAGTGCCGGCCACAGCGGGACCTCGGCACCCGGTCAGGGAAGTCCGTTCACCGGTCACGACACCCAGACGCCGGCCACCGACACGGATGCCGCCAACCAGCACGCCAACGTGAAGCTCCGCTGAGGAGGTCAACAGTCGCTCAGCGCTGATTGCAAGCTGATTGCAATAAGGCACGCTCCGTTCGGTAGACCGAATTTGAAGGCGTAGGGATTATGTTTCTTGCGCCTTCATCGTGTCTGGCCGCACTCCCACTCGCAGCGCTCGGCATTCCAGTCACCAACCTGAATGTCGCGCATCAACATGGCCGCACGAAGTCGTCTGAGATGGTTGGCCTCACGGACTTCGATCTCTACCCCCGCGAAATGGCTCAAACCTTTTTCGATCGCGAGCAGGCGATTATGTCGAGCGGACAGCCGCTGGTAGACTTCGAAGAACCCTTTCACGAAGAGGATGGTCAAGAGCGCTGGTTCCTGACGTCAAAGGTGCCGTTGCGAAATCGTCAGGGCGCATTGTTCGGGCTCGCGGGCGTGACCCGTGACGTAACCGAGAAAAAGCGCTTGGTACAGGAGGGCCCTTGATAGCCGGAACGTGCTTTCACAAGCTATGAGAGAAATGTCGGACGGGCTTGCCATGTTCAATCCCGAGGGCAGGCTGGTGTTCTGCAACGACCAGTACCGTGCCGCATTTCCTCGCTCGGCCTATGCCAGGCAGCCCGGCGCTCACATCACAGATCCTGTTCGCGCGGTGGTCCGCAACGCGGAAGGGCCCGACCAGCGTAGACTGTGTCGCTTTGTGAAACCGGAGTGTAATAGCCGTTGTAAATGAGCAGCAATGCGACCACTCAGAACGCGCTGACTATCAGTATCAGGACTTCCCGCGCTGTCATCTTCGCACTATGTCACACGACAGACATCTAGTCACCGAGGAGTTCCTCTCGCCAGGACATCTCATCAATCCTGTCCTGCTTGGTCGGCCTCATTTGGGCATTGCATTGCCGGTTGATAAACACGCCGTAGGCGAGCGAAGAGCCAATGATCGTGGCTCCAATAAGCAAGGCGAGCATCCAGGTAGCTTCCATGGCGCACCTCCTTCGAGACTGATAACGAATCACGCGCGGCGAGGTTCCCTTATCCAAAAAGGAAGTAGCCGCAGGGTGCTTTCCGACAGTGTCCCGTCCGCTGCGGCGCCTGCGCTCCTTCGCCTAAAGCGAGCTGATCGTCTGGTGACGGCTCCGCGAATGTCAGATTCCGGCAATGGCAATGGCAAGTGCTTCTAGGATTGTTCCGGTTCCCTCAGTTCCTGGCATTCGATGAGTTCGATCCGACCCTTGCCCTTGATGTCCACGAAGCCCAGGGAGTGCCCGCGGCCTCGTTCGCGAACGCGATGCCAGGTGGCCCCACTGGTCGCTACAGTTCCAGGACGAGCATGGGCTGCGATCCGGGAGGCCATATTTACTGTGTCGCCCCACAGGTCAAACACGTATTGTCGGTGCCCGATGATACCCGCCACGACAGGCCCGAACTGGACGCCGACCCGAACCTCCCATTTGGGTTCGATGCGGCGTGATACCTTCACCATGTCGAGACCGCATTGCAAACTGGCAAAAACCGGATCTGGCATGGTATTGAACAGGCCGGCCGTCGCCATAAAGGCGTCGCCGATCGTTTTAATCTTCTCCATCTCATGCTGACGCACGATTCGTTCATATTCGCCGATCAGCGCCTGGAGATCCTCCACCACCTTCTCCGGCGAATTCTCGTCGCAGTAGGCCGTGAAGCCAACGATATCGCAAAATAGCACCGCGACTTCGTTGTAGCGACGGGGGCGGACCTCATTGGTCGCTTTGAGCTCGCGCACGGCGCCGGGGGGCAGCATGGCGTACAGAAGCTCGTCTGCTCGGCGCTTTTCGTTTTCAATCTGTTGCGTGTACACCGCCTCTTGGTCGCGCAGCCTCTTCTTTTCCAGGCAGGCGGCCACACGCGCACGCAAAAGAACCGCGTTGAACGGTTTGGCGAGATAATCCTCAGCGCCGAGGCCGATGCAGCGCGCCACACTGTCGATTTCATCGACCGCCGATATCATGACAACCGGAATGTTGCGCAGCGTTGTGTCGGCCTTGACCTGCTCGAGCACCTGGTAGCCGTCCATTTCCGGCATCGTAATGTCGAGCAGTACGAGATCGAATGGCCTCGTCGCCAGCAGCTCGAGCGCCTCGCGTCCATTGCTGGCGCATACCACGGTGCCGTAGCCTTCTCGCTTCAACCGCTCGGTCAGCGTAAAGCGATTGTCATCGTTATCATCGACGACGAGCAGAGCAGGTCCAACCTCGCTCATGGCATCGACCCCTTTGGGAGTAGGGCCTTGATCTTTGCAAGCAGGCGCGCGAGGTCGACGGGTTTGGTATCGAAGTCATCGCACCCGGCTGCCATTGCTGCTTCGCGGTCGCCAGCCATCGCGTGCGACGAGAGCGCAATCACGGGAATATCGCGTGTCTCAGCCAATGCCTTGAGACGTCTTGTCGCCTCCCAGCCGTCAAGGACGGGAAGGCTCAGGTCCATCAGGATCAGCGCCGGTGCGTCCGATCGCGCACGCGCCACACCCTGATCGCCATCCGTGGCGACGATTACCTCGTAGCCTTTGCGTCTGAGCCGCGCGGACAGCATGTAGATGTTGTCCTCATTGTCTTCGACGTAGAGGATCCTAAACACGATGGCGATCCTTGTCAGGCGAGTTTCGTTTGAGAACGTATAGTGCAACCGTCTTGCGCAGCTCCTCAAGAAGCTCGTCGTGGCTGAAGGCGGTCTTGGCGAGCACGCGCTCGACACCACCGCTGAGGCGCCGGTGATCTTCCTTGCTGAGGGTCGCCGCCGTCACGACCACGACCGGCACCGCCTTGAAGGCAGGCTGTCTGCGCAATTCGACAAGGAACTCGAAGCCGTCCATTTCCGGCATGATGAGATCTAGAATGATGAGGTCCGGAAGCGCGTGGATGAGACGTTCCAGCGCGAACCGGCCATTCTCGGCCTCGTCCACGTCGCAACCCTCTGTGCTCAATATGCGCCGCCATTGCTGACGCGTGTTCTCATCGTCCTCGACGATCAGAACCCGCAGCGCTGAGCCAGACGCGCCGGACCAGAATTTCGCAATGAGTTTCCGCAGCGTATCGCGCTCGATCGGCTTAACCATGTAATCGGCGGCACCGAGCGTGTACCCCCGGTTCCTCTCGTCGGCCATGGTGAGCATCACGACGGGGATAGTCGCGAGTTCAGGATCCGCCTTCAGTTCCTGCAGGACGCTCCAGCCGTCGCAGCCCGGCATCAGCACGTCAAGGGTGATGAGTGCTGGCTTCAGTTGCCGTGCCAGTTTAAGGCCTTCTGCACCGTCCTTGGCCGTCACCACATCGCAGCCCTCGCGGACCAGAAACCGGCGCATCTGGTCCCGCACCGCCTCATCGTCATCAACGACGAGGACCACGTTCGAGACGAGGCGAACATGATCGTCAGCGGCGACGCCAGGGATCGGCGGCTGTGCCAGCGTGGGAGGCGCCTCGATCGCCGACGGCAGCCACACGGTGAACTTGGTGCCGACGCCAGGAGTGCTGTCCACGGTGACGTGGCCACCCATTGCGCGGCACAGGCGTTGGCTGATGGCAAGCCCAAGTCCGGTGCCGCCGTACTTGCGGGTAGTGGAACTGTCGGCCTGGCTAAACTCCTGGAACAGGTTCGTCATCTGCTGCGGCGTAATGCCGATGCCGGTATCGGCAACCGTAAACAACACGCCCTCGGCTCCATCAACCTTCGCCCACGTCGCCGCAATTGTCACCTCGCCATTTTCCGTGAACTTGCATGCATTGCTCAGCAGGTTGAGGAGGATCTGACGAACCCGAAGCGGATCGGCGCGCATGCTGCCAATGTCATCCGGGCGGTGGATGATGAGCCGGTTGCGGTTTTTCTGTGCAAGTGGCTGCGCGGTTGTCGCGGCATCTTGAACCATACCTGCGATATCGAATGCCTCGATATGCAATTCCAGGCGGCCGGCCTCGATCTTGGACAGATCGAGCACCTCGTTAATAAGCTTGAGCAGATGCTTGCCGGCTCCCGCGACCCGTCCAAGCGGTTCGATCAATTCGCCTTGGCCAGCTTCGTTGGCATCTTCCTGCAGCATTTCGGTAATGCCCAAGATGGCGTTCAGCGGGGTGCGCAACTCGTGGCTCATGCTGGCAAGGAACTTGCTCTTGGCCTGGGTCGCCGCCATGGCCACGTCCCGCGCGATCTCGAGCTCCGTCTCGTGCCGCTTGAGCTTGCTGATGTCTGTGTAGACCGCGACCGTGCCGCCGCCGGTAATGCGTCGCTCATTAACCTGAACCCAGCGGTCGTGGCTGCGATGTTGAACCAGCGTCTGCTTAGGATTGCGATGTGCCTCAAGCCGCGCGGCGAGCCATTCCTCCTCTTGGCCTTTCGCATCCTCGACGAGGCCCTGTTTCACGGCCTTGCGGACAATCGTCTCAAATTGCGCGCCCGGCACCACGGCATCGGCTATGTCGGGATAGAGGATGTCCTTGTAGCGGCTGTTGCACAGGACAAGTCGGTCCTCAGCATCGTATAGGGCGAAGCCTTCGGAGATGCTCTCGATTGCATCGACGAGTCGCTGGCGCGCTTCGGCGACCTCGCGCAGATTTTTTTCCTCGACCTCGACCGCAGTGTCACGGAACAGCCGAAGTGCCTTGGCCATGCGACCGATCTCGTCGCGGCCCGTGGCAGGCAGTGGCGCCCGAAGATTGCCACCGGCGATGGCGAGCATGCTTTGGCTCAAGCCCGCCAGACGAGCGAGAAGACTGCGGTCGACATACAGCCAAACGACCAGAACTGAACTGAGTAGGCTCAGGACAGCTGAGCCAAGGACAACTCCGGTACCAAAGTGCTGGACGGTTGCTGCTTCGCGGCCAGCCTCGGAGATGTCGCGGTTGGCCGCGGCTACGAGACGGTTCACGGCACCGGTTAAATTGTGCGACAGCTGATCATTCTCCGCCAAGAGCTTCCCGCCCTTTGCGAGCACTGCGAGCTCTTCTTCGCGCGCCTTTGGGATGCTCGTCGAACCGTCGATCAGCCCCTCGAACTCGTCAACGCGCTGGCGGAACCGCGTCCGCAGCTTCTCATCTATCTCAGGCGTCACCGCCGCAAGGGAGTCGACCGAGCGGCGCAACGGAAAGGACATCAGCTCCAGATCGCCGGGCGTCGGCGCTATCGCCGCCTTGAGCAGCGCTTCGTTGATCGCCGAAATCTCCCGTTGCGCCTTCTGTTGCGGTATGTAGGAGGAGATTGCCTGCGCAAGGTCTGTCGTCGCTGTCGCGCGCGCGTCGGTGGCGCGGCGGCATCCGCCACGATTGCACGCCACTGGGGGACCTTCGAGTTCATCACCAGAATGCCGGGCGCCACGAGACGCTCGCTTGCAGTTGTCGTCGCTGACAAACGGCGCAGGAGTTCCTCTTTGCGTGCAACCACGGTGAGGCGAGCGGCGACAAGATCGTCGAGAGCTTTGAGATTGCGCCGCAGGCCGATCACCGCGGCTTCGATCTCAGCTACGGCCGCCGCGTTTACCGCGGTGCCTTTGAGCGCGGCGAGCAAATCTTCGAGGCGCGCCATCTCCGCTCCGATCGCAGCCGAGACCTCATTGTGCTGAACCGTGCTGGTGGTAGCAAGGACGGCCGGTGCTGTGGCGGCGACCCGCTCAGCCTGGCGGGAGACTTCGAGCGATCCGAGCGCGGACGGAACCCGGCGATCCGTGATCCGCTCGACGACCTCGCCCACCTGGAGGAAGGCATACACGGCCGCGGCGGTCGCGAGCACCGCGAAGGTGCTGATCCCAAAGAAAGCGAAGAGTAACCGGCCACGTATGCCGAGACGTTCAAACATCGCGGCGACCCATCGATCCGGCTGATGTGGTCAACATGGCCCGCACAGCTTTTTTCTCGAACGCGATCCGCAGTGATCAGCGTTGTGTTATTTCAATGGCACGTATTCGCCATCCTTCCAGATATACCATACCCAGCTCTGGACCGTGAGGTCGCCCTTGTCGTCAAAGTCGATACGGCCCAGCACGGTATCGAATTGATGGGTGCGCAATGACGTAATGACTTCGCGCAGGTCCAGCGAACCGGCTTCCTTGACCGCCTGCGCCCAGGCTTGAACGGCGCCGTAGCTCAGCAGCGTATAGCCTGCGGGTTCGAAATTTTCTGCACGGAACCGCTCCACCACCGGGGCCGCTTGGGGATTTCGCCGTGCGTCCGCGGAGAACGTAAAGAGAGTTCCCTCGGCGGCGGGACCGGCGATCAGGGCAAATTCCTCGGTCGCCAGGGCATCGCCGGAGATGAGCTGAACCGTGTCGCCGCGGTCACGTGCGCCACGAACAATCAGCGCAACCTCGGCATGATAGCCGCCAACATACGCCACGGCGACATCCGCAGCCTTTAGTGCAGCGATCTCAGCCGAATAGTCGCTCTTCGCAGGCGTGTACGCCTGATAGATCGCCTCGGCCACACCCCGCTTCTTCAACTGCTTTCTGGTCTCATCGGCAAGACCCTTGCCATACGTGGTGCCGTCGTGAAGGATCGCAATCTTCTTGTCGCCCCAATGATCGGCCAGGTAGTTGCCGGCCACGACCCCCTGCGCATCGTCGCGACCAATGACGCGGAACACGTTGGCACGGCCTTGTTCGGTCAACAGCGGATTGGTCGACCCTGGCGAAATCTGCAAAACTCCCGCCGCCTCGTACACTTTCGATGCCGGGATCGAGGCTCCAGAACAGTAATGCCCGACGACGAGCACGACACCATCAGCCACGAGCTTTTCGGCGGCGGCCACTGCTTGCTCGGGATCACAGAAGTCGTCGACGGTGATGAGCCGCACCTGATGGCCGAGCACGCCGCCCGTCGCATTGAGATCGGCAACCGCCATCTCTGCGCCACGCTGGCCCTGCTCACCGATCCAGGCGAGCCGTCCTGTCATCGCGGCGGAAACTCCGACCAGCACCTCGGCCTGCGCGGAGTAACCAACCACGGCTGCAAGCGCGACAACAGCGACGGCAAGGATGCGGTGCATGGAAAAGCCTTCCGCCTTGATACCGCAATTTGGCACACGAGAGCGGTGCCCACAAACTGCGCAGCGGGCCCGCCTGCCGGCAATCGCCAGCCGCTATGCCAGCGGCGCGCATTTCGCCAGACCTGAAATCATACCATGGGCCAGTGAGGAGTAATATGGCCTTGGTGTTGATCTCCAGCGTGACCAGGGCCGGGTGGCAAGCGACTTCCTTCTGTGGCAATTCGGCTATCAGCCGGACGGCGACCCGGCCGATGATCCCGAGATCGCAAAAACGGTGGAGACTTTCCAGCACAGCCGCTCGGTGACAGAAGCCCGCGACCTCACCGCCAAACTCTCCAACGACTATCGCGACGAAAATCCTGAAGGTCCTGTCGGGTTCGACAGCCGCGCCCAGCGCAAACGCGAATTCGCCGCCGACATGGGCCTGCAGGCCCACGTTCTCAGAAATGCGGCCACTGCCCAGATGGCAGCATTCGAACAGGACGACGGTGGGGCTTCGGCCCCGCTCTCGTTCCGATTGATGCGGTCGGGCTGCAAGGGCGCCGGCTTTGTTGTGTGCGCATGTCACGTCCATGCGGTCGGTCCCGGATCTCATCCTCTGAAACCTCGAATGTCGCCAACCAGTGCGCCGTAACCGGCCTTCGCGCTTCGACCGCCGTGACGGACCGCGATGGGTCTTCAAATCGAGGAGAAGACGATGAGACAGGACAATAGGATGAGCGCTGTCGATGTGCGCCGATGCCTCATCACACGAAAATCATCTGCCAAGCATTTTCTGAAACGCCCGATAGCTGCCTTTGGGCGCCCTGTTTCGCGTGACCGGGTCCATGGCAACGATGCCGAACTTTGCGCTGTAGCCTTCAGCCCATTCAAAGTTGTCGATCAAAGTCCAGGCCATGTAACCCCTAACATCGACCCCTTGCGCCTGCGCATCGCGAATAGCGCCGAAATGCTTGTCGAAGAAATCGATGCGCTTGCCGTCATCACTCTCCGACATGCCGTTCTCGGTGACATAGATCGGGAACCCGGGGTAGCGATCGGAGGCGCGCTTGAGAAACTCCGTCAGCGCTTGTGGGTAGGTTTCCCAGCCAAGGTCGTTCTTTTCGAGTTCGCCTCTGGACTGAGCGAACGGGAACACCGGTACGGTGGGATCATATCGATAGAGGGACCGGGTATAGTAATTGAGACCGATCCAGTCCAATCGAGGGGAAATCAAATCGAGATCGCTCTGCCAGTTTGCGGGCAGATATTGCTCGATTCTGTCGGTGACGAGCTTCGGATACTGTCCTTTCAGGACGCCATCGAGGAAAAATTGGTTGAAGATTGCGTCGCCGAGTTCAGCGGCCGCAATGTCCTGCGGGGCCTGAGTGAGCGGTTCAGCTTTTTCCATGTTCACCACGATGCCGAGATTTTTGCCGCCCTCGGCGCGCATGGCGTCGATGCCCAGGCCATGGGCGAGCAAGACATGGTGCATCGCCCGGGATGCAGCACGGATGTCGCGATAGCCCGGTGCGTGTATCCCGAGAAAATGGCTCAATATCGTGATGCACCAAGGCTCATTGAGGGTCGCAGTGGTGGCCAGCCGATCACCGAAACGCCGCGTGATCTGCGTGGCGTAGTCCGCAAAAGCACCGGGTGTATCCCTGTTCATCCAACCGCCCCTGTCCTGAAGGGCGCTGGGAAGATCCCAGTGATAGAGCGTCGCGAATGGCTTGATATTGCGTTCCAGCATGCCGTCGATGAGGCGGTCGTAGAAGTCGAACCCTGCTTCGTTCAGGGCTCCTGTGCCGTCTGGAATGAGACGGGACCAGGAAAATGAAAACCGGTAAGCGTCAAACCCGCCGTCCCGGATAAGATCGAGATCTTCCGCCCATCGGTTATAGTGGTTGCAGGCAACCGCGCCGTTTTCAGCGTTCTTGATATTGCCAGGCGTGGCGGCAAAGCTGTCCCATATGGATGAGCCCCTGCCGTCGGCCTGTCCGCCTTCGATTTGATGGGCCGCCATCGCGACACCGAACACAAAATCTGGACCGAAGTCCTTGCGGGCGTGTGAAAACATCATTTTCCCCGTTCTGAACTGCTCTGTTATGGGGGCGTGACTGCCCGCGGACTAGATATTGGCGTCGATCAGAACCTTGAGCTGGGTCATTTCTCCATCCGATAAATCCACCAGAGGAGGGCGCACGGGACCGGCTTGGCGATTTCTGGCCTGCAAGCCCGCCTTGATGATCGACACGGCGTAGCCCTTGCGGCGATTGCGTAGAGCAGTCAGCGGAAAGAAGAAGTCCTTGAGGATGGTATCGGTCGTCTTGGTGTCGCCGGCACGAAGCGCCGTGTAGAAGCGCTGGGCCAGCTCGGGCACGAAGTTGAAGACGGCGGAGGAATAGGTTGTGACACCCGCTGCGAAATAGGCGGTCGCATAGAGTTCGTGGGTCGGCATGCCGCCGATATAGACCATGCGGTCTCCCAGCTTGGTGGTGATTTCGATCACCCGGTCCACTTCGCCATAGCCATCTTTGAAGCCGATGAGATTGGGGCACAGGTCGCAGAGCATCTGCAGGCTGTCGGCGGTCAGAACGATATTGTCGCGGTTGTAGACGACGACACCGATACCGACAGCGTCGCACACCGCTTTTACATGGGCGACCAACCCTTCCTGTTCGCAGAACATGAGATAGGGAGGCAGCAGCAGGACGCCGTCGGCACCCGCAGCCTCGGCCGCCTTTGCCATTTCGACAGCCATGGCCGTGCCATAGGCGGCGCCTCCGAGGATCGGCGTCCTGCCGGCCGTGGCCTTGGCCATCCTCGTGACAGAAGCCACTTCTGCGGGCGTCAGCGAGAAAAGCTCGCCGGTACCGCCGGGTGCAAACAGCACGGCCGCACCAAATCCATCGAGCCAATCGATATGGGTCCGATAGGCGTCTTCGTCGATGCTGAGATCCGGCTTGAACGTGGTGACCGGGAAAGAGAGCAGGCCGCTGCCGAGCGCTATCTTGAGTTGATTTGGGGTCATGAAAAAGGGGCCTTTTTTGGAAAGGGTAGGGGACGTTGAGCGAGTATTGGCTCAGTAGGCGTCAAGCGCTTGCAGGAGGGCGGTCGTGTAGCCGTAGCAAAAGGCAAAGGCGACGCCCTGCGGATCGCGACCGCTGATCGTCGGCACATGGTCCGGCATGACCATGTATTCGTAGCCCACGTCCCGGTAGACCTTGAGCGAACAGGCCATGTCCATGTCGCCCTCGTCCGGGAAGGTTTCCATGAAGGAGAGCTTCTTGCCGCGAATGTTGCGAAAATGGAGATTGAAGATCTTTTTCCGGCTACCGAACCAGCGGATAACGTCGTCGATTTCCTCGCGCGGATTGTCGAGCATCTCGCCGACGGTGCCCTGGCAGAAGTTGAGGCCGTGGTAGGGGCCCTCGTGCATCGTGACGAACTTTTTAAGGCCTTCGACCGTGCCGAGCACGCGGGTCACGCCCTTATAGCCGGGCGGCGTATAGGGGTCATGTGGATGGCAGGCGAGCCGGACCTTGCTCGCTTCCGCGACCGGCACCACACGCGAGAGGAAGTAGTCGATGCGCTCCCAGTTCTCGTCTTCCGGCAGCGCCCCGGCCAGGCCGGGGGCCGCGGACTGGTCGATCTTGTCCCAGCGGAACGAGGCGTTGAGCGAGCCGCCGCGGCCCGGCTCGTCCGGCGTGCGCGGAATGCCGATCAGATTGAGATTGTACTTGGCTGCCGGGATGCCGGCCGTGGCCAGGTTCTCGATCAGGCTGCATAGATTATCGAGCTGACGGTCCCGTTCCGGTCCTGCAAGCAGAATATCGGGGTAAGTGGCCGTTTCGATCGGGCTCGAGGGAAGCGGCAGCTGAATCATGTCGAGTGTCAGGCCGAAACTCTCTACCTTGTCTCGGAGGCGATGAAGATCGTCGAGCGTCCACGTCCCGGGCTTGCCATCGGGGTCGGCGCAGATGTGCTTTATGCCGAGCTGAGCCCAGACCCGATAATCATCGTCGTCGCGCGCGGCGAGCTGTGTACCTACATACATGTCATACCTCTGTTCTTGATAAGGTATGACATAATATGAATTTTGGCGGCTGTCGAGATATTATCGTGCGAGACGACGATATCGCTTCTGGCTGTTCACAAGATGGTCGCGCATGGCGATGCGTGCAGCATCCGGATCCTGATCTGCGATTGCCTCGATGATCCGGTCATGTTCTGCTGCAATGCTCATCAGATAATCGACATTGCTGGTGTCGGGGAGTGTCGGAAACTGGCTGCGCGGGATCGAGCGCGCCCCGAAACGGGAGATCGATTCGATGTAGTAGCGGTTGTCCGTGGACTGGGCGATGGCGAGATGAAACGCGAAATCAGCTTCCACGGTGGGGTTGCCCGCCTTGATTTCGGCGATCATTTGTTGATTGGCTGCACGAATGGCTTCCTCCTGATGCGGCGAGCGCCGATAGGCCGAAATCGCCGCGGCTTCCACTTCCACTGCAATCCGAAACTCCAGCAATTCAAGGGTTTCCGGGATGCTTTTGATCTCCCTTGGGGTAAGGCTTGCCTGTTGGCGGACAGGCTGCTGTTTTGCCACGAAGACGCCTTTGCCCTGGAGTGGCGTCACCAGTCCACCCGCCCTGAGTTCGGCGATCGCCTCGCGCACCACTGTTCTGCTCACGCCAAACTCGGCTTCGAGCTGGCCCTCTGTTGGCAACTGGTCCCCTTCCGTCAGGTCGCCCGTCAGGATGCGATCGCGCAGGGTATCAATCACAACCTGCGCCAGTCGCTGCCTGCGGTGGGTCTCCACTTTGCCATCATTGTTCATTCTTTCTTCCCCGGCATTTGGTTTCACTGTGAGCTTAACGGGCTTGCAAGCGTCCGTCACTTAACGTAAGTCATATGATGAGATACGAATGATGCGTTAACGTTAGAAGTATCAGAAGTGGAGGAATTATGAAATCTTTTTGGAAGCCCATCAGCCTGGCGCTGGCCGTTTCGCTGTTTGCAACGCATGTGCCGATGGCGCTCGCGGCCACACCGGACGACCAGCTGGTTATCGGCACGTCGCTCGTGCAGGTCCTGTCGCTGGACCCGCAACAGGGTGTCGATGCAAAGACAGTCGAGATTCTGACGAACACCTATGATCGTCTGGTCTATACCGACAATCAAAATGGCAATGCCATCGCACCACAGCTTGCGGAAAACTGGGATATCGCCGACGACTCGATCACCTTTCATCTGCGCGAAGCCAAATTCGCCTCGGGAAACCAGGTGACCGCGAATGACGTCGTCTTTTCGCTCGTGCGCCTTCTCAAGCTTGACCAGGCCTCCGCCGCCAACTTCAAGACCGCGGGGTTCAGTGCGGACAATATCGAAAGCATGGTCTCGGCGGTCGATGAGCGGACATTCCGCATCCAGGTTCCGAAAACGGTCGTCCCTGAAGCATTGCTCTACCGGATGTCGATGGGCGTCGCCAGCGTCGTCGATAGCGTCGAAGTGCTGAAGCACGTCAACAATGGCGACTATGGAAATGAATGGCTGCGGACCAACACCGCGGGATCCGGGCCGTTCACGCTGCGGCGTTGGACGCCCAACGATCTCGTGATGCTGGAGGCCAATAAGGACCATTGGGAAGGCGTGCCGACTCTCCGTCGTGTGATCATGCGTCATGTTCCCGAAAGCCAGGCTGCCCGGCTCATGCTGGAGCGCGGGGATATCGATATAGCCAATGCGCTCAGCGCGTCCGACGTCGGTTACTTCCAGAACAAGGACGGGTTCGCCCTCGATCGCGTTCAGACGGGCGGATTTTACGTGTTGTCCATGAACGCCGGCCGTGAAGAGCTTGCCAAGCCCTTGGTCCGCAAGGCGATCGCCAACAGCATAGATTACGCCGGCATCGAGAAAACGATCGTCGGTGCCTATGGCCAGGTTCGCAACGTACCTGTCCCGGCCGATTGGGTAGGCGCCATTAAAAATCCGGACTGGGGTTTCCATCCTGAAGAGGCGAAAAAGATGCTTGCCGAGGCAGGCTATCCCAATGGGTTCGATCTGACGCTCAAGGTCGTTTCGCAGGCCCCCAGGGTTGATATGGCAACGGCCATTCAGGCCAATCTGGCCGAAGTTGGCATCCGGGTGACGATCCAGCAGGGCAATGGTGCGGATATCGTCGCTGCGCATCGGGCACGGGATTTCGATCTTCTTATCCCGCAAACATCCGCCTACATGCCGACCGCCCTCGGCGCGCTGGATAATTTCGCCTACAACCCGGACAACTCGGCAGAAGCGAAAAACGCCGGCAATTTCGTCTGGCGTTCCGCATGGGATATTCCTGAGATCAGTGCATTGCGCGATAAGGCCAATGCTGAGCGGGACGATGCGCAGCGGCAGGAGCTGATCACGGAAATCCAGGAGAAGTTCGTCACGGCAAGTCCTGCTGTCCTGCCGATGTTCGAACGTTTCGAGCCGATTGCGCTCAGCGCGCGCGTCAACGGCTATAGCGGCCACCCCATGGGCATGTCGCGGCTGAACAAAGTCACCAAATCAGACGCACAGTAGGTCGAGTGGCCGATCATGCAAGAGTTTAACCTGAAAGAGCTCGGCAAACGAGCGGTCCAACTGCTCGTCAGTCTGTTCGTGCTCCTGACAGTCACCTTCGTGATCGGCCGCGTTCTGCCGGCGGATCCTGTCGGCGCAATCGTCGGCGAACTCGCCGACCCCGCCGCGTTCGAGGCCATGCGTCAAAGGCTTGGCCTCGACCTGCCGCTCTATCAACAGTTCTTCCTGTATGTGAACGCGCTGCTGCACGGGGACCTGGGGACGGCGGTTCTAACCGGAAATCCCGTGGCACGGGATTTGGCGTCGGCCTTTCCGGCCACGCTGGAACTCGCCACGCTCGCGGTCATCATCTCGACTGTCGTCGGTGTCCCCCTGGGCATGGCAGCGGCCATCTTTCGCGACACCCTGATCGACCAAATCGCCCGTGTTGTCTCGCTTGTCGGACATTCCATTCCGGTTTTCTGGTTCGGCATCGTCGGCCTCGTCATCTTCTATGCCGGTCTCTCCTGGGTCGGTGGGCCGGGTCGGGTCGAGACCTATCTTGAAGGCCTCGTCGAACCGAAAACCGGATTGCTGCTGATAGACAGCCTGCTGGCCGGAGACACGGAAGTGTTCTGGAGCGCGGTCAATCACATCATCCTGCCCGCCTGCATCCTGGCCTATTCGGCGATGGCTTACATCACGCGCATGACGCGCAGCTTCACGCTCGAGCAGCTAAACCAGGACTATGTCATCGCCGCCCGCGCGAAAGGTGCGTCCAGCGGCCGTATCGTCATCGGGCACATTCTTCCCAATATCGCCGTCCAGCTGATCACCGTCCTTGCCATTTCCTACGGCAGCTTGCTTGAAGGTGCCGTGGTCACGGAGATCGTCTTTTCCTGGCCGGGCATCGGCCAATACATGACCAATGCCCTTATGATCGGCGACATGAATGCCGTGGTTGCCGGGACACTGATCATCGGCCTGATTTTCATGGTGCTCAACTTTCTGGCCGACCTGGCCTACCTGTTTCTTGATCCCCGTACCCGCGAGGCCACCTCATGACCGAAGCGAAGACGATTGACCGACCGAATGCGCTGCATCAGAGCGCTGGCCGTGCCTACGGGTCGCTTCACAAAAGCATCGACAAGCTGACACGTGAACCTTTGGGTATGCTCGGGTTTGCCGTGCTTGCGATCCTGGTCCTCGTGGCGATATTTGCGCCCTTGATTGCGCCCTATAGTCCCATCACTCAGAATCTGCCGCAGGCGCTTCAGCCGCCAAGCTGGGCCCATCTGGCGGGCACGGATGAATTTGGCCGCGATATTCTCTCGCGCCTTATTCACGGTGCAAGGATCACCATTCAAACCGTGCTGGCCGTCACCGTCATCGTGGGGCCTGTCGGCCTGATTGTCGGGGTGGTCGCCGGCTTTGTCGGCGGCAGGACGGACGCCATCCTGATGAGAGCCACCGACATTGTCCTGTCCTTTCCCTCGCTTATTCTCGCGTTGGCTTTCGCCGCCGCCCTCGGGGCAGGGTTGGGAACGGCGATCATCGCGATCTCACTGACGGGCTGGCCCCCGATCGCCCGGCTGGCGCGCGCGGAAGCGCTGATTGTCCGCAATACCGACTATGTCGCCGCAGCCCGTCTCTACGGGGCGTCGCCAATGCGTCTGCTGCTTCTGTATATTGCGCCCATGTGCATTCCTTCGGTCGTTGTCCGGCTGACGATGAACATGGCCGGGATCATTCTCACTGCCGCCGCGCTCGGCTTCCTTGGCCTCGGCGCCCAGCCTCCGGCGCCGGAATGGGGAGCCATGATCTCAAGCGGACGGAAGTTCATGATCGACAACTGGTGGGTTGCCGTGATGCCGGGGATCGCGATCCTCCTGACCAGTCTTGCTTTCAACCTGGTGGGCGACGCCCTCCGCGACCTTCTGGATCCGCGCCATGCCCGTTCCTGATAGCACCAGCATTTTGACCGTCCGGAATCTGAACGTGAACTTTGCGCGAAGCACGCTCAAAGCCGTGGACGGCGTGACCTTTACACTGGGCGCAGAGCGGCTCGGCATCGTCGGGGAGTCCGGTTCGGGTAAATCCACTTTGGGCCGCGCCATCATGAAACTCTTGCCCAGTTCGGCAAAAATCGACGCGGAGGCCTTGGAATTCGCAGGCACATCACTCGGCAAGGCGTCCGAAAAACAGATGCGGGGACTGCGCGGCAACGAGATGGCGCTGATCATGCAGGATCCCCGCTACTCGCTGAACCCGGTGCTGTCGATCGGCCGCCAAGTCGCCGAAGCCGCCAAGCTCCATCTCGGCCTGAGCAGAGGCGAAGCCTACAAGGTTGCAGCCAGAATGCTGGAGCGTGTGCGCATCGCCGATGTGGAGCGGACGATGCGCCTCTATCCACACCAGATCTCCGGCGGGATGGGGCAGCGCGTCATGATCGCCATGATGCTGCTTGCCAAGCCCCGCCTTGTCATCGCCGACGAGCCGACCTCGGCTCTCGATGTCAGCGTGCGCGGCGATGTCCTCAAACTGCTGGATGAACTCGTGACTGAAAACAACTCCGGCCTGATCCTGATCAGCCATGATATCAGGATGGTTGCGGCCTTCTGCCAGCGCATCCTCGTGATGTACAGGGGCCGCATTGTCGAGAGCCTCATCAAACTGGAGGAGGCGAAGCACCCCTATACCAGGGGCCTTATCGCCGCGATGCCCAACCCCCGCCATCCAGTCAGAAGACTTCAGGTACTGGACCGAAAGTCCATCGACGCTGCGGAGGTAGGGCCGTGATCGAAGTCGAAAAATTGCAGGTCGCTTTCGGCAAGAGCGCCAATCTCAAGCAGGTCGTCAAGTCGGTGTCCTTTGCCGTCGCAAAGGGTGAAAGCCTCGGGATCGTCGGTGAATCCGGCTGCGGCAAATCCACTGTGTTGCGCTCGCTGGCTGGTTTGGATCGTCATTGGACAGGGCGCATCAGCCTGGCTGGCCAGACAGTCGACAAGAACCGGACCACCGAACAGTTGCTGCTGGCACAGATGGTGTTCCAGGATCCCTATGGTTCGATCCATCCTCGCCACCGCATCGAGCGGGTGTTGGCCGAACCGCTGCGGGCGATGAAAAAGGGCTCCGGCTGGGACCGCGTGCCTTACGCCCTCGAGCGGGTTGGTCTACCGGTCAGCTTCGCCGAGCGCTTTCCGCACGAATTGTCCGGTGGCCAGCGCCAGCGTGTCGCCATTGCGCGCGCCCTCATGCTGGAGCCGAAAATCCTCTTGCTCGACGAGCCCACTTCCGCGCTTGACGTTTCCGTGCAAGCCGAGGTGCTGAATCTCCTGAGCGATCTGCGCGAACAACAGGAACTGACCTATGTTCTGGTCAGCCATGACCTCTCGGTTATCGCCCATATGTGCGACCGTGTTCTGGTGATGAAGGACGGTACCTTTGTCGACGAACTGGACAAGGCGGATTTGGAAGCGGGACGCACGCATGCGTACTACTCGTCGGTTTTGTTTCAGTCGAGCTTTCTGTGACGAACCGAGGGCCTTGTGTGGAATGCTGCAATGGCACTCAAGTGAACAGCGGAGGCGTTTTAGGACAAGTTTCGTCGCTCGACGATGAAACGTGAGTGATTTCTGATGTTAGTGTTCAGCCCGCGTTGGATAGATCCGCATCGACGGCATACGGCGCAGGGAGGCACATGTCGCAGGATGGAGGAGGCCGGGTTCTGATCGCGGAGCGCAATCCATTGGTGATTGCCGCTCTTCGTGGACTTTTCTCGGAAAATGCCAGGTTTTCCATCACCGATACGGCGCGGACATCCGCCGAACTCTGTGAGAAGCTGGCCATCATCGAAACCGATTGCGTGCTGCTCTCCTGGCAGCTCGAAGATGCCGAGGCTCCGGATGTGCTGGCGGATATCGGCCGTCTGGGTTTCGATCCGAAAATCGTGCTCTTTGCCGATACCAATAACCCTTCCATGGTCAATGAGACGATCCGGCTCGGCGTGAACGGGCTTTGCTACCAGTTCGAAGACCCGGAAATTCTCTTCGCAACCCTCACCGCCGTGATGAAGGGTCGGATCTGCATTCCCTACACGGTGCTCTCGAAAATCTCCAACACGCCCTTCCAACAACTCACCGCGCGCGAGACGGAACTGCTCGGTATGCTCGCCAACGGCTGGTCGAATACCCAGATCGCCAGCCGCACCGGCATTTCCGAGAATACGGTGAAATACCACCTCAAGAATCTCTACGACAAGCTCGAAGTGCGCAATCGCGCCATGGCGGTTGCGCTTTACGCCAAGGAGCGCCGGCGCAACTCGGCTTGAGACTACCTGCGGGTAGGCCAAGCCCTACCCATCCTTCCCAGCAACCACCCATCTGGGCCGCGCTCGCGCTGCCCGTCAGGCATTCTTTTCTGCCTGAGCGAGTGTTGTGCGGACATGGCCGGAAAGGCAGTTTTGGCGCCGAGGAACAGTCTGCCCGCGGACACCGCATCGGAGGAACCATGCCAGGTTACAATCATCTCTTCATTCCCGGCCCCACCAACATTCCCGAACAGGTTCGCCAGGCGATGAACCTGCCGATGGAAGACATGCGCTCCCCCCGCTATCCGGAGCTGACATTGCCGCTCTTCGCCGACGTCAAGAAGGTCTTCAAGAACCAGAACGGCCGCGTCTTCATTTATCCCTCGTCCGGCACCGGCGCCTGGGAAGCGGCAATGACCAACGTGCTTTCACCCGGCGACCGCGTGCTGATGAGCCGCTTCGGCCAGTTCTCTCATCTCTGGGTCGACATGGCCGAACGTCTGGGCCTCGAGGCCGATTGCCTCGACATGGAATGGGGCACGGGCGTACCGATCGAGCTCTATGCAGAGCGTCTCGCCGCCGACAAGGCGCACGAGATCAAGGCCGTCTTCGTGACGCATAACGAAACCGCGACCGGCGTGACCTCTGACGTCGCGGCCGTCCGTACGGCACTCGACGCCTGCGGCCATCCGGCGCTGCTCTTCGTCGATGGCGTTTCCTCGATCGGCTCGATCGATTTCCGCCAGGACGAGTGGGGTGTCGACTGCGCCGTCTCCGGTTCGCAGAAAGGCTTCATGCTGCCCGCCGGCCTTGGTTTCCTCTCGGTCAGCCAGAAGGCGCTGGAGGCGGCGAGGACCTCCCGTCACATGCGCTGCTACTTCTCCTTCGAGGACATGATAAAGACCAACGACACGGGCTATTTCCCTTATACGCCGCCGACACAGCTCCTGCGCGGCCTGCGTGCCTCGCTGGACCTGATCTTCGAAGAAGGCCTCGAGAATATCTTCGCCCGACACCATCACCTCGCCAACGGCGTCCGCGCCGCGGTCTCAGCCTGGGGCCTTAAGCTCTGCGCGACCGAGCCGAAGTGGCACTCCGACACCGTCTCGGCGATCCGTCTGCCCGAAGGCGTCGATGGCGTCGAGGTCATCCGCCAGGCCTACCGGACCTACAACACTTCGCTCGGCAGCGGGCTTAGCAAGGTGGCGGGCAAGGTGTTCCGCATCGGCCATCTCGGCTCGCTCAACGAGGTCATGGTGCTCGGCGCGCTTTCCGCCGCCGAACTCACGCTGCTCGATTGCGGCGTGAAGATCGAGCCCGGCTCGGGCGTGGGTGCGGCGATCAACCAGTTCCGCTCCGCCGCCCCGACGACAACCGCCAAGGCAGCCTGAAGAACAAGTAGGGGAGGGAATTCATGAGCCATACGATAAACCATCTGCGCCGGTTGCGGCTGCAGCGCAGCGAACTCGCCGTGCCGGGCTCGAACCCGGATATGATCGAGAAGGCGGCCAATTCGGATGCCGACTACATCTTCCTCGACATCGAGGACGCCGTGGCGCCACCGGACAAGGAGCGTGCCCGCGCCAATATCGTCGCAGCACTGAACCAGATCGACTGGCGCGGTCGCGGCAAAACCATCTCCGTCCGCATCAACGGGCTGGACACGCACTACATGTACCGCGACGTCGTCGACCTCATGGAAAAGGCCGGCGACCGGATCGATACGCTGCTGGTGCCGAAGGTCGGCGTGCCCGCCGATCTCTACATGGTCGAGGCCATGGTCAACCAGATCGAGATCGGCAAAGGCTACAAGACTCGCGTCGGCCTTGAGGCCCTGATCGAGACCGCGCTCGGCATGGCCAATGTCGAGGCGATCGCTGCTTTCGGCGGCAGGCTCGAGGCCATGCATTTCGGCGTCGCCGACTACGCCGCGAGCCTCAAGGCCCGCACGGTTAATATCGGCGGCCTCAACCCTGATTATCCGGGCGACCAGTGGCATTTCGGCCTGTCGCGCATGACGGTCGCCTGCCGTGCCTATGGCCTGCGCGCCATTGACGGCCCCTTCGGCGATTTCTCCGATCCCGAAGGCTACAAGGCGGCCGCCCGCCGTGCCGCGGCCCTCGGCATCGAGGGCAAGTGGGCCATCCATCCGAGCCAGATCGCTCTCGCCAACGACATCTTCTCGCCACCCGAGAAAGAGGTCGATCGCGCCCGCCGCATCATCCATGCGCTGAAGGTTGCCGAAAGCCAGGGCAAGGGCGCCGCCTCGCTCGACGGCAAGATGATCGACGCCGCTTCCGAGCGTATGGCGCGCAACGTGCTCGCCACACATGAAGCCATTACTGCCGGCCGCTGAGAGGAGGAAGACATGGATATCCACGAATACCAGGCCAAGGAACTTCTCTCCCGCTACCAAATCCACATTCCGCGCGGCGGGCTGGCATACAGCCCCGAACAGGCGGCCTATCGCGCGAGCGAGATCGGTGGCAACCGCTGGGTTGTGAAGGCGCAGATCCATTCCGGCGCGCGCGGCAAGGCGGGCGGCATCAAGCTCTGCTCCTCCGACCATGAGATCGTCGAGGCTGCCGACGCCATGCTGGGCGCCAAGCTGGTGACGCACCAGACTGGACCGCAGGGCAAGCTGGTCAGCCGCCTCTACATCGAGGAGGCGATGGACATCGAACGCGAGATCTATCTCGGCTTTGTGCTCGACCGCAAATCCGAGCGTATCATGATCGTCGCCTCGTCCTCGGGCGGAATGGAGATTGAGGAGATCGCGGAGGCCGAGCCCGACTCCATCATTCGCGCCACCGTCGATCCCGGCGTCGGCATGCAGGACTTCCAGGCCCGCGAGATCGCATTCGGGCTGGGCATCGACAATGCCCTGATCGGCCGCGCCACGCAGACGCTGCTCGGCTGCTACCGCGCCTTCGTCGACTATGACGCCGCAATGCTGGAGATCAATCCGCTGGTCGTGACCCGCCGCGGCGACCTCGTGGCGCTCGACGCCAAGATGAGCTTCGACGAGAACGCGCTCTTCCGACGGCCGCATATTGCCGAGATGCGCGACAAGAGCCAGGAAGACCAGCGCGAGACCTTCGCGTCCGACCGCGGCCTCTCCTATGTCGGTCTCGACGGCAATATCGGCTGTATCATCAATGGTGCGGGGCTCGCCATGGCGACCATGGACATGATCAAGATCGCCGGCGGCGAGCCCGCGAACTTCCTCGATATCGGCGGCGGCGCCTCGCCCGAACGCGTGGCGAAATCCTTCCGCGCCGTGTTGCGCGACAGAAACGTCGAGACGATCCTCGTCAACATCTTTGCCGGCATCAACCGCTGCGACTGGGTCGCCGAGGGTGTGATCAAGGCGTTGAAGGAAGTCGGCGTCCCGGTCCCGCTCGTCGTCCGGTTGTCGGGGACCAACATGGAGGAGGGCCGGCGAATCCTCGCCGAGTCAGGCGAAGATATCATCGTTGCGGAAACGCTTGCGGAGGCTGCCGACAAGGCCGTTGGCGCGTGGCGCGCCTTCGCCGCAAACAAGGCTGCTTGAGGGAGATCGAGACATGTCCATTCTACTCGACAAGAATACCCGCGTCATCGTGCAGGGCTTTACCGGCAAGATCGGCAGCTTCCACGCCGAGGACATGAAGCGCTACGGCACCAACGTCGTCGGCGGCGTCACTCCCGGCAAGGGCGGCCAGAGCCATCTCGGCATGCCCGTTTTCAACACGGTGAAGGGCGCCGTGCAGGAAACCGCGGCGGACGCCTCGATCGTGTTCGTACCGCCGCCCTTCGCGGCCGATTCCATCATGGAAGCGGCGGATGCCGGCATAAGGCTCTGCGTCTGCATCACCGACGGCATTCCCTCCCAGGACATGATCAGGGTCAAGCGATATATGCGGCGCTACCGCTTCGAGGATCGCATGACCCTGCTCGGGCCGAACTGCGCAGGCATGATCACGCCCGGCGAGGCGATGATGGGCATCATGCCGGGCTCAATTTATCTGCCCGGCCGCATCGGCATCGTCGGCCGCTCGGGCACGCTCGGCTATGAGGCCGCGAGCCAGATGAAGGCGCTCGGCATCGGCGTGTCGACCTCGGTTGGCATCGGCGGCGACCCGGTCAACGGCTCGTCCTTCAAGGACATGCTGGAGCTGTTCGAAAAGGATCCCGGCACGGATGCGGTGCTGATGATCGGCGAGATCGGAGGCCCGCAGGAGGCGGAAGCCGCGCTCTGGGCGCGTGACAACATGAAGAAGCCGCTGATCGCTTACATTGCCGGCCTTTCGGCCCCGAAGGGCCGCCGCATGGGCCATGCCGGCGCAATCATCTCCGCCTTCGGGGAATCGGCCCAGGAGAAGGTCGAGATCCTGAAGAGCGCGGGAGTGACCATCGTGCCGACGCCGTCCTCCTTCGGCGAAACGGTGGCGAACGTGCTGTCGGTGATGAGCAAGGCTGCCTGAATGGCAATGCCTCGCGTGCTCGTGACCCGGCGTTGGCCGGAAGACGTGGAACGTGTGCTTGCCGCGCGTTTCGACACCACATTGAACGAAAATGATCGTCCTCTCACCGAGGCGGAATTCGTCTCGGTGATGAAGGGCTATGACGCAGTGCTGCCGACGGTGAGCGACCGTCTTCCGTCCGGACTTTTCGATCAACCGGGTCTTCGCACGAAGGTCCTCGGCAATTTCGGCGTCGGCTTCAATCACATCGACGTCGCCGCTGCGAAGTCGGCCGGCATCGTGGTCACCAACACGCCGGGCGTGCTGACCGACTGCACCGCCGACCTCGCGCTGACGTTGATGCTGATGGCCGCCCGCCGGGCCGGGGAAGGTGAGCGGCAATTGAGATCCGGTGAATGGAAGGGCTGGTGCCCGACACATATGCTGGGCAGCCAGCTGAGCGGCAAGGTGCTCGGCATCATCGGTATGGGACGGATCGGTAAGGCCACCGCCCGCCGCGCCCATTTCGGCTTCGGCATGAAGATTGTCTTCTTCAATCGCTCTGATGTCGATGACGACGAGACGCGGGCAATGAAGGCGCAGCAGATGAAGTCGATCGACAAGGTGATGGCCGCGAGCGATTTCGTCTCGCTGCACTGCCCCGGCGGCGCCGGGAACCGGCATCTCGTGGATGCGCGGCGGCTCGCGTTGATGAAACCGGGTGCATACGTCATCAACACGGCGCGCGGCGATGTCGTCGATACTCCAGCCCTCGTCGAGGCGCTGACGTCACGGTCGATCGCGGGCGCCGGGCTCGATGTCTATGAGGGCGAGCCCGCCATTCCCGCTGGGCTGGCCGACATCGAAAATGTAGTTCTCCTTCCGCATCTCGGCAGCGCGACATCAGAGACGCGGACAGCTATGGGCATGAAGGTGGTGGAGAACATCACCGCCTTCTTCGACGGCCTCGATCCGCCGGACAGGATCGCATGAGTGGGCAGGCCGCCCGCGGGAGCGCGCGTATCTATTGAACATCCAAAGGGAAGCGTCACCACATAAATCTGGAGGGATACAGCATGTCGGCTACAGACAGATTGCGAAGCATAGATCCGGCGGTATTCTGGCCGGCCATAGCGATAACGGCCGGGTTCACCTCATGGGGAGCGGTGGCCCCGCAGAGCCTCGCCTCGGTCACCCAAGCTATTCTTTCGGCGATCATCAACGGTTTCGGATGGGGTTTTGTTGTCTCGACCGCGTTGTTCCTGGTCTTTGCCGGGTTCCTGGCGATCAGCCGTTTCGGCAAGATCAGGCTTGGGGCCGATGACGAACTTCCGGAATTCCGGACGGTTTCGTGGGTATGCATGATGTTCAGCGTCGGCATGGGCATCGGCTTGATGTTCTGGGGCGTTGCCGAGCCAGTTTTCCATTTTGGCGCACCGCCGCACGGGCTGGCGGTTGCGCAAACCAAGGAAGCTGCGCTGGTCGCGATGAAATATTCCTATTTTCATTGGGCGCTGCACCCCTGGGCGATCTATGCAATTGTCGGGCTGGCGATCGCCTACTTCACCTACCGCAAGGGCTTGCCCATCCTGATCTCAAGCGCATTCACCCCCTTGCTCGGCAGGGCGGTCAACGGACCGATCGGTAAGACGATCGATATTCTCGCCGTTATCGCCACGCTGTTCGGCACGGCGACATCGCTCGGCCTTGGCGCACAGCAGATCAACAGCGGTCTGAACTTTCTCTGGGGAACCGGCGAGGGGACAGGCATTGCCCTTACGATCATCGCGGTGCTGTCGGTTCTGTTCATCCTTTCGGCGGTGTCCGGTGTCGGCAAAGGCGTTCAGTTCCTGAGCAACATGAACATGGTGGTCGCCGCCGCGTTGCTGCTGTTCCTGGCCATCGTCGGACCGACCATCTTCATCCTCAACACCTTCACCGAAGCGCTTGGCGACTACCTGGCCGATCTCGTCACCATGTCATTCCGCACCGCTGCCTTCAGCGACGGCAAATGGTTGGGCAGCTGGACGATCTTCTACTGGGCCTGGTGGGTTTCCTGGGCGCCTTTCGTCGGCGTCTTCATTGCGCGCATCTCCAAGGGGCGGACCATCCGCGAATTCGTTATCGGCGTTCTGCTCATTCCGAGCGGCGTAACCTTCCTCTGGTTCACCATCATGGGCGGCACCGCTCTGCACTCCGAACTGATGGGGGTCGGCGGCCTTGTCGAGGCGGTCAACAATCAGGGTGCCGCCATCTCGCTGTTTGCCCTGCTCGAACAATATCCAGCAACTGCGCTCACCTCGTTCGTCGCGATCTTTCTTGTCGCCATCTTCTTCATCTCGGGAGCGGATGCCGCCTCAATAGTGATGGGCATGCTGTCGTCTCGCGGCACGCTTGAGCCCGCGCGCGGCGTCGTCGTCCTCTGGGGCGTCCTTGCTGGAGCGTCGGCCTGCGTGTTGCTGGTGATGGGAGGCCTGGAGGGCCTGCAGACCGCGTCGATCATCGCGGCAGCGCCCTTCCTCGTGGTTATGGTCGGACTGTGCATCTCCCTATGGATGGCGCTGTTGGACGACCTCGAAGGGCGCAGCGAGCCGGCGCCTCCGCTGCCCGAAGGCCCGTCATTGGCCGCAGCGGTTGCGGCTGAGTAGGTCGCCGCGGTTCCATCCAACGCCCAACAAACCGCACCTGAAAATGACCTTCAGGTGCGGTTTGTGCGGGGAGCGTGCGCCCGTAAGATCCACCCGATCCCGCTTTTCATCCTGACCAACGCGAGGACGGCGGATACGCGAGATCTTCCGCAACAGCGAGCAGTGAGAGGCGCTCTATTGGCTCTGTGCCGGACGCTGTTTGTCGGTCCAGGACGGCGGCATCCCGACCTGAGAGGCTGCGAAGTCCATCAGACCGGGCGAGCGGCCAAATTTCTCGCAAGCAGGGTATTTTGGCTTTCCACCAAGACCGGACTTGATTCTCTGCGTAGACGGGATTTTCGGGAGCCCCTTGAAGGGCGTTTTGCCGGTGACGAGCATCTTGGAAAAATCACTGCCGAAGCTCGCCGCAAGCGAATAGGCGTCTCCAATTTGCGAAACGCGCGCACTGGTGGTCACGAAGTTCGCTCCCTTGGCCCATACCATCGCGCCTACTTGCTTGCCGTCCCTCGTGGTGGCTTCCGCCTCGACGGACAGTCCACCAAGCCCCATGGGCAGCCTCGGAACGGGTACAGGAACGACGAAGTTGGCTCCGAGCGACGTCGCAGTCGACAGACCGGCCACCGTGGCATTGGTCGGCACGATCTGGGTGATGGTTGCGTGAACAACGAGATCCGCATCCTCTTTCCTCTCCACGACCTCGAAACGATCGCTGACGCCAACGCAGAGGGCGCGGCTGATCACATTCGCCACTAAGGCTTGATCGGAAGATTTCTTGATGGATTGCGCGGCGGCGCCTGAAACCTTCGTTGGCTCGATGTAGATCGTTCTGGTTGCACCGAGATCGCTTGAGGCGACTTTATACTTTGCCTTGGTCAATCGCCCGTTGTTTGATGTCAAACCGTCATAGGATGTCAGCGAATTTGCCTGTTCAAGCGGCACGGCGGCGCAACCTCCAACGATCGACAAAAGCGACAAAGAAAGAAGAGCGGATGCAATCGGTCGATAACACGGTTGGACGCCTGCCAAGCCAAGGCGGGAATGTGACATTTCGTTCTCCTGTTGGGTGGAGGGAAGGCCGGTGCGGCTATCGCCACTGCGCTGTCTGTGTGGCTGCGAGCGTGTCGGTGAACGAAGGCCTGTCTTTCCACAGGCTGTCGCTCGCCATTTTCGCATATCCGAGATTGTAGACTGCACGCATGTAGTTGGTGTTGAATGGATCGGTCATGTTGTAGGCGACCTGCGTATCGATCGAAGCCACACGGAACCGAATGCCGTTCTTTTGGGCATAGACGTAAGTGGCCACCAGCGCGCTACGTGTCTGTGCCTTGATGAGGGAGGAATTCGCCCTGGCCATGACTGTAAACGTGTTGTTTGTCGTGGTTGAAAATTCAGACATGAGCGCGTTGTTGATGATAATGTACATGTTTAGCTTCACGCCCTTGGGCCACTCGACCTTGTCCGAATTGGCCATCCATCCCTCCGGAATCGTCAGGATTTGGGAGGCCGACCCCCCGTCGGAGTGCATTTCCTCAAACGACTGATCGCCTGATTTTGCTTTGATGAGCACCGCTGGATAAAGGCCGGGGATGCTTGCCGAGGCGATGATAATGTCCTGGAAGAGTTGTAGCGCGTCGGGCCGGCCGCTGTCGGCGATGGCGCCCATGTTCCAGATCACCGCTCTTTGGGAATCGAGGTTCGAGGTCAAAACAAGCAGGCGCCGTCCCTTGCGATGCTCCGCAGCGATTTTCGACACTACGTCATGCGTCAGGTACCGTTCGACCATTGTTCGAAGCGGCTTTTGCTTCAGGAGGCTTGCGCCCAGCAGACCCTGAGGCAGGAAATCTGCATCAACCAACTCCTTGGCAACGCCGCTTGTGTACAGGTCGACGAGGATGTGGTCATAGGCCGAGCCAAGAAAGGCGTAAGGCGCAATCAGCGCACCCGTGCTGACGCCGCTGACGATGTCAAATTCGGGCCGCTGTCCCCTATCCGACCAGGCCTTTAGCGCCCCGACGCTAAACGCGCCTCCGGCGCCGCCGCCCGACAACACGAGGTAGTTGATTTCCTTGTGTCTCGGGATTGGCAGCCACGCACGCGCCTCGGGCAGATTCCGGCTCATATCCGCATAGGTACGGATATCGCCAAACCCCTCGATACTGGCGGTCGCGGCGGCCTTCGGCCCATAGGCAATGCGGTCCGGCGCCATGCAGCCAGCAAGAAAAGCCAGTATGAAGATGGCTATCACTCGATGCACGGCTATCGCCTTGTGCCGGGCGACTGTCTGGAGGAAACGCTAAAGTCTCCACCGACCGTACAGCAGACATCCGCGCATGCTGCTTGCGGACTCCATAATGGTCCGATCGTCCGGCGCTGCGAACCCACCAGATAGCCTTTGAAATTCACTGCAATCTTCCTTCGAAATCGTATCTGGCGGCATTAATTCAGGTTCGTCTTTGCCTTGGATTTTTTTTTGTTAAGAGTTGTTGCTCGTCCGCGGCCGACATCCCATTGCAGAAGACCAGCCACCTCACGTGTTGCCGCGGTCAGTTCGCTATGCCTGTGGCGCAATGACCCCGTACTCCGCTAAATGTGCCGGCAGTACATTCCGGAAGATTGCGGGGCAGGCCTCATACGCCGCCGCACGTTTTCTGCCCATGAACCGCATCGATGGTCGGATGGCGGCTTCAACCATCGCCGCATCGATCTCGTGCCGTTTGACGGCGGCTTTGCATGGGCGGATGGCAAAGATCGGATTTCTTGGCCAAACTTCCCGATCTCGCGCGGACTACATAAAAGTCTTCTTGAAGATTAATGGTTGAACTGGCCGGACTTGGGCTGAGCCCGGCCAGTTTACCTCGGACAAATTGGGGCCCATCCGCCCGAGATAGACGACGGCAGGGAGCATGCCTTGCGAAGACCTTGAATGCCCTAATAGGTTCGCGACATCCGGTCGCTATCGAACCCTAAGTCAGTTGGAATGCCCCGGTACTTAGATCGATCCCTGTCAATTAAACTCAGTTGTCAAACCTTCGGGTTCGCCAACGCCTTTTCAAAAGGGAAGACGAACAAGAACCGGCAGGACTCCATTGCTTTGTCCGGCTTCGATGAGCTCAAAGACCGGCCACGGAATAAGGAAAATAGAACCATCCCGTAGCGTCCTGAGAAAGTTTCGGGGTTTTATTTCCAGTTCGTTCGTGTCGCGCCAGAGAGATGGCTGCGGAAGCAACCGTGGTGTCGAAGCCAGATAGTCTTGAAAGACTGTCCCAAAACGTTCCTGCAGGAACTTTTCTTCCTGGGCGATGGTTGCCGTAAAGACGACGTGGGCTGTCGCGACGAAAATTAGCATCGCCAAAATGCTGCCCGTTTGCGCCCCGATACCGGCAATCCCCACCAGACTGAAGAAGTAGAGTGGATTGCGCGTTACAGAATATGGTCCGTCCATGACCAAGGTGACACTTTTCCTTCCGCCCACGTACAGTGTCGACCACATGCGCCCGAAGATTGCTACAAATGTTGCGATGAGACCTGCCGAAGCCAAAATCGTGTGAGCGACGCCATCGGTCGGCCAAGACGACTGACTGATACAAACACCGCCGAAATATAAGAATGCGAGACTGCGAAGGATGTTGATGCGAGTGAGTTGGACAGTGGAAAGCGAAACATTGCTCACTGGTCTGCCTCAAAAGCTAGCCGCTCTCTAGCAGTGCCCGTGGCTTCTGGTGCCGAGGCGTAGCGGTCGTCCAATTGGCTAAACCACCACCGGATCCCGATCCAGGGACCGACAGAGTATGAACCAAGAGCACCTACAACAGCGCTGGCGGTGGTGAAAACACGTCGCAAAACAAGGTCACTGACGCCTGACGCTCCCATTCCGATTGCTGGGAGCAGAACATAGGACGGCAGGACAGGAAGAGACTTGCCGACAAGCGAGGCGAGGAAGACGCTACTGAGGTCAATCGATTCCAGCAGCTTGTCAATCGGTTGGCCGGGGCAGGCAAGCCTTGGTCGCCTCGCCTTCTGGCAAGCGGATGAGATTGCGGTGGACATGGCGCGCTCCTGAGGGCTGAAGTTTCGCTTACCCAGATAGGCGGAAGACGTATTTCTGTGTTTTAAGACTTGTTAAGTTATGCTGTGGCAATCAGGGGGGTGAATAACATAAATTCCGGTTGTTGATGGTGGCCATGGGAAACGGTCGGCAGACAACAAGTTGGGGTACGTCCGTGAAGGGGGCCATCCTTCGTAGGAATGGTTTTCTGCATGCTCGCCGATGTGACGAGAGCAACGGCTGCCACCTCGTTTGTCGGCCGAACGGTTCCCGTGAGATTGAGTTACCTTGCCACCGAACCGGTCATACGGTCGACTACCTCTCCTTGGCGAGAGCCTTTCGACCGAGAGCTTCTCCTTTGGCAGCGGGCGCCATGCTGGTTTGGTGTTGAACAACCTGAGCCGGCGGCAATTGTATTGTCACTCGCAGACCATGCGGCAATATGTTCTCAAGTAACAGCGAGCCACCGTGGCCCTTTACGACTTCGTCCGCAATCGAAAGCCCCAGTCCAAAACCACTGTTGGAATCTAGTGACCGGGCCTCGTCGGCCTTGAAGAAGGGCTCCAGGACTTTGTCCTGGAGCCCTTCTTCAAGGCCGGGGCCATTGTCGCTCACAATGATTACCGCTCCACCTTGCGAACTATTGCGCAATTCGACAGCTACCTTCGTGCCGAACCTTACCGCGTTCTCCGCGATATTGGTGATAGCGCGTATGAGAGCTTTTTGTTGACACAAATATCCAAACCGCTCAGGTCCGCAGTAAATCACTTCGTGCCCGAGATCACAAAATTCCGACGCGATAGTCCGCAGGAGACTTGAAATATCAACCTTTCGAAGCGGTTCGACTGTAGCAGTGCTACTTAAATACTGAAGGCTTTCCTCGATCATAGTGGTAAGGTTGTCGATATCCGCCAGCATCGCTTCCCTTGACGCGGGGTCTTTCGAGCGCTCCACACGCATTCGCAGTCGTGTCAGAGGCGTCCTTAGATCGTGGCTCACGGCCGTCAGCATCCGTGTGCGATCATCGACCATTTTACGAATACGGTGACGCATATTGTTGAGCGCCATCGCAAGCGTGCGGAGTTCCTTGGCGCCTTCGGCGGTGAACTGTTCTTCTTCGCTGCCGTCGAGGCGCAGTCTCTTTGCCGCGTCGGCAAAGCGAACGAGAGGCGACGTGATCATGCGACTTATATAGAGCACCAGGAGGAGCATCGGCAGCATCAGGATGTTGGCTTTGGCGATGAACTCGACGACTGCGCTGAAAGATGAGGGGGAAACATCGGCACCGGCGAACCCGATGACGAGAGCACGCAGCGCGTCAAGGCGCACGGCAATTGTACTGTGTCCCTCGCCATCCGAAGTGTTTTCAAGAACTACCGCTTCAAAACCGGCAGGCAAGACGCCGCCCTGAAGTTCATCCGAGATGAGATGGTCATCCGTTTGACGCGCCCCTTCGCTACTGACATCGCTCCAGGGCAGGAGCTTCAATTCGAGACCGCCGGAGGTGCTGGCCCTCACCAGATTGTCGACTTCGACGTCATTTCTGGCACTTCTGACTTGGTTCACAAGCAACTCGATTTGAGCGCCTTTGACCATAAGCATTTTTTCATTTTGGAAAATGAACGGCTCAGGTAGAACCGCAATGATGCAGATAACAATCAACGGAACAGGAATAGATGCGAACACCATGAATTGTGTTCGTATGGACGCCTTGCGGAAGCGATCAATCATGATGCTATCGCAACCTCCGGAGTGAAGACATACCCGCCCAGGCGCACAGTTTTGATGAATGTCGGCTCCTTGTAATTCGGTTCGATTTTCTGCCGGACACGACTGACATGTACGTCAATGCTGCGTTCAACAGGCCCTGCAGAGCCTGCGTGGGTGAGGGCAAGTATTTCCTGGCGGTTCATTACCTGTCGGGGGTTCTGGCAAAACACCAACAGCACATCAAACTCCGCCGTCGTGAGCGACACATGAAAACCGTCACGGTCAGTCAATTCTCGGGTGACCGGGTCAATCCGCCAGCCAGCAAACGTCATCGGTTCCTGCTTTGGCTTGACTTGCACTGAATACGACGATCGGCGCAGGAGTGCCTTTATTCTCGCCAAAAGCTCCCTGGATTTAAACGGTTTTGTGACGTAGTCGTCGGCACCCAATTCCAATCCAACGACCCTGTCTATCTCTTTGGTTCGCGCGGTAAGCATGAGGATGGGTATTGTATCAAACGACCTGATTCTCCTGCATATGCTGAAACCGTCCTCACCTGGCAGCATTCCATCCAGGACGATAAGGTGGAAGTCCTTCTTTTTTAGAACGCGGTCCATTTCAATCGCCGATCCGACTGCCTCGGCGGCGTAACCTGCCTCCGTCATCAGATCGATCAGCATGCTCGCGATATCCCGATCGTCCTCGACGACGAGGATTCGAGATGAAGCTTGAGTAGGAACGTTGCACACGATGTTATTCATAGGCTTGGCCATTTGTGTCGGAATCCCGATTATTAGTTAGCCCGTTTCGCAGCATGGTTGTCAGCAACAATTGTGTTTAATTTTGTTGCTGCGGTTCCACCACAGACTCCTTCGAACAAACACCCGCTGCGTTGAAACCGGCGTTTACCCGTCCACATCTGCTGAGGACATCACGTGTTCCTTTGCGAGAGGACAACCGTTTCACGACGGAACATCCGCTTCAAAAGCAGCAGGAAGTCGTCGACGAAGGTAAATATGACGGGGATAACGACGAGGCTGAGTATAGTGGAAGTGATCAGACCGCCGATGACGACGATCGCCATCGGTTGACGGAAGCTCGCATCTCCGCCGCTGAGGCTCAGGGCTACGGGAAGCATGCCGCCGCCCATGGCGATCGTCGTCATGACGATCGGGCGAGCGCGCTTGTGGCATGCGTCGACCAGAGCGTCGAAGCGTGAGAGACCGGCGCGTCGCGACATGATCGCGTACTCGACCAGCAGAATCGAATTCTTCGTCACCACACCCATCAGCATGAGGAGGCCGATTACCACCGGCATGGAGAAGCTCGTGCCGGTCAGCACCAGCGGCAGCAGGGCGCCGCCCAGCGACAGCGGGAGCGCCATGAGGATCGTTAGCGGCTGGAAGAAATCATGGAAGAGCAGGACCAGCACGGCATAGATGCAGAAGACGCCGACCGCCATTGCGATGGCGAAGTTGTCGAAAAGCTCGGAGCTGCGCTCCAGTTCGCCCTGCTCGACGAGCTTGACGTCGTCCGGAAGGTTCTGGAGGGCAGGCAGCGCCTGCACTTCGCGATAGACGTCGCCAAGGATGCGGCCGTTGAGCTCGACCGACAGCGTGACGTTTCGCGAACGGTCGATGCGGCTGATCTCCGACGGGCTGCCGCCGATACGGATCTCAGCCACCGAGCCGAGATCGACGCTCCCCCTGGCACCGGCAACGCGGAGATTGGCGATGTCGCCGAGTGTCGTCCGGTTGCCGGGATCGAACCGGACGCGGATGGGAAGCTGGCGCTGTGGCAGGTTGAGCTTGGCGAGCGATGAAGAATAGTCTCCGCTCGTGTCGACGCGAACCGCCTCGGAAATCGCTTCTGACGTGACACCGAGGGCGGCGGCGCGGTCGAGGTCCGGGATGATCTGGACTTCCGGGGCCTGCAGGGAGGCACTGGAGGTCACCGCGCCGATGCCCTGGAGGGTGCGCAGTTGCTCTTCGAGTGCGCCCGCCGCCTGGTCAAGTGCATTGGAATCGTCACTGGCGAGCGTGATTTCCAGCGTCGTACCGTTGCCGCCGGTGTCCACCTCGATCCTGACGCCCGGGAGAACGGCGAGCGCCTGCCGGATGTCGTTTTCGATCTCGGCCTGCTTGCGGTTGCGTTCGCCGATCTTCTTCAGATCGACGACGAGCGAGGCGGTCGCCGTATCGATGGTCATGGAGGAATCGATCAGGTCATCCGACGAGGCGCTTCCGACGGCGGAGAACACGCGCGTGATGTCCGGCAGGCCGGAAACGATATCTGCCGCCCGCCGCGTGATCGCGTCCGTTTGTTCGATCGAGCTGCCGGGCTGCAGCGTCAGAGTGACCTGCGTCTGTGAATCGTCCGAAGGCGGCAGGAAACCGGCGCTGAGCATGGTAATCGTCGAGAGCGAGAGCCCGAGGAATATGCAGACGCCGAGGATGGTCAGCTTGCGATAGCACAGGCAGTTTTTGACGAGGGCCATATAGGCGCGCATGATACGGCCGTCCCTCAACTCGATGGGATGCGCCTTCATCATGTGGGCGGCCATCATCGGCGTCAGCAGGCGCGCGACGACCAGTGAGGCAAGAACCGCCACGGCTGCCGTCACGCCGAACTGGCGGAAGATCAGGCCGGGAATACCGCTCATGAAAGCGGTCGGCAGAAAGACCGCGACGAGCGTCAAGGTCGTGGCGATGACGGCAAGGCCGATCTCGTCGGCAGCTTCGAGCGCAGCCTGCTTCGGCGGTTTGCCCATTTGCAGGTGACGCGCGATGTTCTCGATCTCGACGATTGCATCGTCGATGAGGATGCCGACCACGAGCGAGAGCGCGAGCAGCGTCACCGTGTTGAGACTGAAATCCGCCAGATACATCACAAGGAAGGTGGGGATGACCGAGAGCGGCAGCGCCACCGCCGAAAGAAAGGTCGCCCGCCAGTCGCGCAGGAAGAGCCAGACGACCACGATCGCGAGGATTGCGCCCTCGTAGAGCATGTGCATGGAGCCGTCGTAGTTTTCAATGATTGGCCCGACCGTGCTGTAAGCCTCGACGATCTCAACATCTGGATTGGCGGCGGCAAAGTCCTGCATGGCCGCTTCGATGGCGGCCGCGACGCCCGTATCCGAAAAGCCGTTCGATCGTTTGACCTCGACAGCGATCACGGGTTCGCCATCGAGATAGGCGATTGACGAGCGATCCGCAAAACTGTCCGTTACCTTGCCGATTTCGTCCAGCCGCACCAGCTCACCACTGGGAAGGGGTATTGCGAGTGACTTCAATTGCCTGATCGAGGAAACCGCGCCGAGCGTGCGGATCCCCTGCTTGGCTCCACCGATCTCCGCCCGGCCGCCCGACGTGTCCGACTGCACCGATTTTAGCTGCGAGGAAACGGTTGCAGCGCTAAGGCCGAGCGCGCTCATGAGCTCGGGGTTGAGGTCGATATGCACTTCACGCTCGATGCCACCGGTCCGGCTGACCTCGCCGACGCCGGATACGGAGAGCAGGGCCTTCGTCATGTTGTTGTCGACGAACCAGGAGAGCTCCGTCTCGTTGAGGCGGGCGGAGCGCACTGCATAGGTGAGGAGAGTGGAACCCTGCACTGTCACCTTGGTCACGCCCGGCGCCTGCATCTCGGAGGGCAGATCGCCGCTCGCGCTTTCGACGGCATTGCGCACCTCGTTCAGCGCTTCCTCACTGTCCTTTCCCAACTGGAACGAGACATTGATGGAGACCGATCCGTCCGTGACCGTCGTCGTGATGTGGTCGAGGAGGTTCAGCGAGGCGAGCCTGTCCTCGATCTTGCGCGCGACTTCCGTTTCGAGTTGGGCCGGTGCGGCACCTTCAAGCGAAGCGCTCACCTGGATCGTCGGCAGGTCCATGTCGGGAAAATTCTGCACCGCGAGCCGGTCGAAGGTGATGAGGCCGCCGACGGTCAGCAGGATAAACAGCAGGATGGCGGGAACCGGATTGCGGATTGACCAGGCGGAAAAGTTCATCGCGATTCTCCCTCTTCGAGCTGGACGAGCGCGTCTCCCGTCACACGGACGAAGGCCTTGTCCGAAAGGAAAGCGCCGCCAGTCATCACGACCTCGGTCGAGCGGTCGAGGCCTGAGAGGATTTCCACTTCGCTGCCATTGCGGCGGCCGGTTTCCACACGAACGCGTGACGCACGCTTGTCTGCATCCACGGTGAAGACGTAAGCGATGCCGTCACGCAGGACGAGCGCCGTCTCGGGCACGGTGAGAGCCGCCGTGATCTCAAGCTCGATCTGGCCGGTAACGTAAAGGCCGATGGGCGGGTGCGCCTCCGCCGGCAGTGCCACATAGGCGAGCGCCCGTCCGGTATCGGTGCTGACCGTCGGTCCGACAAGCCGAACGGTTCCTTTGACGCGTCGGTCACCAGGACCTACGATCGTGGCGGTCAGACCTTCCCTGATGCGAGGCAAATAGCGTGCAGGCATTTCCGCCTGCCATTCGACGCGCTGCTGGCGAACGAGGCGGAACAGTTCCGTGCCGGAGGAGACGACGGCGCCGAGCTGGGCCGAGCGGGATGTGATCAGCCCGTCGTCGGCGGCCAGGATAGTCGTCTGGGCCAGTTTGATCTTCTGGCTTTCCAGCAAGGCTTCAGCAGATTCGACACCCGCGATCGCCGTCCGTTCGGCGATCAGATATTCGTTGATCTTCTCGTCCGAAAGCGCGCCGCTTCCCTGCACCTTGCGTGCCCGGTCGGCATTTGCCCTGGCCTTGGCGAGGTCGGCCCTGGCGCTTGCCAGCGCGGCCTCTTCCTTACGCAGCTCGGCGCGTACCGCCTGGTCGGCAAGCCGAACGAGGGCCTGACCCTTCGAGACGACCGATCCGACATCGACAAGGACATCGGTCACACGCAGGCCATCGATTTCCGCGGCGATGACCGCTTCGTGCCAGGGCTTCAGCCAGCCGCTGGCCGGTACCGTTTCGGGCCATCGGCGTTCCGCAGGCCTTGCCACGGCGACGGTAAGCGCTGCTGCCTCGTTCTGTCGCGCGAGCACAGGCTCTGACGCGGAAACAAGATTCACGCCCAGGAAAATGGCAGTAAGAAGGGGTCTCGCTCGCATCAGAGCTGGTTTCCTTGTGATTGTTTTATTCCAGGGGCATCACCACCGCGTGCCTTGTAGAGGGCGATCCAGTAGCGCACCGAGTCGCAGAGGATCTCGATGCGCGAGACCTTGGCCGAGTACGCCGAACGCCGGGCGTCGCGGTCGAGGAGGCTCGCGCCACCCGCCTTCCAGTTGGGCGTTGAAATAGGCACGGTGTTGCGCGCCGCGACCGTGGCGTCGCCGACGGCAGTGCAGCCCGAGACGATTCGGCAGGCCGCAACGCTGCCGATGCCGACGATTCTACGATAAGCCGCTTTCATCGCTGTACTCACAATCCCGCACTTCGAGCACGGGATGTAGCGGATCGAATGTGAGGTGGGGTCAAAGATCGGTTAAGATAGATTAAGTTTGATGTCAGGTAGGGCGCATAGCACTTCCCCGGCCACAGTCATTAGTCGTGGTTCCTGTCCGGGACAGTTGGGCCGGCCGCTCCACACCCACGCAACCGGATTGCCTGTTCGCCGGGGGAGAAAGACCACAATGCAGGTTTGAAGTCCGGTCCGATCAATATGAGGATCGGGATCGTGTTGTGCCCGGCACAGCAAACCCGCCTATCCCGATGCAGAGACCGAGTACAAGAAACCACCGCCAACGAGAAAGGATGTCAGGGCTTTGCTGCGCCTTACCGGGCTCCTAGAATTTGTAACCGACGATCAGCATCGCAGATGGCTGCACGTCGTTCTGAACGATCGGGCTGTCCTTCGCGTCGCCAGTCAGAAAGCCGACACCTGCCTGGCCGCGGACAACCCAGTTTTCCGTCGCCATGTAGGTTACGGAGGCCTCGACATCGAAGCGCTTGAGCCCGGCGCTTGCCTCATATTGCCGCAACCCCGATCGTGCAGACTGGGCAGCGGTTACCCCAAAGTAGCTCTCCATATGATTGTCGTCGGCAATTGTGGCGGAGGCGCCTGCAGAAAGGATAAAGCGGTCATAGTGATGCGAGACATTTGCTCCGAGCTCACCGACCAGACCGTCGCTGCCGCCAATCGTCTTGTCGACAGAAGCATAGAATTCCACCGGCCCTAATTCATACGAGAGCTGCGCTCCGACGACAGCTCCAGCGTCGATGTCACCTAGACCTCTCAGGTGATCGGAATCATCTTCATCGCGCCCACCGCCGTAACCGCCCTTGACCAAGAACTTAAAACCGTTGGACTTCAGCACATCGACTGTCAGTCCGCCCGGATCAATGGTGACGCGATCACCGAAGGTTGCGGAGATCATAGGAATGGGGACGAGTTCGAACTCGTCCGATCCTTCGAATTTGGGCGCATATATGGCTCCGGCGCCGACCATAACATCCCAGTCGGAAAGCTTCTGGCGTATGCCACCGAACCGTCCTTTGTCGAAGTTCGCTGTCGCGGGGATAGCGGCCTCTTCACCCTCGTAAGGGTCGGCGGCCCGTGCCTGGGTTAGGGGGCAAGCAACTACCGCGAGCCCCGCAGCTATGGCGACACGCCGCGGACGGCTAAAATGGGACTTGGTCAATGACATTCGAATTGGCTCCTGGGGTCCGATAGAGAGTTTTCAACGCGTGCAAAGTGTGAAAGCCCGACGCGCCGGTCTCTCGCGGCCGCACTGTCCCAGACGACGTCGTTAACTTGGGTTTTGTGATGTTAAGAAATGTTGCCCAGGTCGATGCCGCTGACCCGCGGCCTAGACGGCCAAATTTTGCGTCCGCCCCTAACAGAACGAAACAAAGATTATGCGTGAGGAAGAGTACTCATTGGCAGCAGTTCGCGCAGTTTACCGCTGAGTGCGCAGAGCAACTGCCAGACATCCGATGACACATATACGAAGGGAACCGATGGTCGGCAGGCCAGTCTGTTGCCCGATTGTGCAGGAGACGATGTGGGACCCATGCCCTTGTGCGCGTGATCTTCCGGCAGGTGCGGCCTAGCGCCGTACGCCAACGAAGCAGGTACCCTGGAGGAACGACAGCGTTTCCAACGCAGATGGTCTGCGAGTTGCGCCGGTCTGCCGCCAATCGTGCAGGAGCGACTGAATGTCGATAATCGGTATGTCCGAAAACTCCCGAATTCCGTCAATACAGGGGGATATTGTGATGATTGCAGCGTAGTGACCGCGCCGTATCGTCACCTCGAACTCCGCGATACTTGTAACGCTTACGGCAGCAAGACCCTCTGCGATCAAAGCGGCTTCGAGCAATTTGATGGCCTGCGTATCCGGCAGGTAGATACAAATTCGCCGAAGCGACGACAAGGCAACAAGATTGAACATCGAGAGGCTCCTTCATTTCCGCAATTATAAGTTCGGGAAATTGAGAGTGGCGTTCGATTTTGTTTTGTTTCGGTTTCCTACGACGCCTTCGACGGGAGGGCCGATTAGTCGCATTGGCAAGTCAGATATCTTTCCACACGGGTCGGGCTTATGAGCGATAAATATATGGGACATTGGGTCCCCCTAATCTCTAGACCCGGTCAAATTGTAACGAGTGAAGAGGCGGCTGCAACAAAACCAAATAAAACCAAACACACATTTGCACCGGCGAAGGATAGATTTTCTTCATCTCCGTATGAGGAACTCTCTATGTCTTCAAAAAACATTCGCCCGAAGAAAATTCTTGTGTTTCTGCCCCATGCGGCGGCCGATGTGATTGTCACGAAACTGGCGGAGCGCGGGCATGAGTCCGTCGCAGTGTCGACGGTTCCGGAGGCTTTTGATGCACTCCGTTCGGATAATTATTCCTTCGCCATAACGACGCGACCGGAGATCGATCTGCTGCGCAATATCCGCTCCATACCAGTGGTCAATCTTGAGATTTTCTTCCACGCAGAGCCTTCCGGCAATGGTCCATTGATAACGTCAAAACGGTTCGACGGCGGGGCATTCATGAAACGGATCGAATTCCTGGTTCAGCCTACAACGACAAGGGCTGAACCTGCCGGCGTCGGGCAGGCAAAGAATGAAGGGATGCGAGAAGGCAGAGCGCCCCAATGGTGGACTGCGGCAAAAGTTATGTTGGGTTTCCGGCGTGATCTTTAGAGCTATTTGGCCTAGACTAGAACGTGAGTTCGCTGGGATGCGGTAGAGGCGGCTGACGCGTCTTCGACAAGCCACCGGGTCCGCGACGACGCATATGGCGCTGAAAGAAGGAGGGAAACCAAACGATTCCTCGTGGCGTTTGAGGGGCTCCAGGATTACCTCGGCAGCCTGAACAATCTCGCGACCGCTCCGGATATGCTGTCGCAGCTCGAACTTTCGGAGGTGACGGGGTCGGAAGACCTATTCAGTGCGGCCGACAAGGAAAAGATGCTGCAGGATGCCGGGGAAGCACACGAATCTCTCGTTGACACCCGCGCTTCTGGCGTTGAGATCCCATATTCCCGTCATCATCGGCAGGATATCGGGGGTTCGTGTCTTTGACGACCGCAACTACGCTTGTGCTCGCGCTTCGGCGACCCGCTATCCTGATCTTCCGGTCTATCTCCAGTTGGCAATCACACCCCGCCGCCGCCCGATGACGACGATGCCAGGTTCGATATCGACGGTATTATGGACCGAATGCTCTGGCTAGTCGACAAGGTGACGGAGGACCGGTGGCACGAGGCCCGTGTTCTGCCGCAACTGCACGTCCTGCTCTGGAGCAACAAGCGCGGCGTCTGAATTGTGCCGACCCGCATTTCAACAACGCGGTGCGTAGTCCTGACCGCCGTCAATCCGTGCCGGGCGCCCGTCGAGGAAAAGCTCGCCGATGCGCGGTGCCGAGCGGGCGATGACCTTGCCGCGCCGGATCACCGCCAGCCGGTTCGGTTTCAGCCGTAGCGCTTCCAGTGGATCCTGCGCCTGGAGGATGACGAGATCTGCGTTGCAGCCCGTTTCCAGGCCATAGCCTTCCAGGCCCATGGTCTTTGCCGAGTTGACCGTCAGCGCATCGAAGATCTTCTTCTTGTCCTCGATGCCGGCCATCTGCGCGACATGGATGGCCATATGGCCGACCTCCAGCATGTCGCCTGATCCCATCGAATACCAAGGATCCATGACGCAATCATGCCCGAAGGAGACGTTGAGCCCGGCATCCATCAGTTCGCGCACGCGGGTCATGCCGCGGCGCTTCGGATAGGTGTCGTGCCGGCCCTGCAGCATGATGTTGATCAGGGGATTGGGGATGACATTGATCTGCGCTTCCGCCATCAGGGGAATGAGCTTGGAGACATAGTAATTGTCCATCGAGTGCATCGAGGTCAGATGCGAACCGGCTACGCGTCCCTCGAGGCCGAAGCGGATGGTTTGCGCAGCAAGCGTCTCGATATGGCGCGAAAGCGGGTCATCGGTCTCATCGCAATGCATGTCCACTGGCAGGTCGCGGTCGGCGGCGATGCGGCAGAGCGCCTCGACTGATGCCGTGCCTTCGCCCATGGTTCGCTCGAAATGGGGAATGCCACCGACGATATCGACGCCCATGTCGAGCGCCCGGTTGAGTGAACTGATGCCATCGGCTGCACGATAGTAGCCATCCTGCGGGAAGGCGACCAGTTGCAGGTCGATATAGGGCGCGACCTTCTCGCGAACCTCGATCATTGCCTCGACGGTCACCAGTTTTGGGTCGCTGGTATCGACATGGCTTCGGATGAAGAGCAGACCTTGCGTCACCGCCAGATCGCAATAGCGCAGCGCGCGGTCGACCAGTTCCTCTCTTGTGACGATCGGACGCAATTCGCCCCAGAGCGCAATGCCTTCAAGCAGGGTGCCGGACACATTCATACGTGGCAGGCCAAGCGACAGGGTCGCGTCCATGTGAAAATGCGGATCGACGAAGGGAGGGCTCACGAGCCGCCCGGTGGCGTCGATTTCCTCTCCAGCCTGTGCCTGGATCGTCCTCTCGATGGCGACGATCTTGCCGCCCGTGACGCCTATATCGATGCCCTTCTGGCCGTCTGGAAGGTTTGCGTTGCGAATGATTAGGTCGAACATGGAAACCTCGTTGAGTGAAAGCGGTTATCGCTCGCCACGGCGATAGGGCTGCATGAGCGCCTGCGGAACGCGGGCACGGCGTGCCATGACGGCAAGGGCCACGATCGACAGGACATAGGGCGTCATCAGGAATATCTGATAAGGCACACCGTCCACGGCCGTCTGCAGCCGCAGCTGGAAGGCATCGAAGAAGGCAAAGAGCAACGCGCCGAACAACGCACGGCCCGGCCGCCAGGAAGCGAACACGACGAGCGCGATGCAGATCCAGCCGCGGCCCTGCACCATGGTCGGGAAAAAGCTGTTGAACGCCGACAATGTCAGGAATGCGCCCCCCATTCCCATCAGCGCGCTTCCGGCGATAACGGCGCCGTAACGCACCTTCATCGGGTTGACACCTTGTGCTTCGGCCGCATGCGGATTTTCGCCAGCCATGCGGATCGCCAGACCCAAAGGCGTGCGAAAGATGATGTAGGCCATCACAAGCGCAATCAGGATCGCCACATAGGTCGGTGCCGTCTGGGTAAAGAATGCCGGGCCGATGAAGGGCAGCGTCGACAGACCGGGGATGGCGATCGGCTGGAACGGCACGATGGTCGGCGGCGTACCTGCCGTGGGCACGATCAGGCGGAAGACATAGTAGCTGAAACTTGAGGCAAACAGCGTGACGCCGAGCCCTGCGACGTGCTGGGAGAGGCCCAGAGTCACCGTCAGGACGGAGTGTAAGAGGCCGAAGACCCCGCCGGCGATCGCCGCGATCAAAAGGCCGGTCCACAGATCGGCGCCGTGATAGACCGACAGCCAGCCGATCATCGCGCCGAAGGTCATGATCCCCTCGATGCCGAGATTGAGCACGCCCGCCCGCTCGCACAGCAGTGCGCCGAGCGTTCCGAAGATCAAGGGTGTCGCGATACGCAGGACGGCGCCCCAGAGGCCGACAGATGCGATGATATCGAACAGCACGGTCATCGGCGGATCCTGTACTGGGTGAAGAACAGCGCGATCAGCATCGTCAGCAAGGATAGCGCCACCGTGACGTCGGCGATATAGGTGGGAATGCCGAGGCCACGGCTCATGCCGTCGGCGCCGACGAACATGGTGGCCGTGAAAATGGCTGCGAGGACCACGCCGAGCGGATTGAGATTGGCGAGCATGGCGACGACGATACCGGCATAGCCGAAGCCCGGAGACAGGTCGGTGGTGACATAGCCTTTCACGCCCATGACCTCGATCGCACCCGCAAGGCCCGCAAGGCCGCCCGAGAGGCAGGCGACTTTCACCAGCGTCCTTCCAAGCGGAACGCCGGCGAAAACGGCGCCGGACGGATTGAGTCCGGCGGCGCGCGATTGCATGCCGAACACGGTGCGTGACTGGATGAGATGGACGATGATCGCCAGCGCAATCGCCATCGCAAGGCCGATATGCAGGCGGGAGCGGGCAATCAGCTTTGGCAGCATGGCGTGATCGCTGACCGATTGCGACTGCGGCCAGCCGAAAGCGAGCGGGTCCTTCAGCACCCCGTCGATCAGCATCGAAACGAAGAGCAGCGCTATGAAGTTCAACAAGAGGCTGGTAACGACCTCATCGACCGAGAAGCGCAGGCGCAGCCAGAGCGGAATGAGAATCAGGGCCATGCCGGCGACGGCACCGACCAGCAGTAGAAACGGAATAAGAACCGGGGCTGGCAGATCGCCCAACACTTTGGAGCTTGCTGCAGCAACGGCGATGGCGCCGAGATAGAACTGACCCTCGGCGCCGATGTTCCAGAGCCTTGCCCGAAAGGCAACGGCGGCGGCAAGCCCCGTCAGCATCAGCGGCGTCGCGCGCGTCAGCGTTTCGGTCGCCGAAAGCCGCGAGCCGAAAGCGCCGGCCAGGATGCGCCAATAGGCGTCGAGCACCGGTGCGCCAGCGACGGCGATCAGGATGCCGGAGAGTGCCAGTGCCGCAACCACGGCAAGCAGCGGTGTCAGCAAGAGGAGATAGAGCGGACGTTGCTCGCGACGCTCAAATCGCATGATCGGCCTCGCGCGTTTCATTCCATTCCCCGGCCATCATCAGGCCCAGCCTGCGCGCATCGGCATCGCCTGCCTCGACTGTTGGCGACAACCTGCCGCCGACGATTGCCTGAATGCGGTCGGCAAGCGCGATCACTTCGTCCAGGTCTTCCGAGATCAAAAGTACGGCTGTGCCCTGCCGGCGGGCCTCCAGAAGACGCGCATGCACGGCTGCCACGGCGCCTTCATCAAGGCCGCGTGCTGGCTGCGCGGCGATCAGGATGCGCGGCCGCCGGTGCAAATTGCGGCCGAGGATAAGCTTTTGCATGTTGCCACCGGAAAGCAACCGCGCGCGGCTTGCAGGGCTGCCGCCGCGGACGTCGAATTGGTCGATGATCTCCTTGGCAAAGGCTATGCCTGCCTTGCGATTCACAAGTCCATGGCGCGAAAATGCAGGCGCGGAAATGCGCTCGAGCACAGCGTTTTCCCAGATTGCCATTTCGCCGATCACGCCTTCCTCGTTGCGGTCCTCTGGAATGCGGCCAATGCCGGCGCCGACGACATCGGCGACGCCGAGATTGCCGATCGGCTTTCCGAAAAGGAGGAGATCGCCGGATATGCGCGAAAGCGTGCCGGAGAGTAGATGCGCCAGCGCCGCCTGGCCATTGCCCGAGACGCCGATAATGCCGAGGATTTCTCCTTCGCGCAGCCGGAAGCTGATGGATTTCAACCGTTCGACGCCATCGATCTTCACCGTGACCTCCGCAGCCTCCAGCGCAAGCGCGCCGGGCGTCGATGCCTCGCGCACCGGCCGGGTCACGCGGCGGCCGACCATCAATTCGGCGAGTTCAGCCTTGCTGGTTTCGGATGTCCTGCGTTCGGCAGCCGTCTTGCCGCTGCGCAAGACGACGATACGGTCGGCCGCAGCCATGACCTCATCGAGCTTGTGGGAGATGAAGATTAGCGACAGGCCCTGCCGGGCCATTTCCTTCAGTGTCTTGAATAGCTTTTCAGCCTCGATATTGGTCAGCACCGCCGTTGGCTCGTCAAGGATCAGGATGCGGGCGTCGTTATAGAGCGCCTTCAGAATCTCGACGCGCTGCTGTTCGCCGACCGACAGGTCTCCAAGACGCGCGTCCGCATCGACCTTGAGGCCGAAGCGCTCAGCAATTGCCAATAGCTTCTTGCGTGCTGCCGATGTGCCCGAGCGCCAGGACCAGAGCTTTTCCGTGCCGGTCATGACATTTTCGAGAACGGTCAGATTGGGCGCCAGGGAAAAATGCTGATGTACCATGCCGACACCGGCGCGGATTGCCGCTCGCGGCTTGCCCTGCGGCAGCTCGGCACCGTCGATCAGAATTCGGCCGGTATCCGGCATGTAATGGCCAAAGAGGATGCTCATCAGCGTAGTCTTGCCCGCGCCGTTTTCGCCAAGCAGGGCGACAATCTCGCCCTTGGCAAGCGTCAGCGAGATGTCGTCATTGGCCAGATTGGCGCCGAAGCGCTTGCTGACGCCTTCGATTTCGAGGACCGGAATTGTCATGCCGTAAGCCCTGCGACCGGAAAACGATGCTGCCAGCGCCCCTCGGCCTCCAATCGTGCGGCGAGCGACAATAAAAGCGGCTCGTGGCCCATCGGCGCCATGATCTGGACGGGCAGGGGTAAGCCGTCCGCATCGGATCCAAAGGGCAGGGTCAAGGCCGGAAATCCCGAAATGTTGGCGAGAGAGGCAAGCGGTGCAAATGCAGCCATCCGCTCAAGCTGCAGCTCGGTATTGCCATGATCGAACGGAAACGAACCGATCGCAAGGGGCGCCTTGGCAAGCATCGGCATCAAAATGCAATCAACCCTGTCGAAGAGATTCCACAGTGCGCGGCTGGTTTGCACGGCGCCATTCAGCGAAGCCCAGAGTGTCGGTCCCGTCAGCGCATGCCCGCGTTCAATGAATGCCTGGGTCAAAGGTTCGGCGAGCGAGATATCGACGCTGAGGGTATCGATGAAGGACGCGAGATTGACTGCGATGATGTCGCCGAGCGCGCGGCCGCTGGCATCGACGCTTTGCTCGAATTCGGCCCAGCCGAGCGGGACGATCTGATGCCCAAACGCCTCCAGCGAGTGCGCTGCAGCCTCTATCGCTTCGAGCCGTTTGCTATCCGTCGGGTATTTTGAGCCGGTCCCTGCCAGTAGACCGATCCGCAATCGGTCACCTCTATCCGCCACCGTCGCCGGATCGGGGAACGGGCCCCTTGCCTTGCCGCGTAGCGTGTCGAAAATCAGCGCTGCATCCGGCACTGAGCGACAGACGGCAAGTTCGCTGGCAATGCCACCCAAATGATTGCCGAAGGAAGGGCCGGCGGGCATGGCGCCGCGGCTGGGCTTGAGGCCGACAAGGCCGCAGCAAGCGGCAGGCACGCGGATGGAGCCACCTGCGTCCGTTGCATGCGCGATCGCGACGATGCCGGCTGCAACGGCCGCCGCCGCTCCGCCGGAAGAGCCGCCGGGTGTGCGCGCCGGATCGAGCGGATTGCGGCAAGCCGGCCCGGCAGCCGGTTCGCTCGCCAGCGAAAGGCCGAATTCCGGGCTTGTCGTCACCCCGAACAGGCAGAAACCGGCATGGCGGAAACGGGTGGCGAGATCCGAGTCCGGTTCGCTGCCCTCTCTTTCGAAGAGACGGGAACCGGCCGTGACCGGCAACCCAGCGAAAGGTCCGCCGAGGTCCTTCGCCAGCGTCGGCACGCCGGCAAACGGCCGGGCAGCAAAGCGGCCCGGCTCCAAGCGCCGTTCTCTATCCATGGCTTTCGCCGACGCCACGCCCATCGTTGCGTCGAGATGGGCGATAGTGCCGAGAGCTTTATGGTTCTCCGCCAAGGCAAGCGAAGCCCGCATAGCCTCCGATGCGGTCAGGCTGCCGCTCTTGATCGCCTCGGCCAGATCCGTCGCGTCACCGCGCATGGGTTGGACTACTTTGGTTCGTCCATCATCTTCGGAACTTCGAAGGTGCCGGCCTTGATCTCCGCCCGCTTGGCTTCCATCGCGGCCTCCGCCTCGGCGGGCGCCACGCCCTTCACGAAGACGATGTCACTGCCGCCTTCCTTCATCAGGCCGTAAGGCGTGTAGGTCTTGCCGACCGGCTTGCCAGCGGCGGCATCGGCGATTGCCGCATCGAGGATCGGGCGGAAATACCACATGGCGTTGGCGAACACTGTGTCCGGGTAGCGCGGCGTGTAGTCGATCAGCGATCCCACTGACTTGATGCCACGTTCCTTTGCAGCGTCAGCGGTACCGATACGCTCGCCGAACAGAATATCGGCGCCGGCGTCGATCTGGGCAAGACCGGCTTCGCGGGCCTTCGGCGGATCGAAGAAGGTGCCAATGAAGGAGACCAGATGCTTCGCATCCGGATTGACCGCCTTGACGCCTTCCGCAAAGGCGTTGATCAGCATGTTGACTTCGGGGATCGGAATGGCGCCGACCGAACCGACTATATTCGATTTGGTCATCTTGCCCGCCAGCATGCCGGCAAGATAGGCGCCGTCATGGTTCCAGGTGCCAAAGACGCCAAAATTGTCACCGGCCTCAGTGCCGCTCGACCCCAGCACGAAAGCCGTGTCCGGATAATCGGCGGCGACCTGCCGAGCCTCCTTTTCGACAGCGTAGGCTTCGCCGATGATCAGCTTGTTGCCCTGTTCGGCATATTCGCGCATGGCGCGCGGATAATCGGTGCCGGAAACTCCTTCGGAGAAAACATATTCAATGACGCCTTCCTTGGCTGCATCCTGCAGGGCTTTGTGCAGACAGGAATTCCAGGCATTTTCCACCGGCGAGGCATGAATGCCGGCAACCTTCATCGGCGTAGCGGCTCTTGCCAGCGGCGCGAACCCGCTGACGCCAAGGGCGATGCCCGATGCGATCACTGCACGGCGTGAAATCAAGATGTCTTTGGTCATTGATTTGCTCCCCTTTTTTACCATTTGGTTCAAAAATCATAGGGAACGCCTAAAAAAGTGTCAAGCACCAAATAAGCTTAAAAAACAGGCCTCTAGACCCCGTGCAACACCTAGACTCGCCCGTCATGCATCCTGCGCCGAGGGGTGGAAAACGCAGGCAAATTGATAGCGATCGCCCGGATGCGTGACTTCGACATGAGTCACTGTGCGGCCGTTCTGCCACGTTTGCCGCGTCAGGCTCAGACAGGGCTCTCCTCTTTGCACTTCCAGCAGCTGCGCTGTCGCTGCATCGGCCGGAATGGCGCGGATGATGTGCTTGGCTTCGGTCCAAGGGACCTGCTCCAGCAGCCACACGCCCGGTGGCCTGGAAGCGAAGGCTTCATCACGAGCACTTGGAACCGCATCGAGCATGATCACCCGCCGCTCGATCGCATTCGGCTTGCCGTCGACGACGTGCAGGGTGCAGGGACTTCACGATGAAGCCTGCCGATGACGGAAGTTTCGCCGTCCGGCTGGGTCTTGGCATGGTCAAGAGACTATCGAGGCCGGAGGCTACGAACTCGAAACAGCAGTTGCCCCGCCCCTAAACGGTGAGCGGTCGCTGTGGACGTTCCTGATTTCTGGTTGCTTCACGGAAACGAGCCGGAGTGAATCCGGTGAGATGGCGGAAGCTGCGCGCAAAAGCACTCAATTCGCTATAGCCGAGCTGATCGGTGATGATGGAGATCGACAGGTGCGTGTTGGCAAGCAAGCTCTTCGCAATCTCCATCCGCACCATGTTGCGCAGTTCGGCATAATTGACGCCGCAATCGGCAAGCTTGCGCTGAAAGCTTCGCAGGCTCATGCCGAAATCTGTCGCCGCGTCCTCTATGTCGATGCTCGCATGCTGGCAAAGCGCTGCAGCGATCCATGCCTTGAGCGCCGTAACAAGATCGAGGCGTTTCTCGCGGCGGTAAACAAGATCTGACAGTTCGCAGGCGATACGCAGATGGTGTTGCGCGTCGCCGCCGGTGCCGATCGGACGATCGAGAAACCTTTTAGGAAAAACGATTGCGTTTTCCCGGCGTCCGAATGCCAAGGGACAGGCAAAATGTGAGCGATAAAGCGCCAGATTGTCACCGGGCATGTGCTCAAACTCTATGCAGGACGGTTTCCAGTCCTCTCCGATCGTCGTGGCGAGCATGGTGTTCAGCAGGCTCTCCGTGAACTCCGCGTCCTGGATTTTGTGCCGTACTGTGTTGTCGCGGATCGAATAGGAGAAGCGCGCCACATCGTTCTCCACCACCAGCGCGGAGCGGGTATTACTTTGCAGCGCTGGGAAATAGCGGCTGAACTGGGCCAATCCATCTTTCAATGTCGGCGCCGTCAGAAAGAGCGCCGCTAACGAGCCAAGCGCCTGGAATTCAAATTCTTTGCCAAGTTTCAGGCCCAGCAAGGGATCGCTCTTTTCCTTCGACGCAACCTCGAGTGCGCAGGTGAAGGCTGCCAGCGGCATGAAGTCGCTATCGGCAAACAACGCATTGCTTCCAAGACCGACCCGGGCCGAAACCGCGTTCATATCAAGCCCGCCCAGACTGATGGAAGCTAGCATTCCGTCCATGGCAGAAGAGGCGATAACACCAGTGGTTTCCATAGTTTGCGCTCCACGTCGTGGGAACACGACGCAAAAACCATGCCAGACGCCTTCGGTCGCTGCTGGGCAATTTTGGCGTAAACTGTCAAATACAGGGAGGGTGAGTTTTGGCTAGGATCAATATCAGAATGTAGATGCCTGAAATGGAAAGTAAAAATGTGAAGTATTCTGTCAGATGCCTGCAGAATAAACCTATATCGGCGCCATTAATACCTTTGATTGTAAACCGACGGCAGCCAGCCAACTGACACTAACCGCCGCAAGAAAGGGAACTTCTTATGTCCGAGATCGAACTTAGGAAAGCCGGAACCGATCTCCGGCAAAATGCGATTGGTGTCAGCCATATCGTCTTTTTCGTCGTGGCTGCTGCAGCGCCGCTGACAGCGGTGGTCGGCGCTTCGCCCGCCGCCTTTGCATTCGGCAACGGACCGGGTGTGCCGGCAACCTATCTTCTCGTGGGCGCGCTCTATCTCCTCTTCAGCGTCGGCTTCACGGCAATGAGCCGGTTTATCGGTTCGGCTGGCGGATTTTACCCCTATATCGCCGCGGGCCTCAGCCGTCCTGCGGGCGTGGCGGGCGCGTTTGTCGCACTTGCCACGTATATCGCCATCGAACTGGCAGTGTTTGGCCTCTTCGGTTTCTTCGTGAATGACATCGCCAAGACGTCCGGAGGCGCTGATATCCCTTGGTGGGTGTATGCGTGCCTGCTTGCAGCCCTGATCTATGTCTGCGGCCGCCGGAACATCGAGTTCTCCGGCCGGGTTCTCGGCTACTGCATGATCGCGGAAATTGCAATTCTGGCGCTCTTTTCACTGCGCGTGCTGCTCTCAGGCGGTGGACCGGACGGCATAACGGTCGCGCCCTTCGGGCCTTCGACCATTTTTGCGCCGGGAATGGGCGTCTCTCTGGTCTTCGTTGTCGCGTCCTTCATCGGCTTCGAGGCAACCGCCATTTTCGGCGAAGAAGCCCGCGACCCCAAGCGCACGATTGCGCGTGCAACCTATCTCGCCGTTATTATCATCGCTGTTTTCTACGCCTTCGTCACCTGGGCGGTGGCGCTACATTACGGCCCATCCAACATCGCTGCTGAGGCGACGGCCAACACCGCGACGCTCTACCTGACTGCCGTACAGGCGATGCTGGGCGGCCCCGCCGGGATCGCCCTGAATGCCCTTTTGATCACCAGCCTCTTTGCCTGCGCGCTTTCCTTCCATAACACGATCAACCGCTACTTCTATTCGCTCGGCCGCGAGGGACTGGCATGGTCCGGCTTCGCCCGCACTCACGGGAGCCATCAGTCGCCGCACATAGCAGGCGCGATCCAGACAGTGATGATGATAGCACTGGTCCTCGCCTTTGCGCTGGCCGGGCAGGATCCTTATTCGGTTGTGTTTGCCTGGATGGGCGCCTTTGCCAGCGTCGGCATCCTCCTTCTGCAGACAATGGTCTGCCTGGCGGTGATCGGCTTTTTCCGCAATGACGCGCGGGGTGTTGGCGTCTGGCATCGCATCGTCGCACCGGCGGTCAGCATGGCCGGGCTGCTGGTCTGCCTCGTTCTGATGGTCATCAACCTGCCGCTCGTCAGCGGTTCGGAATCCCCGATCGTCGCAAGCTTCCCCGCCATTCTAGCGCTGATCGGCATTGCGGGCGCAACCCTTGCGGTCTGGCTGAAAACCCGCAAGCCGGACGTTTACGCCAATCTCGGCCGTGCCTTCGCCTGACAGGGGCGGCCGGTTTCCGACAGATGACGACAGAATACGAGGGAGCGCATTCAACCTTCGCCGTTGCCTTGAGTCAAAAGACATATTCGAACAGACAAAGGACGAACACCATGGATACCTGCTGCGTTTCCAACCCGCCCCACCAGATGCCACTGGTCGTCAGCCATCCCTTGCAGCCCTTGACGCCGGAGGAGATCCGTCTGGCGGCGGCGATCGTGCGCAAACATCCTCCCTATGGGGATGACACGCGTTTCGAGACGATCGAGCTGATGGAGCCGGACAAGGCAACGGTGCGCGCGTTTTCGTCCGGTGTGGCGATAGCCCGCAAGGCAAGGGTCAACGTGTTCAACGCGGCCATCGTCAGCGTCACGAGCCTCGTCGTCTGCCTCGTTACGGAAACGATCCTCAGCCGCAAGGACTTTCCCGGCAGACGGCCGATGATCCAGCTCGAGCAGTTTCTTGGCATCGAGGGCATCGTCCGTGCCGATCCGGCCTTCATCGCCGCCTGCGAACGCCGCGGGATAACCGACATGGACACGGTTTGCATCGACCCCTGGTCGGCTGGAAATTTCGATGTGCCGGGCGAAGAAGGCCGCCATCTTTGCCACGTGTTCTGCTGGGTGCGGCTGCGCGAGAACGAGAACTTCTATGCTCATCCGATCGAGGGGCTGAACGCGGTGATCGACCTCAACGTCAACGAGGTGATCCGCGTCGACGACTATGGCGTCGTTCCTATTCCCATGCAGGAGGTGAACTACGAAAGCCAGTTCATCGAAACATTTCAGCCTCAGGCCAAGCCGATCAACGTGGTTCAGCCGGAGGGCGTGAACTTCGCCTTCGACGGCCACCGGATCACCTGGCGCAACTGGTCCCTTGTGGTCGGCTTCAACGCACGCGAAGCTCTGACTCTCCATGACATCCGCTTCGACGACCGGCCGATCGTCAACCGGGCCTCCATCGTTGAGATGACGGTACCGTATGGCAGCCCGGACAACGGCCATTTCCGCAAGAACGTCTTCGACATTGGCGAATACGGCATCGGCAAGCTCGCCAACTCCTTGAAACTCGGCTGCGACTGCCTCGGCATGATCAAGTATCTGGATGTGCATCTCAACACCATGGATGGCGACCCGTGGACGATCGAAAAAGCCATCTGCGTGCATGAGGAAGATTCCGGGCTTCTCTGGAAGCACATCGACTTCCGCACGGAGCGTGCAGAAATCCGCCGCGGCGCCAAACTGGTCATCTCCACGATCTGCACCGTCGGCAACTACGAATACGGACTGTACTGGTATCTCTATCTCGACGGCACGATCGAGCACGAGGTGAAGGCAACCGGGATCATCAACACGGCCGCCTGCATTCCCGGCCAGCCGCCGAAATACGGGCGAGAAGTTGCGCCTGGCGTCGTTGGTCACATCCACCAGCACATCCTATGCGCCCGCCTCGACATGGCAGTCGATGGTGACGCCAACAGCGTGGTGGAGTGCAACACCTATGCGGAACCGTTTGGGCCTTCCAACCCCTATGGCAACGCCTTCTATGAGGAGCAGACCGTGCTCACGCGGGAAAGCGAGGCAGCAAGGCGCGCCGATCCCGCGTCGCACCGCTACTGGAAAATCATCAACCCGAACAAGACGAACTACACGGGCGCAGCTGTTGGCTACAAGCTCGAGGCAAACCATTGCGTCACCCCCTTCGTGCATCCGGACTCGCCCTCCGGAAAACGCGCCGCCTTCGTGCAGAATCACGTTTGGATTACGGCCTTCGATCCGGATGAGCGTTTTCCCGCCGGCGACTTCATGAACCATTCCGACGGAACGGGCGGGCTTGTGGAGTTCATCGCCAAGGACCGGCCGATCGAGAACACCGATATCGTGCTCTGGCACGTCTTCGGCTTGCATCATCCCGTGCGCGTCGAGGATTTTCCGGTGCAGCCCTGCGTCTTCACCGGCTTCAAGCTGATGCCGAGCGGCTTTTTCAACCACAATCCGGCGATCAACCTGCCGCCGGTCGTCAACGCCGCCAGCTACCCGGCTTGATCCGAGGTGCGACGAACGGTGATACACGCAAACTGGAAGGCACATGATGTCGGATCCTTTGACCCTCACGGCCATCCTCTCGGCTGGCCTACTGATGGGCCTTGGCGGCAGCCTTCACTGTGCAGGCCAGTGCGGCGGTATCGCATCGTCGCTGCTGATTGCCACGGGCCGGGGCAGTTCCGGACCGGAAACGGCGAAGGCGCTGCTGGCTACCCAACTCGGTCGCACGGTCACCTATACGATTGCAGGTGGCCTCGTCGGCGTTGCCGGTGGTGCATTGGGTGATCTTCTCGATCTCGCTGGTATCCAGCCCCTGCTGCGCATCCTCGGCGGGGTTATGCTGGTCTGGGTGGGGCTGGCGCTGATCGGCGTCGTCCCCGGTCCCCAGATCTTCGACCGCCGTGCCATGGCCGTCTCAGGCAGGATGTTTGGGCGCAATCCTCCATCCGCGATTCGGGGATCTTCGGCGCTGCTCCTGGGCATGGCCTGGGGGGCGGCTCCCTGCGCTATGGTCTACAATGCGCTGATGACCGCCATGCTGACCGGTGCGCCGGCAACGGGTGCCTTGTTCATGATGGGTTTCGGCCTGGCGACGATTCCAGCCGTGGCACTCGCCGCCCTGGGCATGTCGCAGATTGCCATCATGGGCTTCGCCGCGCACTGCTCCGCACGCCGCAAGGCCATCGGGCTCGCGATCGCCTTTCTCGGGCTGGCAAGCATGGCTATGCCCGCCGTATCGCTGGGCGCGCTTTGCATGAACTGACAACGACTTTGTTGAGTCGTTGCACATAAAGAGGACCTAGTTTCCTGAGTTCCCTTTCGAGGGTGGCGTCGCCCTGTCGGGCCTGCGAGGGGCGGTCGTTCTGATCGACAGTCGAACTCAGAAAATCTTGGCGGCAGTCACTTCCACCTCGACCAGAAATTCCGGCCGGGTGAAGCCGCTGACAATGATCAGAGTCGAGACCGGCTTCGGCGCGCGCGTATAGCGGTCGCGGACCGCCATATAGGCGGGGAAGTCCTCGCGTCTGGTGACGAAGCCGCTGATGCGGATGACGTCGGCGAAGCTCATGCCGGCATCCGACAGGATGGCGCCGATAGCCTCGAAGCAGAGTTGGGCCTGTGCCGTCACGTCGGGCGGAACGGTGTCGTCGAGGCCGATCCCCAGTTGGCCGGAGGTCACCAGCAGGCTGGCGCCCGGCGGCACCATCAGGCCGTGATTGTAGTTGCCGAAGGGGCGGCGGACGGACGGTGGATTGAAGGCGGTTTTTTCCGACATCGGCTCAAAACCTTTCCATCTTCGCCTTCACCTTTGCCATGAAGCGTGACCGGGTCTCTTCCGTGCAATTGTTCATGTCGTAATGGGCGAGGAAGGTGACCGGCGACCACGGATCGATCTGGGCGCGCAGCACGCGCTTGACGATCTTCTTCGGCGGGTTGCCGGCGACAAACGCGCGAAACTGCGTCGCGCCATAGGTCATGACGGCGCCGAGCTTGCGGATGTGGCGCAGCCGCGATTGGACCTTGCCATCCACCAGCTCGAAGGAAATTCCTGGCAGCCAGACGCGATCGAAATAGCCTTTGAGGATCGCCGGAAAGCCGAAATTCCACACTGGCGTGACGATGACCAGCCCCTGCGCCGCCAGCAGCCGGTTGCAATAGTCCTTCACCAGCGCCGTGTTTTCCGGATGGTCGTGATAGACCAGACGGTCGTGGCGCGACAGGACCGGATCGAACCCTTCCGCATAGAGATTGCAGTCATCAACCTCGTGACCCGCCGCCTGCAGGCTCTCGCGGGTGAGCCTGTGGAGGGCGCCGCCGAAGCTCTCTTCGACCGGGTGGGAGTGCAACAGCAGGACGCGCATCAAACCCCCATCGCTGCAAGACCGGGGAAGAGGTAGTTCTTGCCGGAGCCAAAGTCGAAATCCGGATTGTCCCAGGCGATCATCTTGCCGGGATTAAGCAGGCCCTTGGGGTCGGTCTGTTTCTTGAAGGCAAGCTGGGTCCTGTCCGTCTGCTTCATGCCGCCTTCTTCCAGCGTATAACGATGCGGATTGAAGATCGGGCAGCCATTGTCTTCGTGGATGCGGATGATTTCTTCCAGCCGCGCGTCGGTCGTATAGCGCACCAGCGGCAGGCCGGAACACTGGATGGCCGCATCGAACTTGATGAACTCGAGATGCCCCGGCACTTCGTCGCCGAAGATCTCCACCAGTTTTCCGACCTTGGCGACGTGATCGGGACCTGGGTACTGCACCTGCAGATAGGTGAAGTTTGGATCGACCTTCATGGCCCGCAGCGTCGTATGGTTCCAGGCAAGTTCATAGGCATGCGGGATGCCCTTCATGCTCTCGACCTTGTCAGAGCGGAACAGGATCTCGCCGTTCTGCTGCGCGACGAAAGCGGTGAACGGATCCATCGCATGTGGCGCGATCATGATCACCACCACTGACTGGTTGCGGTCACGCAGAAAGGACTTGTGGCGGCTGAAATAGTCGTAGGGGATGGGGGCTGCGATCGGCGCCACTTCCTTCAGCAGCAACCCGTTCATATGGCTGAGCGCATCGGAAAAACGGACGGCTTCCATGAAGTCGTCGTAGCCGACCAGAACGTCCACCCAGTCATAGGCAGGGGCGAGAGGCATCTCGACTTCGGTGATAATGCCGTTGGTGCCATAAGCGTGGCTGACCTTCTGCAGGTCCCACCCGGTCAGGTCCAGCACCTGCGGTTCGGCCTCCATCGTGACGACGCGAAGGCGCAGAATATTGCCGAGGTCTCGGAGACCGCCCCAGGTGATCGAGCCGACGCCTCCGGAACCGCCGGCGATAAAACCGCCGATAGTGGCGGTTCGGGCGGTTGAGGGATGGAAGCGCAACTCCTGGCCGGAATGGGCCTTCGTCTGCTTGTCCAGATCTGCCATAACGACGCCGGGCTCGCAGACAACCCGGCCGGGATGAATGGATTTGACCACGTTCATGCCGGCCAGATTGAGGATGATGCCGCCCGACAGCGGCATGGCCTGGCCGTAATTCCCGGTGCCGGCGCCGCGCGGGGTCACCGGTGCTCCATGGGAATAGGCGACCTTCAGGGTGCGGATAACCTCTTCCTCGGTCTTCGGCGAAACGACGAGGTCGCCCGTGACGTTCTCGAGCTGGGCCCTCAGGATTGGCGAATACCAGAAAAAGTCGCGGCTCTTCTGGCGCACCAGCGCCGGATTGTCCTCGATGGCGATGCCTTCGAGTTCCTTTTTGATGGCGGCATAGTCGGGCATGTCATGCTCCAAGAATTGGGTCGAGTTCGCGGTAGTCCGGCAGGCTACGGTCGATGCCCATGCCATTCCGCATCACGATGCGGTCGGCCTGCGGACGGGAGAGGAATTCGCTCCAGCGGCGGGCGCTGAAAAGGACGAGATCGGCCGGCCCGCCGACGGCAATGCGACCAAGGTCCGGGCGGCCGAGAATATCGGCGGGCGAGGTGGTGATAACGCGGGCGGCATCCGTCAGCGGATGATCCAGATGCAGGATGCGCACCGCCTCGCGGAACAGTTCGACCGGGTCCATGTCGCCATAGGCATAGAAGGGATCGCGGGTATTGTCGGACGAAACGGCGGTGGCGACGCCCGCTGCCGCCAGCTCGTGAAACAGCGTCACTCCGCGCCAGCGCGGCGTGCGGCCTGGATGGCGGTCCTGCAGATACATGTTGCACATCGGCAGCGACACCACGGAGATGCCGGCACGGGCAACGAGGTCGATCGTGGTTTTCGCCACCTCCTCGTCCTGGCGGGCGAGCGAGCAGCAATGGCCGACGGTGACGGTGCCTTCGAAGCCATGGCGCAGTTTGGCCTCGGCGATGGTTTTCAGCGTCAGGACCTGTTTTTCCTCGGTCTCATCGACATGCAGGTCGATGTCGAACCCATTGTCCGCGGCAGCGCGAAACAGGAAATCGAGGCGCTCATCCAGATCCGGCATGATGTAGGTGACGCCGCCGAGTAGGCCCTTATGCTCCTTGATGACAGAGACAAGATCGTCAAAAAACGGCGTGTCGAAAATCTGGTCGAGTGGAAAGAGGGCGACCGCCTGCAGCGCGATCCGGTCCTTCCAGGCCTCGCGAACTTCGGAGAAGACCTCGAAGGAAACGCGGTGCTGGGGCGCAAGGGAATCGAGGTGGGTGCGGATCAGATGCGTGCCGTGTGCGTAAGCTGAGCGCAGCGAAAATTCCATCCGTGTCTTGACGTCGATTGCCGACCAGTTGGCCTCTCTGTCGATGCGGACATTGTCGAGCGCGCCCATGAAGGTGCCGTCCGGGTTCGGGCGGCGCGGCCAGATGTGGCCCTTGTCGAGATGGGTGTGCATGTCGGCGAAACACGGCCAGACCATGCCCTGGCGCAGATCAGCTTTCGGGAGTTCCACCGGAGCGGTGCCTGGGGGCAGGATGGCGTTGATCTTTCCGTTGGAAATCACGATATCGACAGACGCCAACCCTTCGACGCTGGGACCCGTTTGCGCCGTCACCGCGATTGCCGGAACGGTGGCATTGCTGAGCATGAAATGTTGAGCATCCGGCAGGGAAAGGAATGGCGTCGGCATCAGTTTTCCCTTTTCAGGCTGCTCTCGTGCCAGCGATGCAGGCTCAGCCATGAGATGAAGGAGGTTAGCGCGAAGATCGCCACGCCGAGCAGCGACAGCAGGATCAGGGCCGCGAAGAGCCGCGGGATGTTCATCCGGTATTGGGCTTCGAGCAGGCGGAATGCAAGGCCGGAACCGGCGCCGGCCGAGCCTGCGGCGAATTCGGCGACGACGGCGGCGATCAGCGCCAGCCCGCCACCGATGCGAAGCCCGGTCATGAAATAGGGCAGGGATGCGGGAAGCTTGAGATAGAGCAGCGTCTGCAAGCGCGAGGCGCCGTAGAGATCAAACAGGTTGAGCAGGTTATGATCGACGCTCTTCAATCCCTGTACCATGTTCGACAGGATCGGGAAGAAGGCGACGAGAAAGGCGCAGATCAGCAGCGCCACTTGCGTCGACGGGGCATAGATCAGGATCAGGGGCGAGATGGCAACGATCGGGGTGACCTGCAGGATGACGGCGATCGGATAGAAGGCAATCTCGATCCAGCGCGATTGCACCAGGAAAACCGCAAACCCGACGCCGCCGATGAGGGCAAGCAGAAGTGACAGCAGCGTGATCTTGGTGGTGACCCAGAGCGCCGGTGACAGGGTGTGCCAATCGGTGACCAACGCCGTGGCAACCGCGACCGGGCTCGGCAGGATGTAGGGAGGAACGCCGGAGACGACCACGCCGAGGTGCCAGAGCAGGACCATGGTCGCGAGCACGAAAAAAGGCACGAGAAGGCGCAGCAGCAGGTCGCGGTTTCTGTTGCGGAACGAGGAGGAGATAACAGCGGACGTGTCCGGCGCCGTGTCTTGCGAGCTCATCAGTGTTCTCCCGAGCCGATGGCTTCCAAGAGGATGGTCGAGACTTTTTCGCAGGCCTGGCGATATTCCTCCGAGGTCCGGTAGTGGGCGTCGCGCTCCAGGCTGGTGCGCAGCGGAAAGTCGGCATGGACGCGGCCCGGTCGGGCCTTCATCACGACGATGCGGTTGGAGAGATAGGCGGATTCGAACACCGAATGAGTGACGAAAATCACCGTGATGCCTGTTTCCTTCCACAGGCGCAGCACGTCGTCATTGAGCTTCTGGCGGGTGATCTCGTCGAGGGCGGCAAAAGGCTCGTCCATCAACAGCAGTTTCGGTTTCGTCACCAGGGCCCGGGCGATGGAGACGCGCATCTTCATGCCGCCGGAGAGCTCGCGCGGGTAGGCGTTGGCGAAATCCTGCAGGCCGACGGTGGCAAGCGCCTCTGTGATCCGCGGCCGGGCAGCGGATTTCGAGATGCCGCGCAGTTTAAGCGGCAGATGGACATTGCCGAAGACGGTCTGCCAGGGCATCAACGTCGGTTCCTGAAAGACGAAGCTGATGTCGCCTTCCGGCAGGCCTTTGGAATTGATCCGCGAACTCGGCCAGTCGATCTTGCCGGACGATGCGTCGCCGAGCCCGGCGATGACGCGCAGCGCCGTCGACTTGCCGCAACCCGACGGGCCCAGCAGGCTGACGAATTCCCCGCTCTCTACGACGAGCGACATGTCGGACAGCGCCAAAGTGCCGCTCGAAAACCGTTTCGATACCGAATTCATGGCAACCAATGGCCGTTTGCGTCCTTCGATGGATCGCTTGGGCGCGCGCGTCTCGGCTAAATTCATTGCTGTCTCGGCTACTGGGCAATTTCTGTGACCCGCCGCCGGGCCGGCGGCGGGAAATGATCGGCGATGCCGTTACTTCTTCAGCGCCATGCCGACGCCCTTGCAGGTGAACTGCGCGGCAAAGGCCTTCTTGTAGTCGGTTTCGGCCTTGAAGAGCTTGATGGCGACGCTGTCATCGAAGAACTTCTTGTAGTGTTCCTCGGTGATGCAACCGATGCCCTTTTCAAGCGCCGCGCCGGATTCCAGAATGCCATATTCCTTCATCTTTCCGATCGAGTAGGCGATCTGGCCATCGGTCATTTCCGGATTGTCGGTCTTGATCAGCGCATTGGCCTTGGCATTGTCGCCGTAGAGGTAGTTGTACCAGCCCTCAATCGAGGCATCGACGAAACGCTGCACCAGCTCCGGCTTGGTTTCGATGAGGGACGCCTGCGTGGTGATCATCGTGGAATAGGGCGAGTAGCCGCTGTCTGCCAGCAGAAACACCTTTGGTGTCCAGCCCGCCTGCTTTTCGATCTCATAGGGTTCCGACGTCAGATAGCCCTGCTGGGCGGATTGTTTGTCGGCGAGAAATGGCGCCGGGCTGAAGTTGTAGGGCTTGTACTGCTCGTCCTTGAAGCCGGGGAAGTTCGCCTTCATCCACTCGAAATAGGTGAGGTAGCCGTCCTTGCCCATGAAGATCGTCGGCAGTTTGGCCAGATCCTCGAATTTCTCGATGCTCTGATCCGGATGGGCGATCAGAACCTGCGGGTCCTTCTGGAAGATGGCGGCGACATCGACGATCGGGATGCCCTGCTCGACAGCAGAAATTTCGGCCTGTGGGCTGCCCATGAAAAAATCAATCTTGCCCGAAATCAGAAGCGCGCCGTTGGCGGCGTTCGGTCCGCCCTGCACGATCGTGACGTCAAGACCGTGTTTTGCATAGGTGCCATCGGCGACGGCCTGGTAAAATCCGCCGTGCTCGGCCTGTGCCAGCCAGTTGGTGCCATAGGTCACCTTGTCGGCAGCGGCGACCTGGGTGGAGGCGGCGACCAGGGCACCGAGGCCGGCCATGACAGGAATTGCATTCGATTTCAGTAGATTGCGCATTCTGCGTCGTTCCCCGTTGATGCAACAGACGGTCGTCATTGATCGCCCATTTTCCCCATTTGAGCGGTTGCGTTGCTCTTTGAAAAGCATCAAAATTCGTCCGCATTGATGCCATTTAGGCATCTATCTGTGGACTGCGTTCAAAGCGTTGGCCCGCTCCGCGAACGATGGAAGAATGGACCGATGCTGCATTCCCGAAAGTTGCAATATATCAACGAGATCGCCCGTTGCGGCTCCATTCGCAAGGCGGCGGCCCGGTTGAATGTCGCGTCCTCGGCGATCAACAGGCAGATCCTGGCGCTGGAAGCGGAAATCGGCGTGCCGATCTTCGAGCGGTTGCCGCGCGGCCTGCGGCTGACGGCTGCGGGTGAACTCTGCATCGAGCATATCCGTGACGTGTTGAAGAATTACGAGCGGCTGGAATCGCGCATTCGCGGCCTGAAGATGCCACAGGCGGGCAAGGTGTCGATCGTGACCACGGTGGGGCTTGCGGCCGGGCCGTTGCCGGAAATCATCGCCAAGTTCATCGGGCAGCATCCGCGGGTGCGCATCCAGCTGCGCAATGATGGCGGTTCGACCACCCTCAACCCAGTTCTGACCGGCGAGGTCGATATCGGCCTCGGCTTCAATATTCCGGCGACGCCCGGCATCCGCACGCTTGCCAATTTCGATGTGCCGATCGGTGTCGTTCTGCCGCCCGGACACCGGCTGGCAGGCACCGGTCCGATCAGTCTCGCCGATGTCGTGCAGGAGCGGCTGGTGCTGGCTCAGACCGGGACCAGCCTGCGCGATGTCATCAATCTGGCTTTGGCGCCACTGCCCGTTTCGGTGGAGCCTGTGGTGGAAACCAATGCCTCGGAGATGCTGAAACAGCTGGTCAAATCTGGCACCGGCCTGACCCTGCTCAATCCGCTGGACGTGATCGTCGAATGCCGGTGCGGCGAACTGGTGTTCCGCCCGATCGCCGAGACGCATTCCCGCCAGCCGATGAAGCTGTTTGCGCGGGCGCGGGCGCCGCTCGATGCCGCCACCAGCCTGTTCGTCGAGTATCTGATGGCAGAATTGCTGGCGATGATGCAGGAACTGCAGGCCAATGGCCACATTCTGGCACCGGAGAAATGAGGCCGGACCGTTCCTATTTCGAATAGAGATTGGCGAGAGGATAGATCGTCAGATCTTCCAGCAGCTCGATGAAGCCCTTTGCCTGGTGCCGGGCGATCAAAGCCCCTTTTTCCGCTGTGCCGAGCGACGCGTCTCCAACGACGCCGTTGGGGTTGAGATCATGGGCGATCCAGGCCAACGAATGCGGCGGCAACGGCTGCAGATAGCGGGTATTGTCCTTCATCCATTCCGCCTTGGAGGCGAAATTCTCGGCCCTGTCCATGCGCACAAGATCCGGACGGAAATGCAGCATCATTGAGGTTTCCATGTCACCGCCATGGATGCCGAATTTCTGCTCGTGCTCGCTGATCAAGCCTTCCGGGCAGCCGAAGCGCGACCATTGGGTGGCCACGACCGCCATGGAGAACCGCACCCTTAGTTCGCGTGCGACGATGTTCATGACCTCGAGATTGCCGCCGTGGGAGTTGACGATCACCAGCTTGCGCAACCCGGCTTCGGCGACCTTGCCGCCGATCGCGGTCCAGGCGGGGATGAGAATATCTGCCCCGAGCGACAGGGTACCGGGGCCGTAGATATGCTCGTTGGCCTTGCCGATCTCCTGCGTCGGGAGAACGAGCACATCCAGTGCTTCCGACATTAACTTGCGTACCTCAGTCAGCATGCCGTTGGCGATGGTAACGTCGGTGGAGATCGGCAGGTGCGGGCCGTGCTGCTCGGTGGAGGCAATCGGCAGGATCGCAATGGTCCGGTCGACCGAAAGATGAGCAAAGTCGCCGGTGTTCAGCTCGTTCCAGAAAAAAGGTCTGCCCATGGCCGCGTCCCCGTTCGTCATTCAGTGCGAGGAATACGGGAAGAGGACGGGCAACGAAAAGCATCAATTTGCGTCCGGGACGATGCTTTTTTGCGTGCGGCGTCCGTACAGCACGGATGTTTGTTGAACATGCCAATGTCTCTTCCGAATATTGCTGACCAGTGACATGCTCCATCCGTGTCGGTTCGCGGCGCGCATAAAGATGAAACTCATGTGGTTCAATATCAAGTTGCCAAGCAATGAACCCCAGTGTTGCCAACGGCATGCTCTCCCAGACATCAAAGTTCGCCCAGGATAACGCATGAGGCAGAGTTGGACAGCGAAGCCGAGCTGGTGGGGGTCTTTTTGTATAGCACCGGGCGTCACCGTGCTGCTTCCTTGACCACTCGCTTTCCCTTATAATCCCTTTCGGATACAGAGGAGTTCCGCCATGAGTGAAGACGCCTTCAACATGTCGATCCGCAAGTTCCTGAAGGAAGTCGGCGTCACTTCGCAGCGCAAGATCGAAGAGACGGTGCGCGAAGGCCAGACCGACGGCGAGAAGCTGAAGGTCCGCATGACGCTGACGGCGGAAGGCACCGGCCTCAACCACGTAGTGGACGGCGAGATCGAACTTCCATAAACCCGGCCAAGCGATTAAGCACACAGGGCGTACGGATGTGCGCGGCCCTCCAAAGCATCGAAATGGTTAGACGTCTCCGTTCCCCCCCGAAGCGGCCGCTCATCAATTCGCGGTACGTGCTGATCTGCTAAGTTAAAAGGTTGCCGAAAACCACGCGGCACTACATCTGCTTTTCGAGATTGGAACGAACGGTGGTTTGCAGTCGTGCGCCTCGCCAAGTCGCCATGGACGCAGGTCCACTAGATAGCGGACCTCGGTGCCTGCCCGCCTAGCGCTATTATCGACGCGTTTGCTGCCATCTGGACTTGTTTGAGCTCATGGCGCAGGTTGACCCAAGGCGGTCCTTCTACTTCTAACTCATTTGTCGCGAACTGAGCGAGAATGAGACCTTCCGTGCATCGCGCTGCTCACGCCGCCAACCCGGCGATCCGCGAAACCAGCCACAGCATCGCGGCGGTCCCAATCATGTAGGCGCCGAGCTGACGCGCCGGTGCGGGCTGTATCGTGCCCAGTGCGCCTGCCGCCCTAAGCACGACCAGCGCCGCGGCGATGAAGATCAGCTGTCCCGCCTCGACGCCCAGATTGAATGTCAGCAGGCTCAGCGGCACGTCGGATTGCGGCAGGCCGATTTCCTTCAGGGCGCCGGCAAAACCGAAACCATGCAGCAGTCCGAACGCGAAGGCCACGACCCAGGGGTAGCGCTCGGACAGTCGCCTCTCGCCCGGCTTCATTCTAATCAGTTCGCTCGCGACGAAGGCAATGCTCAGAGCAATTGTCGCTTCGACCGGCTTCTGCGGTAAACTGAAATATCCGAGCGACGCTCCAGCCAACGTGATGCTGTGGGCGATCGTAAAGGCCGTGATCGTCTTGACCAGCATCCAGCGATGTCGAATGAGCAGGATGAGCGCGAGAACGAAGAGTAGATGATCGAGGCCGGAGAGTATGTGGTCGACACCCAGCGGAAAGTAGGTCTGCGCTACTTCGAGGCTGGTCTGTGCGCCCGCAGCGACAAAGGAGGGCGCGTCCGGCATGAGGCGCGCGACCTCAGTGTCCCCGTTCTCGTATTCGATGCGAACGAGCGCTTCGGTCATGGTCGACTTGAGGCCGTTGATGCCGATCTCGCCGCCCTTCAATCCCCCCGCACAGGCGACGGTCCATCGCTCCAGATGGGCCCCGCTCTCGATCGACCTCGCCGGTTCGGCTTTCTCAACGCACGCCTTCGGCAGATGCGCATAGAGCCCGAGACGCATAGAGCCCTGCGCCGGCACCTTCCAGACGATGGCGAACTCGCCGCTCTCCGTTTCGCGCATGTTGAGATAGGCCGGCCGGATCTCATGGGCCATCGAAGGTGCGACCAGGAAGACCGTTATGAGCACGGCCAGCAAGGCGCCAAGCCGCGTCACCGGTTGGCCCCCATGCTGTCTAGGCTCTCGATTGTGACTACATAGCGCTTGAGGAGTTCGGCGAAGCGCTGGTCCTCGAGTTGGGCGCGTTTGGCATTCGTCCACTCTCGCGCCACAGCGTCGCGCACCTCGTCGAGCATCGGCACTCGGCCGGGCACACGCTCCGTCACGCGGATCAGGTGCAGCCCGAAGCCGGAATCGACGGGACCGGTCCATTGGCCCAAAGGAGCCTTGTCGACTTCTTCCGCGAAATCGGCGCCGAAGGTTTGGCCGATCGATGTCTTGCTCGAAAGCGGCAGGTCGGGCGGAAGCAGCGTGGGGTCGCCAAAAAGGGCGCTATCCGTGGCCGGGTTGGTCAGCAGCGCTTCGAGGACGGAAGCCGCGTCCTGTCCGATCGTGTCGCCGCGCCGCTGAGGATTGAGGAACACCTGCTGGAAGGCCAGCATTGGATCGATCTCGAACGTGGCTGCATTGGATTTCAGATAGGCGTCGAGCTCCGCATCGGTCACTGTCAGAGCTTCGGCGTCGGCCGCGTTCATGAATTCCATTTTCTGGCGCAAGCGGCGACGAACGACCGTGTCGTCCCTGTCGAGCCCGAGCTCCAGCGCCTGGCGTACGAGTATTTCTTCCTTCACATGGTCGTCGATCAGGCCCTTCAGTTCCTCGGCAGTCGGCGGACGCTGCCAGGTCTTTGCGAACACGGTCGCCATCTGCTCGATCTTCGGCGCGGTGACGACGATGGTGTCCGGCCTGTCGTCCGCATCGGCGCCCAAGAGCTCGTAACCCGCGAAGATCAGCAGCGCGAGCAGCAGGAAGTGGACCAGCGGTTCCCTCAGCACACGTTTCAACAAGATCGTGCTCACTCGTTCGCCGGATGTCGGACCGGACGGTCCGGCGGCCGGTTCAACCGCCGCCATCGCGATCACGGCGTGTACCAGATCGGCGAGGTATAGGCGCGTTCGGTGACGGTCATCCGCGTACCCTCGAGCGGCTTTGTTCCGTACCGTTTGGCATCATAGGCGGTCCACCGCGGCGTCGGTATCTCGATGACGCGTCCGTAGTAGAAGGCCTTCTGCTTCGGATCGAACAGGGGGTCTTTCCACACCGCGATCAGTTCCGGCGCACCGATGGTGTTGGTCCAGGTCGCGTTCTCGATGTCGACGGTGCTGCCGACCGATGGCACCTTGCCGTCGGCGCCCGGTTTGCGGTCCCCGCCCCAGGCGACGTCGTACACCTGCTCATGCGTCTCGCCCTTGTCGTCGAGCCAGCCCTTGACGATCTGGTAGCGGTCGAGATTGGCCCCGATCGGGTCTCGCAGCGCGGCGACGAGGAACGACGGCGCCTTGCCTTCCGGCGCTGCCGTCAGGTCACCGCCCATGGGAACGCCCTTGCCGTAGCCGATCGCGCCGGGATTGCGGGTCTCGGCATCGGCCAGCTCGAAATCCCAGCCGCCGAAGAAGCGCACGGCCATGCGCGGCCCGGTGGTTGCATAGGTCTCCTTGCGCTGCATCGCGTCCCAGATCGACTCGCGGGTGTTCTCCGTGGCCCACACGGCGGCGTAGCCCGACGCGCCGACCTCCCAGTCCATCACGGTGATGCCGGTCTTGGCGTCCTTGACAAAAGTTGCCGTCAGGCGTTCCGGGCTTGGCTCCTGCGGCGTGGTCTTTCCAAAGAAGTTTTCCTCTTCCATGGCCGCAAGGCCAGTATGGGCGTCGGAGCTGCCGACCAGCCCGAACTTGTAGGGGTTCGTGCCGAGTTCAGCTTCGAGCTTGAGGCCGTTCTTCAGCGCGGACCGTGTATACTCGAACTCGAGCATGTCAGGCGTCTTCGGCACGCTGGCATCGAGATTACCGAAATCCCAGGTCTCGAAATCCGCGAACTCGTCATTGGGCGACAGGACCGGGTGTGCCTCGCCGTCGCCCTTCGTCTGGGTTGTCTCGTAGAGGCGCTCCCACCGGGAGCGCTGCTCGACATATTCCTTGTCTACCGGCTTGCCGGTGAAGGATTCGATCAGCGGGAACATGCGGCCGTTGGACAGGTTGCCGTTGTGCGCAATTGCCAGCACGTTGCCGCCGGTCTTGTCCTCATAGGCCTGCATCCACTTCCATAGGTCGCGCGGGTTGTCGCTGCCCAAGGGCTTAAGCGTCGTATAGGGCACGACCTGGTCGGCCTTTTGGGCACTGTCGCGGAAGACGACGTTGCGATGCAGATTGTTGCCTGCGGTGTTCGAGGTCCACTCGTAGCCGATGAAGGCCGTGAACCGCCCCGGATCGTTATATTCCTCGGCGGCCTTTATCGTGTCCTGCCACGCGTTTTTGTAGGGACGCGTGTCCGGCCCGTAGATCATACTCTTGGGCAGCGTTCCCTTGCCGAAGCCAAAGATGATTTCGAGCGCTGCCGTGGCGCCCTGACCCGACTTGATCATGTCGTACCAGGTCTTGGCCTGAGGGTCGGCAATGACGTCCGGTTTGCCGGCAAAGAGGTCCGGGAACATGCCCATGTTGTCGGAGTGATCGGTCACCACCAGGAAGTCGAGCGGCCGTGACAGCTTGGCAGGCTGGCCGCTCGACGCCGTGATCTCCTCGCCGCGGGCGAAGCGGTAGGCGTCGCGAGGCGTCAGCCGTGCTCCGAAAGCGCCGGCGTCGAACGAGGCTCCGGTGTGGAGATGCGTGTCGCCAAACAGCGGCCGGGTCGGAAAATTGCGCCCCGCATAGGGCGAGTAGACAGGTTTGCTGGAAAATGCCTTTCCGGCCTTCGCACTGTCCAGAGTGCCGATATCGGTGGTCTCCTGAGCCGCAGCCGGCAAGGCAGAGCCCAGGCTTACGAACCCCGCAATAATCAACTTCGCGGATGTCCTTTTCATCGCTTTCCCCCCTTTGCAATAGTTATACTTAAACAGTCCGAGCGGGCTATTTGTTGATTTGCATCAATGACAGGAATCCCTGTCTCCGGTCCTTCCTCATTCTTTAAGCGTCTTGCAATCGTCCTCCGCGTTCGCCGTTATGTGGACCCGTTGGGCGAGCCTGCAGGAACGTCCCACAGGTCCGCGCACAGCAGCAGGTGACGGCCCAATTCCCGCGCATCGGCTGCAGACATGGCAGCCTGAATTTGGTGGGGTGGGCTGTCTGTGGATTGATAGACATCCCACTCCTGCTGAGACAGCGCATAGCCAAGACGGAGGACGACCGTGCCGGGCGAGGGTAGGGACGTAACACCCCATTCGACGAGCATTTGGATTCTCAACTGATCGCTGCTGTCAAATTCCCAATGCGCGCGCTCAGCTTGTTCCATGATGCGGATCCTCCCGACGCAGCGGTAAGCCGTCTCTTACCGGCAAGAAGAATGCCCGCGGAGACGATGCCACGGGCAAGGATGGAGAAATTTTTTCAGTATTGCGACGGAAGATATCCGGCTGGGATGCTCTTCCACGAGAGGATGGGAGTAGGGCACCCTCTACGGTCTAGTATAGTCCAAGAGTAGAAGTAAATATATAATTATATCAGTTAGTTAATCTATAGTACAATGGAGCTACGCCAAATCCCCGCGGGAGCGTGGCCTGCCAGCAGATTTTTTCGCGGTCCTCAGCGCCTTGCGGAGGCAATGCCCCTGTAACCTACGATAGTATTTGCTGACTCGGCATGCGACGCATATTTGCTGCGGGCGACTGCGCCGCAGTGGCTCAGCCACGGGGCGGACCTGTCCGATCCGAAAGCTGGCGAGATGCTCGGTCTCAGGGTTGAGCATCGCCACGCGGATCGATGCCGCCGTCAAGGAGCGCGCAACGGCAGTTCTCGAGAATATGGGGCTGACGGTCTCGGATGTCGTTCGCATCTTGTTGACCCGGACCGCGAATGGAGGCGCTCTGCCGTTAGAGCTCGTTAGCAACAGCGACGTCCACGATGCCTGGTTCCGTGCCAAGGCGCTTGAGGACACGCGCCCTGATGTTGAGGATGTCGACGCCAAGACCCACTTCCGTGAACGCCGAGCGGCAGCACTGCGCAAGGCCGATGACCGATGAGGCTCGTCTGGGCGTAATACGCTCTCGACGATCGCGACAACATCTTCAGCCATATCGAAACAGAAAATCCGAGGGCGGCCGTTCACGTCGATGAGCAGATTGTCCGCGCCGCACGTCGTCTCCTCAACATTCCCGAAAGCGGACGTCCCCGGACCGGCGCAATGAGGCCGACGCGCTGATTGTTGCGACCGCGCTGGTCCACGACATGATCGTCGTGACGCGCAACATCAGAGATTTCGAAGGCACCGGCGTCGTTGCGGTTGATCCCTGGCACGGCTGACGGTCTCGCTTCTGCTTGCATGCGAGGAAGGCGGCCCTTAAGCCGCCTTCCTCGCTGCATCGAAGGGAATTTCAACATCGACAACGAGCGTTGAGACCTGGATGCCGCGCTCCAACTTTACACCGACCTTTTCGCTATCGATCTGCATGTGCTTGGAGATAGCGCGAAGGATCTCGTCGCGCAACTTGATGACAAGGTCCGAATCGCCGGCCGAGGCACGCTCGTGGGCCAGCAGTACCTGCAGCCGCTCGCGAGCAGCTGGTGCGGACTGCGATCGGGAAAACAAACGGAAAAGATTCATGCCGCTTTCCTTCCGAAGATCTTGCCGAACAAACCCCGCCTTTCACCAGGAATGGTGACAGGCAGGCTTTCGCCTTTGAGCCGGCGTGCAGCGTCAAAATAGGCCATTGCGGGAGCGCTGCGACCATCCGCCAGGGTAACAGGAGCGCCCACGTTGGACGCACGCAAGACATCCATGCTTTCCGGAATGATGCCAAGAAGCGGGATCGACAGAATCTCGAGAACATCATCAACCTTGAGCATGTCGCCGCGCTCAGCGCGAGAAGAGTCGTAGCGGGTGAGAAGGAGGTGCTTCTCCATCTGTTCGCCATTCTCGGCTTTCAGGGTCTTGGAATCGAGCAGACCAATGATGCGGTCGGAATCGCGCACCGAGGAAACTTCCGGATTGGTAACGACGATGGCTACGTCGGCATGGCGCATGGCGAGCGTCGCCCCGCGCTCGATGCCCGCAGGACTGTCACAAATGACCCAATCAAAAGCACTCTTGAGTGCGGCAATAACCTTCTCGACGCCTTCCGGTGTGAGATTATCCTTGTCGCGGGTTTGCGAGGCCGGGAGCAGGTAGAGTGTTTCCACTCGCTTGTCGCGGATCAGTGCTTGCGTCAGCTTGGCTTCGCCCTGAATGACATTGACGAGATCATAGACCACGCGTCTTTCCGCACCCATCACGAGGTCGAGATTGCGCAGGCCGACGTCAAAGTCCACGACCACCACTTTCTCGCCGTTTTGTGCGAGGGCGGCGCCCAATGCTGCGGTAGATGTCGTCTTTCCGACGCCGCCCTTGCCCGACGTAACCACGATTACCTTGCCCATGTACCTCTCCAATTAAATAGGAATACGCCTTCGGTTTAGCTGAGCGCTTCAGCTTTGATCGTTTCGCCTTCGAGCCAAATCTGGACCGCTTTCCCACGGAGTCGTGGATCCATGTCCTCGGCAGTCTGATAGAATCCGTCGATCGCGATCAGCTCTGCCTCTAGCTTGCGGCAGAAGATGCGTGCCGAGGAGTTCCCCATGGTACCAGCCATTGCCCGTCCTCGGAGCGCCCCGTAGACATGAATCGATCCGCCGGCGACCAATTCCGCACCGGATGCGACCGAACCGACGATGGTTACGTCTCCCTCGGGGTAGAGGAGCGATTGCCCTGAACGAACAGGCTGGCTCACGACGATCGACGGGATTGCCTTTGCCGAGGGCGGGCCAGAGGCAACAATGCTCTCGGCGGGAACTGCTTTTTCCGCTTCCTCAGTGGTCTGCAATTCGACGTCTGAAGCAGGACGACCATCGCTCATCGCGGGTGGCAGGTCCGGGCCAAGCCATGAAGAGCGAGCACCTTCGATCCCCATAATTCTGACGTTCCGCATGCCCAACTGACTAACGAGATCGCGCAGTTGCGCACGATCGATCTCAAGTCCTTGAACGTCCAGCACAATTGGCCGCCGAAGGAAAAACCCGGCGGAACGGGCAGCAAGCTCGTCGAGCTGGACCAGCCAGTCTTCGAACGGCAGTTCGGGAGTCAATGAGAGCGCAAGGAACGATCGTCCCTTGAGACGAATTGGCCGAGATTGAGTTAACACATCATTCAACTTGGTAAATTTTCTGTTGCCTCGGTGTAGCGAGAAAATGGTTAACACGAAGTTAACAAGGCACCGCGTGTCATTGTGGTGACGAGCGGTGGGCGCCTCATCGCGCACCATCGGGCTCCGCAAGGATTTGTCTTGACCGGCATCTGTCAAACAACCCGTGCATCGTCAGGCACTGGGCGCGACAGGGCGACGTTCGGGGTGGCCGCAAGGTTGGATCCCTTTAAGGCGAAGGAGGAGCTCAAGGTCTTTTCGCTCGAACGTCCGATCGTGTCAGAGCGGTCACCCATGGATGTAGAGCTACGCTATTGAACGCTGACACAACGCCAAGAATGGACGAAGTGCGGGCCCTCACAAATTTGCTTCCGCGTACGGCCATGCTGGGCGGACTTTGTCTAACGGATCCGCTCCGCGGTAGTGAGTTCGGATGCTGCGGTCGCAAATCGCATATCCCCAATTGATGAGCTGTTTAGACGTAGTTTCGCCGAGGTCGGTGAGGCGCGTGGATGTCCGTGCGAGGCGATCGGTGAGCGGACCATCACAGGGCAACGCATCAGGCGGCGTGAACCGAGCGGCATCGGTATCAATTCCCCAAAAGGCGCCAAACCTTTCATGCGCGCGCGTCTCATTGGCGCTGAGTGTGCCGTTGTCGAAGGCGGTTTTGCCGGCCGACAACCTGTCGATGAGATTGCGCCGTCGCAAGGCTCGGACTTGGTTGTCTGTTACCTCAAGAATGCGCCTGAGCTGCCGCACCCAATCAAAGCCGATCTGGGCACTTCGCCCGAACGGCGCACCCCCATCGCTCACCAGTATCGTCATGTAGCGCTTAACCACCGGTTCCAGTCCGTGGTTATCGTACACGCCACCGTCGGTCAGCACGACCCGCCTGCGCAATGCGGCAAGTTCATCTCGCGACAGCGACGAGACGCCAGATCGAGTCGGCCATTGGGTGAAGCTGCCTTCCGGCAATCTCAGTTCCAACGGCGAGAGCACCGGCGGAAAAGCCGAGGAAGCCGCGACCGCTTGCGACAGTCTGATCTTAGGCTTATCGAGCCGACCAATCACATAGTCTCCCGCGTAGGGTTTGGAGAACCGAAATAGAACGCCGCTCTGGAGATTGGTTGCACAAAATACAAATCGCGGACTGTCCGGTATGTCCTGCAGCGTCCGTGTGCCGAACAGGTACTTCTCATAGCTTTTCGCCAACAGGGCTGCGGCAGAGAAGCCAGGCAGAAGGCCTATAAGTGTTGTCTTCACGTCGAGATTGTGTCGCGAGAAGGTAAGGATCGGTGCAACATATAGCGCCTTGAAGTTCCCGAATGCTCCATTTGCGTCGGGTCGCCCTAACCCGGCCCAAGCCGTGGCGAGATGTCCAGCCGCAATGGAGCCGCCGGACACACTGGAGATCCGTTTGATTTTCGATAGCAGGCCAAGCTCGTTCAGCCGCATTAATGCGCCGGCGTGAAAAAGCATAGCGCGGAAGCCGCCGCCCGACATCGCCAGTGCAATGCCTGGTTCGAGCAGATTGCCATCCCAGCCAAATCCAGCCACCGAATCAGCAAGTTGCGTTTCCGTTGGTCCAATATTTGCCTGCGGCATAATTGTTCCTCGCTAGAAGTAGCGTTACTGCCCCGTGAGAAAAAGAAAACTATTGCCATCGTAGCATGTTGGATTGGCGTGGCGGATCCACCACGTGGGCCAAGGGAAAAATTAGCCCCGGCGCTCGCGAGCGACGGTCTTAAGATTGCTTAGCTCTCCAAGATGCCGAGCCATAAATAGCGAAGCATCACTGTTCCTGCCCGCCAGGATAAGATCCAGCAATTGAATGTGCTCTAAGTAGCGGCCCCGCGCGCTTTTTCTGTCCAGCATCTGCCTGTAGGCGATCAGGCGCCGCAGCCTGTCTAGTCGCTTCAGTGCATCGATGAAAAAGCTGTTCTGGCAGCACTCGATGATGGCTTCGAGCATGCCGCTGTTGAGCTCAAACAGTTTTGCGTCGGGCACTTCCCATATCCCACCGTCGGAACCGATCTCAACTCTCTGCGATCAATATATGAAGCTTTCGTATCTCGTCGGCGCATTCCATCAAGACAAGGGATGCCAGAAAGTCCGGGCTGTTGTCGAACTGGCCCATGATATTTTTGATGTCGAGCAGCACTGCTGACGGCAAGGATGTGACGTTGCCGCCTTCGGTCAAAATGTGGCGTTGATCTGTGATGGTAAGCAAGGCGCGCTCGACTAACCGCCGACGCTCAAGGAGCGAGAGCTTGGCGATCTCGTTGGCCCCGTGGTCGATGACATGGCCCAAGGTGTACACGGACCAGAGCGACCTCAATATGCTGATGCGAAGACCTTGCGCCTACCTCCACGGCGCACCCTATGGTCTGAGGCACCTCCGTCTTCCTAGTCCTCAATCAAGCCGTCAAATACCTCCAGCATGGCATCGGCAATTGCTTTGCCTAGGTCAGCAGCGGTTGTCGCCAATGCAGCCTCGTTCATGTCGCGTGCAGCCATCGCAAACGCAGCCGCTTCGGTGGTTACGATTTCCTGCGCGCGCTGAACGGCCCATAGCGCGAAATCGCTGCGGCTGCCGATCTCGGTCGTTTCCATACGCTTTCTCCTGATTTGTTTTGATGTTTGGCTTATATCCAACTTGGCAAACCACAACAGCTGATCCTGTGCCTATCTTGGTATGGTATTGATTTCGGCAGGTGCAGCAGCAGAGAACGGCGGGAATGACAGCACAGTTCGACATGTTTTCGAATGGAGCAGGCGAGGTCTCTCCAAACTCCAGTCGCAATGCACAAACGAAGCGACACCCGCCGACCGCGATGAGTGAAGCGAGTATGGTTCAGCACCTGATGGAAACTGGTCGCTACCGCATCCTGAAGAAGCTTGAGCCCCGTGCGATTGTGCCGTCTATGCGTCCGGAATACCCCCTCCGAGGTGTCATTCTCGACACCGAGACTACAGGCCTCAATCATCGTAAAGACGAGATCATTGAGATTGGCGTGATCGCGTTTACCTTCGATGAGTGTGGAATGCTCGGTGATGTTACAGGGATCTACGGCGGACTGCAGCAGCCGACGGGATCAATCCCCGCCGAAGTCACTAAACTTACTGGCATCACCGATGAGATGGTCGCTGGACAGGTGATCGACACTGTGACGCTGCGTTCGTTGATCGAACCTGCCGATCTCATTATTGCCCACAATGCCGGTTTCGACCGGCCTTTCTGTGAAGCGTTTTCTTCCGTGTTCAAAGGCAAGGCCTGGGCGTGCTCAAACGCCGAAATAGACTGGTCATCACGCGGGTTCGAGGGCACGAAGCTTGGCTATCTGATCGGGCAGGCGGGTTACTTTCATGATGGTCATCGCGCCGTCGATGACTGTTTTGCCCTGATGGAAGTTTTGGCGCAGGAGAAAGTCGGCTTTGGCACTGCATTCGCGGAGCTATACGCGACGAGTCAGCGCTCGCGGGTCCGTATCTTCGCCGAAAACAGCCCCTTCGATATGAAGGACCACCTGAAGGGGCGGGGCTATCGCTGGTCGGATGGAAGCGACGGGCGACCGAAATCCTGGTGGATCGAAGTTGATGAAGAAGCGCTGGAAGCAGAGCTTCACTATCTCAGGACCGAGATCTATCGCTACCCGGATGCCGATCCGCCAACCAAGCGTCTGACGGCATTCGATCGCTTCAGAGCTTAAAAAACGATCATCTCCTGCCGAATTCGTAGAACCCATGCGCCAAGCGCATGGGTGGCGTGAGGTATTGTCGCTGTTTTCAAACGTTTGAAAGGCCTATGTTCCAATCATCGAAACGACGCCGGAGCCAAGTAAGGTTGCTGACGTCAGAAAGCCCTCAGGAAGGGGATTATCATGAACGTAGCACGCTCTTTCAACAACTGGCGCAAGTTCCGTCAGACCGTTACCGAACTTGACCGCATGTCCAGCCGTGAACTGCAGGACCTCGGTATCGACCGGGCCGACATCCGCCGCGTTGCCCGCGCATCGGTTGCTCGCTAAGAGCACCAGATTGCACCTGCTTGGCACTGCACGACGCCCGCTCATGACGCGGGCGTTTTTTGTATCAAGTGTCGATGCCTGAGGCTGTCCGGTTCTCGTTTTGTGGTCGGCATTTCCGACATGTTTTTCTTGCATAGCTGCAGTGCAGCATTGTGCCTATGAAACACCGATGATCGGCGTATGATTAAACGCATCGAAGCAATGCACCTCCTCCCGCAGAGCTTCGTGTTTCAGACGGCCCACTCCTCCTCCCAGGGACGTCTGTTGGAACAGCGGCACTCCTCCTCCCAGTCGCTGTTCGGTTCTTTTCGAAAGCCTGCCGCACCTCCTCCCGCGGCAGGCTTTTTCGTTATTGGGATTGAGGCTCTGCTATAAAATATTACGCACCTATCTACGAACAAAGGTAAGCAGCGAAAAGAAAGACGGCTTGATTCAGCCGCCTTGGATACGATTATGGACGGTCGCTCGATGCTCCCTGTGCCTCGACCAGTTCGTCACCGGGATCAGGATCGACATCAGGTGCGCGATCAAGGATGGCAAGCGCCGCATCGACATTTCCGCGTGTCGCCCGCTTTCTCAGGTTCGTGATGGCACGTCGATGACCAATGCCGTCAACGATAAACGCCGAAAGCAACTGGTTCAGTGACAGGTTGTCTTCAGCCGCTGCTCGCTTAGCTTCTTCCATGACATGATCTGCTATTCTGAGAGGATAGGTAGATTTCGGCACGCGCATGACGACCGTCGCTGTCGCAGTTTGAGTGCAGGTAGAGCATCATTGTTCGGCGAAGGCCCTGGACATACTGTCCGTGACTGGTTTTGCAATGTAACTGAAGAAAGTCCTTTCCGTTGTCTGAATCATGACCTCGACGGGCATGCCTGGCGTTGGTGCGAAACCATGGACCCTTGCGATTTCTCCAGGGGAGATATTGATGCGAGCAAGATAAACGTCATGCTCTGCCAAGCCTGTCTTGCTGTTTTGCACGGCGTCCGCCGAGATATAGAATACAGTTCCCTGCAGCACCGGTGTTGTTCGCTGGTTTAATGCGACCAAGCGTATGGTGGCTGTCTGTCCCAGCTTCACGCTGTCGATGTCGTTGCGGGATATCTGCGCTTCAATGATCAGCGGCACGCCCGCAGGAAGTATTTCGAGAATTGCCTTGCCGGTTTCGATTACGCCACCTGTCGTATGGTAGTGGGTGCGAACAACAGTCCCGGAAACGGGCGCGTTGATAGTCGCGCGCTCGAGCACATTTTCGGCTTCGCGCAATTGCTCGCGAACCGCATCGCGTTCACTTTGTATCGATTGCAGTCGTTCGAGAGCTTCTTCTCGATAGATACCTTCCGCCCGAAGGACCTCCTGTTGCCCTTTCACCGATTGCGCTTGTGTTTCCGCTATCTCTGCTTCAAGCCGTCCGATCTGTCCCTCAGCCTCGGCAATCGCCCGCTGTATGGCCTTCACCTCATTTGCACGCACCAATCCCTTGGCCAGCAGGGCCTTCTTGCTTTGATGCTCATCCTTGAGCAGCTCGAGCTGCCGCACGGTCGCATCACGCTGCCGAGTGTATCCTACCTCGCGAAATTGCAGGGCCTTTATGTTTTGCTCAAGCAGGGAGAGTTCGCCGGAAAGCTTAAGCTGCTGGGCCTTGAAATTGAGTTGTTGGCTGACCAGGATCGACCAGACATCGTGATCGTCGCGGTGTTTGCTCAGCAAGCTCGATATATCGAGAACATCGGCGCGCTCGAATTGCGCCGTCAGACGGGCCGCTGTAACATCCAATCTCATGCGGCGCAGAAACAGCTCCCGTTTTTTTGCCAGCGCTGCGGTCTCATCGAGCCGTACCAGCGGCTGATTTTCGACCACCTGATCGCCTTCGCTGACGAGAATTTGCTTGATGATGCCGCCCTCCAGGTGCTGCAAAATCTTGTTCTGGCCCGTGGCAACGAAACTGCCCTGCGTGATGACCGCTGCCGCGAGAGGGGCCGTGGACGCCCAGGTCCCGAAACCACCGAATGATACGCCCAACAGGACCAACCCGACCGTTGTCTGCTTCCAGATCGATCTTGGAACGTCGGCATACCATTCTATATCGTGGACCTTGGCGATGTCAGACATAGTGGTCGTCTCCTACTGCAGTTGATGACCGAAGGCGCCGCCCTCGATGTTTATCCCGCGCGTCTCCAGCGCTTTCAAAACGTCGATGCGCATACCAAACAGCGCCACCGTCCCGTTCACCAGCAGGAGTATCTTGTCGACGCCTTTGAGAAGCGCGGGCCGCTGAGTGATGGTTACCACGGTGATCTTTTGCTCCTTCGCATGCTGGAGGGCCTGCACGAGTGCAGCATCGCCTGCGTTGTCGAGGTTCGAGTTGGGCTCATCCAGCACCACCAGATGGGGATCTCCGAAGAACGCGCGGGCAAGGGCAATACGTTGCTTCTGGCCGCCGGAAAGGGGCGAACCATCGGCGGCAACCACCGTCTCATACCCGTGCGGCAGGGTCGCAATCATCTCATGAACGTCGGCCAGCATGGCTGCCCGGTAGACCTGTTCATCTTCGGCGTCCATTCTCATCCGGGCAATATTGGCCTTGATTGTGCCGGGAAAGAGCTGCACATCCTGCGGCAGGTAGCCGATATTCTCGCCGAACTGCCGCTGGTCCCAGTTGCGGAGATCCATCAGATCCAGTCTGACATTTCCCGAAGTTGGCAGGATCGATCCGACGAGCATCTTGCCTAACGTGGTCTTTCCCGCGCCGGAGTTGCCGATAACCGCCAGTGAATCTCCGGGCTGTAGAGCGAATGAGATTCCGTTGAGCACGACGCGCTTCGTCCCCTGCGGCACGTAGAGCAGCCGTTCGACGTCAAGGCGTCCTTCGGGCTTCGGCAGATTGAGGCGTTCGAAATTGAAAGGCGAAGCCTTCAGCAAGGCTGCTATCCGGCCATAGGCGGCACGGGACTGGCTGAATTGGTTCCATCCTTCGATTGCGCCTTCAATCGGCGCGAGCGCGCGACCGGCGATTATCGATGAGGCGATTACCATGCCGCCGGTCAATTCGCCCTCAACCGCGAGATATGCACCCCAGCCTAGCATCGTAACCTGGGTCAAAAGCCGTGTACCCCTTGAAATCGCTGAGATCGCGATATTCCTGTCCTGGGCAATGACTTGCGCTTTCAGGGAAGCGGCGGTGTCCTTTCCCCAGATTTGCACTGCTTCCGGTATCATCGCCAGCGCATTGATGATCTGCGAGTTGCGCGTCATCGAATCCAGGTGAAGATTGGCCTTCACCTGGGCTGTGTTTGCATCCGCGAAGGGTGTGGCTGTCATGCGCTGGTTTATTTGTGTGAGAATCAAAAGCAGGATCGCTGTCGTCACGACGATAAATCCGAGATGCGGGTGAATGAGGAAAACAGCGAGAAGAAAAACGGGGGCGATCGGCGCATCCAGAAATGACAGCAGCGTTCTTGAGACGAGAAAAGATCGCACCTGCTGAAGGTCGCCGAGGGTCTGGTACTCCCGACCATTGCTATGCAGCGAAGCGCGGGCCGCGGCGCTCAGGATCGGCGCACCAAGTTGGGCGGCAACTTCCACGGCCGTACGCATCAGGACGAAACGCCGCAATGCGTCGAACATCGCTTGCAGAATGATTGCGCCGACGATCACGACCGTGAGCATGATCAAAGTGTCGATCGAGCGGCTTGTCAGAACACGATCGGAAATCTGGAACAGATAGATCGGGATCGCCAGGACAAGCACGTTGCTCGCGACCGTGAACAACATGACGATCATCAGGTTGTGCCGTACTGCGTTGATGCCTGCCTTGAGACTGGCAGTGAAGTCGATCGGCCCGAGACGCTTGTGGAACGTGCCGCGCCCTTTGCCCGCTCCATTGCCACTTCCACCGGAAAACGGCTTGCCAGCCAAAGGAGGATCGGCTGTAACGGGACCACAGTCGCCCTCTACGATCTTCATGCCATCGACTACCTTGACCTCTGGCACGCCGCGTGCCGGCGGCTCAGCCGGGGCCTTGCTAGCCGGCGCAAAGGCGGCGCGGCCTGCGCCCTGAGGTGGGGCAAAGGAATTGTGGACCCTATATGGCGGTTGCATCGGCTGACCACCCGTCGCGGACTGCTTGCGGGATATGCCTACTTCTGGCGAGGGTGCGCCCAAGCTGGCGTTCAGGCATTCGTCCACGGCACGCTCGAATTCCGCACAGACTTCCTCCATACTGTCATATGCGCGCCGAGGCGGGCTTGTGTTCTCTGTGTTGGCCTCCATCGGTCCGGTCGGGACGGGAAGGCGTTTGCGGATATCAAACATTCATCCCCCTAATGTCCAAGCACGCTGTTCACCCCGTCGTCCGGGTGCACATCGTATTCTGCAGTGTAGGGCTGGGATGCCGCCACATCGGTCGGGTCCAGCATGGAATCGTCGAGGAAAAGCACGGCTTCGTTGACGAGTGCGTCCGCATCGGGACCGCCAAAGTCAGGCTGGTGCGATATCAGTTCGGCCTGGAAGAGCGTCTCTTGAGAATATTGATCGCCGCCGACATAAGTCTTTCCAAAGGAATCGAGATCAATGATGGCGGCATTGTTCAACAGCGCGTTGGAACCCGTCGAGATCGACCATCCGGCATCGAGATGGGGGGATATCGCATCCATCGCGAGCGCGATTTGATCACTGTCGCCGAGAATGTTTGTCTGTTGGATGAACTGAAGGTTGAGGAGGTCACCACCAATATGGAGGACCCGCAGCCCCGTCAGACCCGCAAACGCCTCATCGGAAAGCACCTTGTGCGAAATATCCCTGCTGCCGCCTGCCAGCGCGTTTGCAGCATCCAGATAGTGTTGCGGTAACACGTCAAACCGGTCCGGATCTCCGATATTGGCGATGTGGGCCTGGTTCCAGAGCAGGTTCGCGGACGAGGAGACCGTGCCCACCCCGGTGGTCTGGAAACCGGACACCGCGCCCACGACGTCGTTGTCGAACAGGACGTTCATCTGTTGAATGATGTTGGCGTCGTAAACCGAGCCTCCAACGATAATCAGGTCGTAGGCAAAGCCCAGTTCGAAGATGGACGTATGGTTCACGCCGAGATTGTCGCCGCTCACAACGCTTGTCGTGACGCCGGACGAGGAGAGAATGCCGACATCGTTGTCGCTCATGAAGATGAACTGCTTGAGCCAGTTCACGATCATGAGGTCTCCCTCGATCTCCGTGATTGACCAGTATTTTGGATAGTCGTCGACAATTCCGGGATCGGTGTCTGGTTCCTTGGAGGCGTCCAAACGTTCGAACGTTGCGCTGTTGAACAGCTCGTTGGCGTCACCGCTCGTCGGAACGCCGACCGAAGAGGTGATCGCATCGACGTCCCACAACGCGTTGATCTGGACGATTGCATTCATCTCGACATGGTCACCGACGACCGCGGTCACTGTCCCGCCGGTCCAGTAGCTCTTCAGGACGGCGTCGTTGACCAAGGTGTTTCCGCCGGCCTTTACCTCGACCGAAACGTCGATGGCGACAGTTCCGTCGTCCAATGTGGCGGTATTGGAGCCTGGATCTTCTTCGGAGTTCTCCTCCTCGAACAAGTGGTAGTCCTCGAGCTTGGGTGCCTCCAAAACCAGCTCTCCGTTGACATACACACCTTCGAGGGTCTCTGCAGTGACGAGCTTTTCCACGACGTCGCCAGCACCGGTTTGGGCGGCCTCAAGCTGGCTACTGGCTGTCTTGATGACCGCGATGATCTCCGCGCTCGAACCGGGCCGCTCCAGATCGCTGATGGGCGATAGCGAGGCTGCGGCGTCTGCGCCCTCGAGCAAATCGGAATTGTCGATGGGATCTGGGGAATAGACGAGGCCGTGCCCGCCAACACCAACATAGTCATTGTCGGAAAGGGCGATGGCCTGATTGAGATGATTGACGACCGATCCGGGAGGCTCGATCTCCGGGGGAATAAATTTCGTCGTGCCGTGTGTGGCGGCTGCATGCTCCGGCCAGTCGTATCCTGTATTGCCAGGGATGGTTTCATCGGCGCCGTGGAAAGGTGGTACGTCCTGGAACTTTGCTGATTGCGGATCGAGATGCCAGGGCTGGGGCGCGGGCGATCGGTAGTCCAGTCCGGGATCGTAACCCAGCAGCTCATAGGGTGCTTCGAAACTGGTTTCAACAACCGGAAGCGGATCCAGTTCGGCCTCGACCGGATCGAAGGAGAATTCTAGATACGTCTCCCTGAAGCGAGCGTCTTCGACGCTGACGTGGAAGACGCCAATGAAATGGGCAATCTCTTCGGTGATCTTGTCTAACATCGTCACGGCACGAACTCCCGGTCAATCGCCGCCACGACGAAGCTTGGCGGCGTGAGGTAGCTGCGCAGGGATCTGCGCAGCCGAGGTTGCGTGTTCACAACTGGTTGAGAGCGTGTTTGCTCTTATGCGTCGTCGTCGCCATCTTCGCCAGCCACCGTGCTGGTGAGGCTGCCACCGACCACGGTCATATCGACCGCGTTCTGTTGCAGGTTTGCGCCCATCACGATTTCCTGGTTGAAGGCGTTGGTTTCGATGACGCCATCAGCTGTGGCCGAACTCGTGCCGGTGACGTATCCGTCGTCACCATTGTCAGAGCCCCACGAACCACCATCGCCGGCGCCGCCATAGCCCGTGGTGGCCACGCCGCCGGCACCGCCGGCACCCCCGGCGCCGCCATAGGCCCAACCGCCGTAGCCGTCGCCGCCGAAGCCGTCGGCCCATGCGCCGCTCAAAGCAGCGCCGCCGTCTCCACCACCAGCCTCAGCCCAACCGCCATAGACGTCGCCGCTCGTAGCGCTGCCGCTGGCCGCTTCGCCGCCGGTTCCGGCGCCGCCATCGCCGCCGTCGCCGCCGTTGCCAGTGCCGTTGCCAGTGCCGGTGCCCGTACCAGTGCCCGTGCCAAGTGCGTCGCCACCGCGCGCACCGTCACCGGCGTCCGTCGCACCGCCACCTGCACCGCCTGCGCCGCCGTCACCCGCACCGCCGCCGGCACCTGCGGTGTTGCCACCGCCAGCACCGCCAGTGTTATCATCACCGCCTTCATTCTCGACGATTACGGGGTCTATCAGGCCGAGGACAGCGCCAATCCCGGTGTTGGCTGCGCCGCCAGTGGCGTCACCACCGTCTCCGCCGTCCGAAGCATCGCCGCCGTTGGCGTTTCCACCGTTTCCGCCGTCTGCGCCGTCGCCAGCCGTGTTGTTGCCGCCGTTGGTGCTGTCACCGGCAAAAGCCAGGCCAGCACCGAGCCCCAAGCCGAGCCCCAAGCCAACACCAAGGCCTTCGCCGCCGTTTCCGCCGCGGCCACCGTCACCGTTTCCGCCGTCGGCGGCGCCGCTTGAAGCGGCACCGCCAGTGGCTGAACCACCGTCGGCATGGCCGCCTTCACTGATGCCTCCGGCTGCCAGGCTGAGAGCTAGGCCGCCAGCGCCGTCGCCGCCGTCACCGTCGCCGCCAGTGGCGTCACCGCCGCCAGCGCCATCGCCGCCATCGGCATCGGCGTCACTACCGCCGTCGCCGCCGGAGCCGCCGCCGTTGATGCCGTCGGCAGCCGATGCCGATCCGCCATTGGCATTGTTGTTCAGCTCGAAAGTGCCGTCGTTGCTGACCTCGGCGTTGTCTAGCTGATCGTTGTCTTGCAGGTTGGCGACCTGGTTGATGACGTTTGCGACGTCGTTTCCGGCGCCGTCCAGGGCATCGTTAAGAATGTCGTCGAACCTGATGTTGAATAGACCGTCGATGGAGCTGCCACCGCTGACATCGATGTCGGCGAAGTCATCGTCACTGGGCAGGTAGCCTTCCAACCCAACATCCACCGTCACACCGACGTCGACGGTTGTCGTATTGACGTTTTCGTTGGTGTTCTCACTGGTGTTGTAATTGGCATTGCCATTCAGGTTGCCGTTACCGTTAAGGTTGAGGTTCCCATTGCCGTTGAGATTGCCGTTGCCGTTTAGGTTGTAGTTCTCCGATTCACTGCTCTGCTCCTGCTCCTGCTCCTGCTCCTGTTCCTGTTCCTGTTCCTGGTCGCCGTCGTAGAGATCGTAGTTATTCCTGAACTTGTCCGACATTGTCGTGTCCTTTGTCTGGATCCGCGACAGCTTGACCGTCATTCATCTTCTATACGGTCTTGACCACGCAGATGTTGAAATTGAACTATTGCGCGAAAAGCGGACATGCATCGCAAGACCGCTTACTCCTGCTTGCATAGTCGTGATCTTTTGATTGAATAATCCTCCCAGAAAAGTTGATTGAGAGGGCTCGTCTGAAGGCTCGCTACACTGAGCCGACGCATCCCCAAGCGGCCTTTAGACGCAAGCCGCAACCCAAAGACTGGGCACATTGCCCGGAGAAGGTAAGTTGCTCTTTAGAGCTAGTACCCTCGCTGCGCGTGGGTTCTCAGGTGGAACGAGGCGCGTTAGCAGTCTCTTACGGACGACCACTTCCACCCACAGGGAGCTGAGAGTTGTAGGGGGCGGATTAATGAAACCTGTTGCCCGCCTGGTGCGGGCAGGAGTGCGCACGCACATGAAAACCGCGTTTTCCTGATGGGATAAACATACTTACGTTTTCCGACGGATGGGGTTCCGTGCCGCGATACGCGTGCGCACGATCAGGGATCATCGGTCATGGAATATCATGTGACAGGTCGGTCGCCAGCTTGAGTCAAGTATTTTCGGGCAAGATGCACCAAAAGAGGTAGATCCTATTCCCAGCTGCCTCTTAGTGCTGAACGCTGCTTCAGCTCTCAGAGGGCGCGCGAACGCCCACTGGGTAGTTCCTTCGGTCTATTCCTAACCGAGGCTCTTTGGTTTACGGTTTTGAGAGGGCGGAGAGAGCACCTGTTGGCGCCCGCCGCGATACCACATCCGGGGAGGCAAGCCAGATGATGCCTACTGCGCCTCGCGTACAAGACGTCAGCGCGGATTTGGCGGCCTCCTTGAAGGCAAGGCCTTATCTGCGCACACTTTTGTCTGTCGGCTCTGCTGATGTCATATCCGGAGCGATGGCGGCGGCTATCGAGCGGGAATTGCCTTGTCTGAGTGTGCGGCATGCCGCCGACCCGCCGGACGGCCACCCTCGTTGGCGCGACGGTCTGGTGCCTAGCGGCAATGCGTAAATTCCAGGACATCCTGCTCCTGCTGGGGCAATTGAATTATACCTGGACAAATACTGAAAGCCTCCTCATTCACATGATCGCCGGGCTCGCATTGTCGGACAAGGAGACGGCAATCGTCATCTTTCTAACGCTGAACACTCCGCGCGCACGGATTGATCTCGTGGAGCGTCTGGCAAAGATGCAAAAAACCCCGGCCGCTTGCCGAAACGAAATTCTGGACGCGACAAGGCGCTTGTCCGAGGAGGCCAAGCTCCGGAACAAGTACAATCACTGTATCTATTCGTTTGATCCGGACAGCGGCCGGGGACTTACGCAGTCGATGCGGATTTTCGAGAGCAGGGACGAGATAAAATACGGCAAGATCGAAGAGCTTGATGATCACGAGATCAATCGGATCAAGGAGAGCATAAAGTCATTGATTGACATAAATCGGTGCTTTTGGAGAATTACTGAGAAATATGGGTTTCCCAAATAGAGCGTGGGCAGCGTGAGGAATGCAGGATGACGCTGCAGACGGTAGAGCCGCATCCCTAGAGCCGTCCACGACGCGCACCGGGCTGTCTTCAGCGACACAATCATCAAGGCAATCCGGCAGGAGAAGCTGTTCCCGGCGGTCCTTCCCCTCGATGAAACCCACCATGCCGAATCCCCCGCTCAACTCGGAAAAGACTACCATATCCGGGCGTTTTCATACAGGCTCGGTGGAAAAGCGGTCGTGCGCGGGGCCATCTGAGAGACTGTTCATTTGCGCCAGGAACGGCCTACGCTCTAGGTTGGTTTCGGGGGCACGTGGGTATTCGGCTTGCGGGTAAGCGTCGGCCCATAGAGGATAACAACGACCAGCGCAGTCACACACCACGTCGCAACCAGCAGCATGATGTGGCGTTCGCTGTCGATCGCGTTCAGGCCGAGATTGCCGGTGATGACCAAGCCGTCTGCGGCGTGGGCGATCAAGGTCATGAGCACACTGCCCTTGGTGTTGTTGAAGAGCCAGCCGAACACGATCGTGAAGGCGAAGGTCCCAAACAGTGCATAAGCTGGCAGCATGTCGAGGAGGACGAGCGGCACGTGCCAGATGACAACCAGCACGCCGAGGATGGCGCTCGCGACGAGCGGCAAGTGCCGTTCCTGCAAACGCGGGAGGGCGAAGCCACGCCAGCCGAGTTCTTCCTGCATCGGTCCGTCGAGGGGATTGACGAGGCGAATGGCGAACATCATCAGAATGGTCGGCATTGAAGCGATCAACGCCGCCGTGGGGTTCGGCCCGCCGAAGACCATGTTCAGATAAGCGGGCGTCACGCCGATCACCGGCGCGATGATCAGGACGACAGCAAACCATCCCCAGCCCACCCGCCAGATGGTGAACTTCTTAAGGAGTGCGCCGACGCCGGGCTTACCTCCGGTGATCGCGGTCACGATCAGGGCCGCGTAGAGCGGACCGGGCACCATGAGGAGGAAAGGCAAGGCGAGCGCGCCGGAGAGGAGCGTGCCGGCATAGATCCGCTCCGGCAGGATCCAGCCGAGCCAGGTCAGGATGTAAGCGATGGCGAAAAACGCAATGAGCGGGTAACGGCTGATAAGCCTGCGGATGGAGGCCATGTCTGTTCCTCTGCTGCAGCACTCGGAATTAACGGCCCAGCCGCAGAAATTAATATCGACCAGTTGGTGGAGCGCGGCGTAGCCCTCGGTGCAGAGCGAATGGAAGTTTACCAGCACCCGACCAGTCCGCAGCATCAAGCTCAGATCAGCCCCCCGCATGGGGACTGCATGATCCATAGCTGACCCCGCCAATCAGATGGATCGATCGGTTCTCACACAGCGTGGACCGTCGCGGGCTTTTGATTGTTGTGGATTTCTGTTAGCTCAGACCATCCACGCTAACACCCCAATGCGGCCAAAGCGCAGTGTCCGCTCTGGGCCGATATTGTTGAAGAAAAAGTCCAAATCGGGGCGCGCCGAAAAGTCCGCCATTTCGCGGTCTAAGCGAATGTTGCCGCTCGATACCGTCCCAATTTGGCTACGCGCCTCACACGTTGCTTGATCGCAAAATTGGTAGGTCCCCCCAGCCAATTTTCAGTATCGGCCTCTCCGGCCCCAAAAAATCAGACGTTATAGAAAACCGACTTTTCCAACAGTATCGGCCATAAGTGCGAGTTTGTCCGGATCAAACGAACCTCCGCTTCGGAGCCTTTGTGGAAACGCGCCGTTTTCACACGGGCTCGGTGGAAAGCCGGCGCCTCTGGTGCGCTTCCATGAGAGCTATCACGAAGCCTGCGGGCAGACCGTGGCCGCCGCGCTTGACCATCGCAAGGATTGTTCGAACCCACAGTACCACACGCGACGGTGGTCGTGGGCTGCTATTTATGTGCGACTTGGGAAGCTGCCGCCATCAATTCTTCAGGTTTCAGCGCCCGGCACACATTTCGGCCTTCTCCTTCAACTTCCGTGAAGCTCCAGCGCACCACACCTTCTCGATCGAGAAGGAAGTGGCCGACAAGTTGCATATGGCCGGGTATCCTCATCTGCTGATCTGCTTCTGTGATTTCGTACCCATCCTTCTTGCTGAGAAGGTCGCCTGCTGTGGCCGGGTCCATCGGTTCGGGCAACTCCTCCGGCCGATCGACCCGCATCGTCATGACCTCGTCCATTCCGACCTTGTACGGCCAATCCGTTTCGTTCTCCGTGAATTCGATGATGGGTAAGCCGAAGGCGCGGTGCAAGGCCCGTACCGGGTCGGATGCGGCAAGAAGATCGGGTATCGGATGGTAACGGAAATAGAGGCGCGCGCGCTCGACCGGGGTGTTTACCACCGCGAGAGATTCAACGCCTTTTTCACGCAGGGCCGGGTTGAGTTGTGCCATCGCCGCGACATGGCGCCGGCAGAACGGACAATGCAGGCCTCGAAACAAGCCGATCAACAACGGGCTGCGGCCGCGAAAATCATCAAGTGCGATCTTCCCCTCGCGCGAGATCGCATCCAGCACCATGTTCGGGGCCTGGTCGCCCGGCTGTAACGGATGGTCGACATACGGCGTAGACATGGACAACCTCCTCGCCCAGGGATCTGTCAAGAAAGGCAGCACGGCAAGTGCTTCGAGGTCGAGTCCGTGCTGGGCGAAACGTCCTGCTCCAAGGCAAAACAGCGTTCGGCCTCCGCTATGTTGCCGAGGTCGATACTGAGCGTTGCAAGGCCTGACCTTTCGTCATGCCGTACAGCCAGGATCCAACATGAGAATGGCCTAACATAGGCCCACGAGCAAGCGGTAAACAGCGAATCGTGATCCATGTCATGGACGACACGATGGAGAGGCCAAATGTCGCGAATGACCTCAAGGGGGAGAAGACTCCCGAATGCTCTTGCACTGAAGATCAGTTGCCGATCTGGTAGGTCAAGCCGCGACGACCAAAGGCCGTTACGGGTCGAAGCGGGGTTACTCGATCAAGTGATGGCCGTCCACACATGGCGTGTCGTCGATCATCGTCCATATGAGGCGCCACCATTCGTCACTCGCGCCTTCATTGTGGATATAGTTGCTCATGCTCGGAGATTTCGCCATCCAGACATGACATCACCGCTTCATCTCTCCGGCAAGGGAGCCAAATACTCGGTGATTTCTGGACATCCGCTGTCCAATTTCCGCACTCTCACTGATCCGCATAAAGCGTAGAATACCGACCTGGTGTTCATTCCGCGGCGGCTGCCGCTGGTGGACGCGCTCCCTCGGCGTGCTTTCTTCTGCTCCCAAGATTGGCCATCCAGCTGTTCAGCCTGTCCATTTCCACGAAGATGATCGGCGTGATGAACAGCGTCAGCGCCTGCGAAATGATCAAGCCGCCGACGACGGCAATGCCGAGCGGCTGGCGCAGTTCGGAGCTGGCGCCGGTGCCGAGCGCAATCGGCAGGGCGCCGAGGAGGGCGCAGAATGTTGTCATCATGATGGGCCGGAATCGCCGCACGCAGGCCTCGTGGATTGCTTCCGACGCAGTCATGCCTGGAGATCGCAAATTCTCCAGCGCCACGTCGATCATCATGATTGCATTTTTCTTGACGATGCCGATCAGCATCAGCAGTCCGATGAGAGCAATAATCGACAAGTCGAAGCCCATTATTCTGAGCGCCAGCAGCGCGCCGAGAGCGGCCGACGGCAGACCTGAGAGAATGGTCAGCGGGTGGATGAAACTCTCGTAGAGGACACCGAGAACAACATAGATCGTCAGTATCGCTGCAAGGATCAGCATCGGAGTGTTTCCCTGCGACTGCTGGAAGATTTGTGCGGTTCCTCCATAAGAAGTGAATATATCCGCCGGCAGGCCTATGTCCCTCTTTATCTGGTCGATCGCCGCCGTGGCGTCACTCAGCGCTTCGCCCGCGGGAAGATTGAACGATACCGTGGTCGAGACGAGTTGTCCCGTCTGGTTGATCGTGACCGGCCCGGTTGCTCTGCTGACCTTTGCAAAGTTGGACAAGGGCACTAGGGTGGCGGTGTCGGAGGCGACGCGGATTTCCTGCAGCTTCTGGTCATCCCAAGGCTTCTTCGTATCGTATTCCACGATCACGTTGTAACTGTCCCCGGTCGATTGAATCTGCGCCGCTGCATAGCTGCCGAACGATTCTTGCAGCGTCGTTCGTAACTGGCTGTCGGTAATGCCGTAGGCTGCGGCCTTCTCCGTGTCGACGACAACATTGGCCTGCAGGGCGTTGTTCTGTGCATCCGAGGTCACATCCGTGAATCGCCGATCGGCAAGCATAGCGGCCTCAAGGCGGCCGGACCACAAGGTCGTCTGGTCGGCACTCAGCGCCTGGACGACAAGCTGATACTGGCTGGCTGTCTGGCGTCCGCCGAAGCGCAGGCTCTGTTGCGGTGTGATGAACGCTTGCAGGCCGGGGATTTTGCTGATGCTAGTGCGCAATTCGCGCAGTGTCTGGTCGAGCGCTGGACGCTGTGCCTTGTCCTTGAGCTCCACATACATCGTGCCGTTGTTGATCGGGCTGCGGACATTGCCGCCGACGATCGACATGACGTGGTTCACGGCCGGGTTCTGCTTCACCAGTGCAGCCGCCCTATTCTGCAGATCCCGCATCGCGGAGTAGGAGATGTCCTGCCGCGCACGGGTCGAGATGGTCAGTCGACCTATGTCTTCAGTCGGGAAGAAGCTCGTGGGTATCGTCATGAATAGATAAGCCGTGAGCCCGATGGACGAGAAGAACAGCAGTAGAATTGCCGGACGATGGCTGAGGCACCAGGCCACCGATCTGTCATATCCCCTGAATGCCCGCTCGAAACCGGCATCGAAAAGACGCAGGATGAAGGGTGCCCTGCTGTGCCGGCTGGAAAGGCGCGAGCCAAGCATCGGAGTAACCGTCAAGGAAACGATTGCCGAACAGATGATCGCGATAGCGACCACCATGCCGAATTCGTTGAAGATGCGCCCCACGGGGCCGCCCATCAGCAGGATCGGGATAAAGACTGCCACCAGCGAGGCCGACATCGAGATGATGGTATAGCTGACTTCGGCGGCACCCTTGATCGCCGCCTCCCGCGCCGGCATTCCGTCTTCGATGTGGCGGAGGATGTTCTCCAGCATGACGATCGCATCGTCGACGACGAGACCGACCGCCAAGGTCAAACCAAGCAGCGAGATGTTGTCGATACTGTAGCTGAGCACATCCATCATGCCGAAAGTCGAAATTAGCGAAAGCGGCACGGCGAGGCCCGGAATAATCGTCGCGGTCAGATGACCGGTGAAGAGATAGATAACGAGGACCACCAGGGCGATCGTCAGCAGCAACGTGAATTTGACGTCCGAGATAGCGCCGCGGATCGGCTTTGCCGAATCGTTCATGGCCTTCACTGAGACGGATGCCGGCATCTCGGCATGCAAGCCCGGTAACTTCGCATTGATAGCGTCGACGACATCGACGGTATTGGCGTCCGGCTGGCGTTGGACGGCAAGGGTAATGCCGCGCTTTCCATCATACCAGCTGCCCGTATCCTGGTTCTCGACGCTGTCTTGAACATCGGCGACATCTTCCAGATGGATCGGTGCGCCATTGGGGTTGGCGATGACCAGCGAGCGGAACTGTTGGGCATTCGTGCGCTGCGTTTCGGCATTGATTGTCATGCTCTGCACATCGTTCTGCAGAGAGCCGACTGGAGCCTGATTGTTAGCGGCGGCGATTGCCTGGTTGACGGTGTCAATGCCGATGTTCCGGGTGAGCAGTTTGTCCGGATCGACTTCGACACGCACAGCGTAGGTCTGGGCGCCGAACACGGTGACCTCGGCAACGCCCGGAAGTGTCGACAGCGAAGGCGAGATGACGTCTTCGGCTATCTCATCCAGCTTGCTGTACGGCATCGTGTCACTTTGCACGGCAAGCAGCATCACCGGCGCGTCCGCCGGATTGGTCTTGCGATAGCTGGGGGGCGTGGTCATGTTGTCCGGCAACTGCCGGGTTGCATGCGAGATCGCCGCCTGGACATCGACGGCGGCGGCATCGATATTCCGGTTCAAATCGAATTGCAGAACGATGCTGGTATTGCCAAGAGAGTTCGTCGCGCTGATTTCGTCGATGCCGGGAATCGTCTGAAACTGCTTGATGAGCGGTGTCGAAACGGAAGTCGCCATGGTTTGCGGCGATGCGCCAGTCAGTGACGCTGACACACTGATCGTCGGAAAATCGACCTGCGGCAGCGCTGAGACGGGCACCCGCTGGTAGCCTGCGATACCGGCGAGCACGACACCGATGGCAAGAAGCGTGGTCGCGACAGGGCGCTGGATGCAGAGGGTCGGGATCATGGTTGCGCGGCTGTCTGGATAGTTTCGGGTTGCTCCCCCGGCTGATCGGCAGAAGCCAAGTTCTCCGTCCGGCCGCGGAACTGTTCGTTGACATGCTGTTGGTCGCTCAGCTGTGCCTGGCCTTCGATCACCACGTGGTCGCCGTCTGTGAGACCCTGTGCAAGGACAGTGAAACCGCCTTCGGAACGGGCGACAGTGACCGGCATCAGCTTAACCTTGCCATCCTTGACGACGTAGGAGTAGAAGCCGTCTGCGCCCGGGTTGACCGCGACGGTCGGCACGACGATCTGCTGCTCGGGATCGTTGAAGTGCACCACAAGATTGACGGATTGCCCGGGCCAGAGCGCTCCCGAGGCATTTTCGAACTTTGCCTTGGCAAGGATCGTGCCCGAAGCAGTGTCCACCGTATTGTCGTAGAAGCTTATCTGCCCCTGACGAGCCTTGCCCTTGTCCGACTGTGGAACCGTCGTCACCTCGACAGGTCCGGCGGCAAGCGCCAGTTTCAACCGGCGCAGATTGCGCTCCTCCAGATGAAACTTCACATAGATCGGATCATATTTGGCAATCGTCACGATCGCCGCCCCCGCATTGAGGAAGGCGCCGCGGCTGACGCCGATACCGCCCAGACGGCCATCAAAGGGCGCGCGGACAAGGGTATTCTCCAAGAGAACGTGATCGGCGGCAAGGTTGGCCTTGTCGACCTCCACCGTAGCGGATGCCGTATCGCGCGCCGCCTTCGCCTGCTCGTAGGTCTGTTGTGTTCCAGCGTTCTGAACAAGAAGATCGTTCGCTCGGTTCAGAGCGGCCTCTGTCTCCGTCAAGGTGGCGTTGTCCCGAACGATCGTTGCATTGTCCCGATCGACGGCGGCCTGCGCCGTGCGATCGTCGAGTTCGGCAATCAAATCACCTTGTTTGACAACCGCGCCATCCGTCGCATCGATCGCGGTGACCACGCCCTGTTCCTGCGCGGCGATTGCCGTTGTGTCATCGGCTTCGGCCCAGCCTACTGCGGTGACGTCTATCGGCAGCGTCGTTTTGGTTGCCGCCACCGTCTTGACGAGTATCGGTCCGTCATTGCCGCGCCGGTGCTGGCTACCACCTGCCTGATCGCCGGCTTGCACGCTGCCGGCCCGTTGGCCATCGCCGCGAGCTTGATGAACTGACTGTCTGGTCAATTGCGAAAGATAGGGAATGCGGCCACTCTCCCACACGCCGGCACCGACGATTGCAACAACGCATACAATTGGCCAAAATTTTTTCATGCGAACGACCGGGTTTTGGAAAGTTTGCGCTATGCGTTCCAAACGCTATAGAGCCCCCGATATTGCGGCGCAAAAAAGACATATTTCGCGACGGCCGATCACCAAGCCGTTATAAATGCTTAAATTTTTGTAATAAAAGAGCCAAGGGATCCATCGGCGCCGAAAAGCGACGCCTTCGCGATATCGAACCCCGGTGAGATTTTTCGTTCGGCCGCAAGGCGACGTCGCCCATGACCCTGAGCGACAGACGCCGGCCAGACTGGGGAATATGGCAAGGGCTGAGCGCTGGAGACTTCTGCCCAATTTCCGCTATTGTCGAAGCCAAGCTGGCCGAAGTCTCTGACTAGTCTGCCTTCACGATGCCTATCGTCCCGGTGGTCGTTGAATCTCCACAGGCGTCTTCATGATAATTTCTCGATGTGGGAAGGGGATGGTTATCCCCTTCTCCTTGAACGCATCCCATAATGCCATGAGGACTTGGCCGCGAATATTGGTCAGGCCGTTTGCAGGATCGGAGATCCAGAAGCGGAGGCGGAAATCCAGCGAGGAGGCACCAAAGGCCGTCATCCAGCAGACCGGGGCCTTGTAGTCGTTAGCGACGCGGGGAACGGCCGATGCAGTTTCGATGGCGATCCGCACCACCTCATGCGGATCACTATCATACGACGTGCCGAAATCGACATCGATACGGACGTAGTCGCTGGAAAAGGACCAGTTTACCACCTGCTGCGAGATGAAGTCCTCGTTGGGGATAAGGTATTCCTTCCCGTCGCGGGTAATGACTGACACGAAACGTGCACGGAGATCGCGAATGGATCCGAACGTGTCGCCAAGCGTGATCGTGTCGCCGGGCTTGATAGACTTGTCGAGCAGGATGATGATCCCGGAAATGAAATTGGACACTACCTTCTGCAGTCCGAAGCCAATTCCGACACCGACAGCACCCGAAAAGACCGTTAGCGCCGTGAGATCGATACCCGTCGCGGACAATGCGATCGCACCGGCGATCACGATCAGTCCGATCTTGATGACCTTGCTGATCAGCACTTTGAACGACGGCGAAAGGTCGCCCGAGCGTTGGAGCCAATGGGAAAGCACATTGCCGAGGAGCACTGCGACCCAAATAAGGGCGATTGTTAGGACAACCGCCTTTAGGACGATCAGAAGCGAGAGACGCATCGCTCCCAGATTGACGGCGGCACCATCCAGCGCCGACAGGACAGGACCGTCAAGCCCGGTGGCGTATAGGGCGAGGTACCCCCAGCTTGCGATGGCGACCACACGCGACAGGGTCGGGTTGCGGATGATCTTGGTCAGCACGGAAATTACAAACCAGGCGGCCGCCAGGGTCAGCGCCGTCGAGACCAGCCAGCGCTGCGAGGGCCAGGTACCCTGCGTGAGTATGACGTTCGCAAGCCACAGCCAAAGGATCAGAAATAACCATTTCAGGCGGCGCATGAAGGCGATGATGACGCGCAGCAGATCTGGGTTGCCCTTGATGCGCCGGGCCCTGGTTTCCATCGCCGGCTCGGTTCTGGATGCGACGAAGGAGGCGAAAGCGTAACCGACCGCGATAATCCCGAGCTGGTAGAACGTCCATTCGCTCAACACGAATGTCCTGAACCAGATTTCAAGCGGTCGAACCATCTGCACGAAATCCACGGCAGTGCCTCTTGATTTAGATCTGATATTAACCCTCTGAATTCAAGAATGTTCACTTTACCTGAGCAGCTGCTGCGATAAGCCGACAGTTTCCGTAAGGCCGATGGCGTGACAGTTTTGTTGCGGAGGGCGTCGACCCTAACCTGACGAGGGATACGTCTTCATGCACAATGGCGACAACATGACCCGCTACCCGGAACATGGCCCGAAAAAGGAAGCGCTGGTCGCCAATGTCGCCGCCGCGCTTAGAAAGCTCTTCATGGGCGAGTTGTTGTTCTAGCGAGGACAGCTCCACGCCGAGACACATCAACGGAGAACAAAATCAAAACGGCCAACGTTTCCGTCGCCGTCGATTTTCAAAAGAAGCTCTGGACGATAGAGCGCATCTGAAGCATTCCGCGATTGGCTGGGAAAGTAGAGCTGCGTCGTGAGTGGCCTCCCGTTCGGCCGCTGCACTCGAACGTGGATATGTCGAGTCCGTCCAGGATAGTGACCCGGGACGATTGTCCTCAAAACATAGCGACCCTGATCATCCGTGAATTGATGGCCGCGCAACCGATACCCAACATTGTCGTAACTGCCGGATTGGTCGGCTTGCCAAAAATCCAGCAATGCCCCGAAAATAGGCCGGCAGCCACTGTCCAATACGTATCCTCTGACGGTGATCTGGTCTCCGGAAGATACATCGCTCGTAAAATCGTCCTTGAATGGGGAGTCCAGCCGGTAATATGGCCCTGCCGATTGGGACGCCGTCGCGCCACCATGAGATCCGCAAGCCGGCGTCGGACTCGCGGCTCCGAGGGCTTCATCGGCGAACAGCAGCGAGGGAGCAACAGCCGAAAGGACCAGTCCCATGAGCAGAAATTCTCGTCGTTCACAGAGCTGCCGGTTCATGTCGTGCTCCTGATTGCACTTCCTGATTGTCATTCAGCAGGCTCAAGTGAAGCCATACGACCATCTTCGTCCCGGCCAACTTCACTTTTAGGATTCCTAAGCAGCGCAAAAACGATCGCCGCAGAGGCGACGGTTATTGACGCCAGAATGTATAAGACATTCTGAAAAGCGTTGCCATCAACATGCGCCATCGTCGCATGGTCGATCACCGGGATATCAGCAAGCGCAGCGTTGATATCTCCGAGGGCCAAATGCTGAGAAGACATCTGAATTCCTGGCAAACCCTGACCGCTTCCATTGGCGGCTTGCCGAAGTTCCGTGTTTATAAACGCCGCCAGAACCGCGCTGGTGATGGCAAGCGCCACCCCCTCGCCGGCAACGCGCGTGGTGCTGAAAATGCCCGTCGCCATGCCAGCTCTCTCCTTTGGTACGACACTCACCGACAGGCCGTCCATGAGCCCCCAGGGCATGCTGGCACCGAGCCCGATGACCATCATAGGCCACGCAAACGACCAAACGTCCGCACCTGGAGCTGCATTCGAAAGCCACAAAAGGCCGCCGGCGGCGATCACCAGCCCGACCGCGGAGATTATGCCGGCGCTGATCCAGCGCACCAGGGACGCCGCCGCGAATGGAACCACGAGCATCGGCGCAGACAATGAAATCATTACGATGCCCGCATGGAGTTCCGTTAAATCTTCGATACCGATCAGTCGGAGCGGCAACAGAACGAGCAGCACGACATAGCAATAACAGGTCGCGATGGGTAAAGCCTGGACGCCCACAAATTTTGGAAACCGGAAAAGTGAAAGATCCAGCATCGGTCTTTTTACGGTCAGCTCGATCGTAACGAATGCGACCGCTCCCACAGCCGACGCAAGGAGTGAACCGAGCACAACCGCCAGCCACTTGCCGGGGCCTGAATTGCAGCGAATGTAAAAAATGCCAGCGTAGCGATGAAGGAAGCCGCACCGGGCCAATCCAAGCCAGCTGCATTTGGGTCCTTGGATTCCGGCATATGAGGGGTTCCGAAGACGAGTGACACGACACCCACTATGGCGCTCGACAGAAACACGGATCGCCAACCCAGATATTCTATGAGAAATCCTGCGAGGAGGGGTTCGGCTGCTTCAGCGAACGACCCGCCGGGTCACCTCACCGAAGAAGGAAATATCTTCTACGAACGGTGCAGGCGGATCATGGACGATCTTCAAGACGCCAGAGCCGAGATGCTCAACACGCTCGATTCGCCGAGGGGCAAGCTGTTGGTGACGCTACCCACAATTGGGTATCGCTTTTTGTTGCCGGTTCTCCCGGCATTCCTTCAGAAATACCCACAGTTGGAACTGGATCTGGACTTCAGTGACCAAGTGGTCGATTTGATCGACAAAGGCAAAGACGTTGCAATACGAGGCGGCGATTTGTCCGGTTCACGCTTCATGACGCGACGGGCGGGACCATATCGCTTCGTCATTTGCGCATCGCCCGAATATCTCGAGAGACATGGCGTGCCGCGGGAGCCCGAAGATCTCAGCAACCATTCCTGCCTCCGATTTAGATATCCTCGAACAGGAAAACTGCAGGACTGGTCCCTTGACCTCCCAGATCGTCCGACGCCTCGGCTCAAAACAACGATCACAAGTAACAACATGGAGGCAGTCCTCGCAGCCGCTGTAAGAGGTCTGGGCCTTGCCTATATGCCCGAGTTTCTTGCTCACGACGCTATCGATCGTGGATTGCTCACAAGTGTGTTGGACGACTTCACGGCCAGGCGTGGGGATTTCTGGATCGTGTGGCCGTCAAGCCAACACATCTCGCCAAAGCTTCGAGTCTTCATTGATTATATGAGCGAGGCTTTATTCCAGGATTAGTCTCAGGTGCCCTTTTTCGCGTAACCGATTTCTTCAAAGACGACCGTCACCGGGTCGCCGACGTTACTTCTTGTAACGTGTCCGCACTCTTCCCGGCGAGGCGATGACTCGCTAGAGTGGCCGAACGTGCGCCAGACCATCCCACACCCGGAGGCTCCGTATGGCCGAGGTCTTGTTGTTCCACCACGCACAGGGGCTGACCCCGGGTGTGTGCGCGTTCGCCGACGACTTGCGGGCCACCGGTCACATCGTGCACACTCCGGACCTGTTCGACGGACGCACGTTCCAGAGCATCGATGAGGGTCTCGCCCATATCGGTGAGATCGGATTCGACGACATGCGGGAGCGCGGCGTCCGCTGCGCCGACAAACTGCCTCCCGAGCTCGTCTACGCCGGGTTCTCGTTCGGTGTGCTGCCGGCGCAGAAGCTGGCACAGACACGGCCCGGAGCCCGGGGAGCTCTGCTCTTCTACTCTTGCCTGCCGATCAGTGGCGAGTGGGCCTTTGGACCCTGGCCGGACGGCGTAGCGGTCCAGATTCACGGTATGGACAACGACCCGATCTTCGTCGGCGAGGGCGACATCGCCGCCGCCCGCGAGATCGTGGAGAAGGTCGAGGAAGCGGAGCTTTTCCTGTACCCCGGCGATCAGCACTACTTCGCCGACAGCTCGCTCCCGTCGTATGACGCGGATGCAACCGCGCTACTCACCATCCGAGTGCTTGAGTTCCTAGATCGCGTTTGATCGATGCCGGCGTCTTGGCTTGAGCTCAGGCCCGAAAGGTGGTCCCGCAACAGCGCTTTGCACCCTGCATCGAGAACAATGTCGCCCGAACCCAGACCCAGCGCTTCGATGGCCCTCAGCCCCACGGGAGAAAGCTGACACTCACATCGCCTGGGTCGGCCTTCAGGGTTCAACACGCGGGCGAGTATCGTGGCTAGCCGGGGAATGCTGACGGGAGGAATCCTTTTATGCGGAGGGACGGCAACTTCGACTCCGACGCGATCACACGAAATTTAACAAGCCAGAAACGCCACAGCGCCATTTCGAAGGGGGCAAGCCATGTCCGAAAGTCGCGAAGGCGCGCAGCCGTCAACAACCTTATTCAGCAGCTACTAGAAACAAGCCATTGTGTGAGGATGACGCGAACGGCCCGACTGGTCGCTCGCCCTCGGTTTATTTCAGTCGGATGAAGACACAGCGAATATCTGGCTGAAAGTCGGCGGGCAGAGTCTTTCGGCAAAAAAAAGGGCCGCGAGAAAACTCGGGCCCTTGATAAGTGTGAAGGTAATTGTACCTCCAGAGGGGAACAGCTGACGCGGTGGCACTGGGAGGAAAAAGCCACCATGTGCATCAACTGAGTATGATTTGGTGAATGCGCTTGCGGAATACAAGCATCCTCGATGCATGCCTGCCATGCAGCTTACACATCAGGGTAGCATCGCATCGATCTCAAGCCTTCGTGCGGGACTGCAGCGCCACGATCACCCGATCGGCCATGGATGAGCAGCGGGAGCCATAGAAGGGGAACAGGGCCGAGAACGCTCCTGCAAGCTGCTTTTCTATCGCCACGCGCATCAGCTTTCGCGCCCTGTGCAGACGGGTCTTGACCGTCTCAATCCGGATATCGAGATGTGTCGCAGTTTCCTCAGTGCTCATGCCTTCCACGTCGCGGAGCACGAAGACAGCGCGAAAATCGACTGGCAGCCCATCGACCGCATGCTCGAGCAAAGTGCGAGTCTGACTGCGTGAAAGTTCTGTTTCTGGATCGGACACAGCGGGCGACATTGGAAACTGCAACACCTGGCCTCCATGGCTGTTCATCTGCATGTCGATATCCTCGAGCCCGGTGGTCTTCCGTTGCCGGCGTATGCGCCCGAGCGCTTCGTTGAGGGTTATTCTCGTCAGCCAGGTGGACAGCTGCGCCTCGCGGCGAAATGAAGCCAGATGTGTGAAGGCCTGGACATAGGTCGCCTGCACGATATCTTCCGCCTCGGCATCGTTGCGAATGATGGCCCGTGCTGTCCGGAACAGGCGTTGATTGTACCGTTGGATGATCATGCGGATCGCACGCTCGTTCCCCTCTCGTGCGAGGTCGACGAGCTGCGTTTCGGCGAGCGCAAACGTTTCGAGATTTTGCCGTTCGGCTGGGACCAGTGGAGTAACCATGATTTCTCCGTTTTTCGTCTGTTGCCGGGCAATGCCCAGCCCTATGGCCGGACGTCCAGAACTCCCACCATCGCAGGATGGAAACGGCAGTAGAAGTTGACAGCTCCGCTATGCCTGGCCGTCATTCGTTTCTCGGACTTCGGCGGAAGATCGACGTCGAAGCTCTTGTCGCGCGCCGTGGCCGTGTGACGGAAGATATCATCGTTTCGCCAAACGATCACGTCGCCCACGTGAAGCGTTTCCGCTGGCGCACCGAACTTCATCTTGGCGATGGTGATCCGATATTCTGCCGCCACTGCAGCAGGTGATGCCATGGAGAAGGATGCCGCGACCGCAACGGTGAGCAAGACTGTTCTGAATGCCAAGCCCATCGTTGCGCCTATTTGATCATCGCGGCCAGATGCTCGGCATGCATCTGGTGTTGCTTGAACAACGTCAGGCCGGTTTCCAGCAACGCCTTGAGTTCGACATTTTGCGCAGACGGGATCAGGGTGTCTGCGAGCGCACCATTGACCGCCTTGTGGTAGGCCACCTCGTTTTCGACATAGGCCTGGTCGAAGGCGGTACCATCGAGCGCGTCGAGCGTTGCCAATTCCTTTATCGCTTGGGACGACAAGGACTGGCTGATAGCGTTGTCTTCTGGCGTGACGTTCAGCTTCTTGACCAGAGCCAACGCCTGTTCATTGACCGCCTTGTGGTCGCGTTCCATGACTTTCGCGAATGCGATGACATCGGCGTTCTTGCTCTTCCTCAGTGCCTGCTCCGCGGCGGTGACATCGATCTGTCCCGCCGTGTAGGCAATATGGGCGATCTGCGGATCGGTCGGCTTGGTGTCGTCAGCCATCGCACCGGCGCCCAATGATGCAGCCATGAAGGTCGCTGCCAGGATGTGCTTCAACATGATTTAACTCCCTGATGTCCAATTATCGCTGGTCCCGCCGAAACAGGTGACGCCTGTATTCAACGACGGACATTGGATGCAGCATCGTTGGAAAGGTTCCCGGAAATATTTGGCGAGAGTCCAACGGCAGAAGAACTTGCAGCCGGTCTCGCGCGAGATGCCGAACTCGCGGCACACCTCGCTCCTGCCTTCGCCTTCCAGAAGACGGGCAGCAAAACGCAGGCGTTCCTCTATCACCGAGGTCGCTCTCCACGGCATCAACACCTCCCGCCAAAGCGAAAAGTGTTACCCATGTCTCCGGTACGTCACCTATCTCTCAGGTCGGGCATTGTTGTCGAGGCGGCCTGTGGCGTAACAACAGCTCGTGCAGACAGCTGACGAGCAGGGCAGCGCGCAAATCTGGCGTTTCTGTGCTCGATGAGCCGGGCAGGAAGGTGATTGTCTTCGCTGCCGCTATGAGCCTATGTTGCCACATCCGTTGTCCCTTAGGAAATGCATCATGGAATATCGTCGTCTTGGAAAATCGGGCCTGAAGGTCAGCGAGTTCTCGTTCGGGTCATGGGTTACCTTCGGCAGACAGGTCGAAGGCAGCGATGCCGTAAGTTTGATGGCGCATGCCTATGACAATGGCATCAATTTCTTTGACAATGCCGAGGGCTATGAGGGCGGAAAATCCGAAGTCGTTATGGGCGAAGCTCTGATGACTCTCGGCTGGAGCCGAGACAGCTTCATCGTTTCCAGCAAGGTGTTTTGGGGTGGTCAGAAACCGACACAAAAGGGCCTGTCGCGCAAGCACGTTACCGATGCTGCTCACGCTGCGCTAAAACGCCTGCAGGTGGATTATCTTGATCTCTATTTTTGCCACCGACCTGACATCGATACCCCGATCGAGGAAACGGTTCGTGCTATGCACGACCTCATCACCCAAGGCAAAATCCTCTATTGGGGCACGTCGGAATGGTCGGCCCAGCAATTGACCGAAGCCTATGCCGTGGCTCGTGATCTGCGCATCACGCCTCCGACGATGGAACAGCCGCAGTACAACCTTTTTGAACGCCAGAAGGTTGAAGGCGATTACCTGCCACTTTACGATCTAATGGGCTTGGGCACCACGATTTGGTCCCCGCTTGCATCAGGCGTTCTGACCGGCAAGTACAACAAGGGAATGCCCAACGATAGCCGCATGAACTTGCCCGGTTACGAATGGCTGAAGGAGAAATGGTCTAGCGACGTTGGCCGTGCTCAACTCGCCCAGGTGGCGGAATTGGCTGATCTCGCAGAAGAGATCGGCATTTCGATCACCCATCTCGCTCTGCTCTGGTGCCTTTCCAACCGCAATGTGTCGACGGTAATCCTCGGTGCGTCGCGCATGAGCCAACTGGAGGACAACCTGGCGGCGCTGGCCCACAAAGACAAGCTGACCCCCGACGTGTTGGCCCGTATCGACGCGATCGTTGGAAACAAGCCGGCTGCCCCGCAGCGGTTCTGATAGGCTCAGTCCGCCTGGAAGCGATGATCACTATCGCCTGCTACGGAAGAACGACGCGTTCCCGCCCGGTCGGGCGACCGGCAGCTTTCGGATCGAATGGCCGTTTGGGAGATCACGTCGGCGCGTCACTCCGGAAGCCCGGCCTTGCGGTAGCCATCAACGAAATGCTCAAGCGTCGCAGCATCGCGGAATGGCTCCGTCGTGGCCCAGTGGCGGGTTGTGAAATGCGGATTGCCGACGAGGAACAGTTCGACCTCTGCATGCGCCTCGTCGAGCCGGTCCAGTTGGGCAAGGCTTGCCGCCAGGAAACGGCGTGAGCTTGTGCGATAAGTCTCGTCCCTGCGCAGTGTCTCGACAGCGGCTTCGTATTCGCCGGCCGCATATTGCGCCTGACCGAGCGTCAGATAGTACCAGCTTGCCGGAAACGGATTCAGCCGGAACGCCTTGGCGATGTGCTCAAGGCCCTCCTCGACCCGCCCGGCCAGGACCGTGATGTCGGATAATGCCGCAAAGGTGTCGGCCTCGTTCGGGTCGAGCTCGATCGCCCTGGCGAATTCCGCATCCGCCTCGGCGAAGCTGCGCTCATAGGCGAGCAGGTATGCCAGTATCCAGCGACAGCCGGCATCGTTGGGATCGATCGCCACAGCTTTTCGCGCCAGTTCCAAGGCAACGCTGCGGGAAGAATCAGTCGGTCCGCCCGAATGCACCCATCCCATCCAGTGGTTCATGGCGAGCCAGCGATAGGCCTCGGCGTATCCCGGATCGAGCAAAACCGCGCGCGTGAGCATCAGATGCGCTTCCCGCGCCGCCTGCGGCGTGTCATCCATCAGCTTGCGCGCCCGCACGCAGAGATCGTAAGCCTCGAGATTTTTGGGTCGATTGCGCGGCGGCGATGCGTGTAGCCGGCCGAGCAACGCCTCCACGATCTTGGCCGTCACTTCATCCTGAACGGCAAAGATATCGTCCAGGCTGCGATCGAAGCGTTCCGCCCATAGGTGATCGCCACTCGCCGCGTCGACCAGCTGGGCGTTGATGCGCACGCGCCCCGCGGCGCGTCTTGCACTACCCTCCAGCAGGTAGCGCACGCCAAGGTCCTCAGCGATCGCGCGCACGTCCATCGCCTTTCCTTTGTAGGCAAAGGCCGAGTTGCGCGCGATGACGAACAGGCCGGAGGTCCTGGACAATTCGGTGATCAGGTCTTCGGTCAACCCATCCGCGAAGGATTCCTGCTCGGGATCGTTGCTGACATTAACGAAAGGCAGCACGGCTATCGATGGTTTGGTGGGCAGCGGCAAAGGTTTTCGCTTCGCGCCACCGAGCTGTTCGATGGCCCCCGTGAAGCGGTAGCCGACGCGCGGAACCGTGGTGATCCATTCACCGCCGTTGGCGACCGGACCAAGCAGCTTACGCAGCAGCGCAATCTGGACGGTGAGGTTGCCTTCCTCGACGGCTGTGCCCGGCCACGCCGCGTCCATCAACTCGGCCTTGCCCAGGATCTCGCCGGGCCGTCCGACGAGCGCCGCAAGCAGCTTCAGTCCACGGAAGCCAACGGCAACGGGATTATCGTTCCGAAGGAGCGTTCCCGCACCGGAATCAAGCACGAACGGACCAAAGGCAAAGCGCGATCCCTGCATACGGCGCATCTATAGCCCGTTTGGAAGTTTTTGAGAACTTTTTGGGAGGGCTTAGTTACGACGCTGTTCGTATCCTGCAGAGGGCAACCTTCTTCATTGACGCGCCGAAGCCGATAGCTTCTTTGCGCCAAAGGCGGTCATGACTAGCTTTCGCTCTACGAGCGTCAGCTTGCAAAACCACCCGAGACTCCGCCTCCAACGCGCTATGTTTTCGGCGACGGTTCTGGAATGCGTCACCCATTAAAGGCCTAGTCAGCTAACACCGTTTGGTCGTTCGGGGACGTCGGCCAGGCTTCTAGGCGGTAAGCAAAACGTTTGCTACGTGCTGTCGGTTCAGCGTGCCCCACTCGCAAAGCGGAATCAAAGCGCGCACGAGCGTCTCGCCGAAAGGCGTGAGCGAGTAGTCTACCATCGGCGGCACCCGCTGATGATCATGGCGGATCAGCACGCCAACCGCCATGAGTTCGCGCAACTGCTGGATCAGAACCTTCTCGCTGATGCCCTCTACCAGACGTCTGACCTCCGCGAACCGCTTTGGTCCGCATTGGAGATGATACAAGATCAACGGTTTCCATTTGCCGCCGATGACCGCCAACGAGACGTCGAGGCCACATGTGCTTTGAACATCGTTCATCAAATTTTTCTCACACTTACCTTTTTGTATGTACTACCGCCGAAGTTAGCTCGTGTCCATATCGCGTTGTGATGGAACGCCACCACGCGGCTTCCGCCACCCGCCAGAGATTGGCCCCGCTGCCATCTCATTGGTCGACAGCACTGTGGAGAGAAGTAATGGAAGACAAGATGGTAGCCCTCGTGACCGGGGCGAACAAAGGACTTGGAAAGCAGGTCGCCAAGGAATTGGCCGATCACGGATACATCGTTCTGGTCGGGTCACGCAATTTGGCCAACGGGCAGAGGGCGGCCGAGGAGATAGGGGAAGGTGCATCCGCCATAGAACTTGACGTCACCGACGCGATCAGTATCGCGAAGGCGGCGGAACGAGTCACTTCCGAATTTGGCCGCCTCGATCTCCTCGTCAACAACGCTGCGATCATCCAATCAGGCCGCTATGCATCGGGTCAGGAAGTCATACGCGCGAGCGCAGCGAGTGTCGCGCCGCTGGACGAGATCCGGGCGGTCTTCGAGACCAACGTCTTCGGCGCTCTCGCCGTCACGCAAGCGATGCTACCATTGATCCGATCTTCATCGTCGGGGCGGATCGTGAACGTTTCCAGCGGTGTGGGTTCACTGACGCTGAATTCCGACCCGAACTTTCCATTCCGGTCCCACTTCGGGGTGACCTATCCCGCATCCAAGACAGCGCTCAACGCCATGACCTTGGCACTTGCGATCGAACTTGAGAACACCGGCATCAAGGTCCGTGCGGTCAGTCCAAGCTACACCGCAACCGCCATCAACGATTTCCAAGGAACCGACAGCGTCGAGGTGGGGGCGCGCCCGCTTGTTCTGGCCGCCCTGGACATGGAGAGCCCGACGGGAAGCTTCACTGGGCCGGAAGGCCCATGGCCCTGGTGAACCGATGCCGGCAGTCGCGTTGGGCATGATGTTGACGACAAGCAGACACGGGAAACGCACTCAAAAGGCACTTGAAAAATTGATTGCGTTCGAGCTTGCAAGCCGCCCCTCGAATTGAGGGGCGGAAGCCGTCGAGCGAAGTGTCATGACCGCAAAGGGCCGGAACCAGCCTTGCCGCCCTCTGAAGCGACCACGCGCCTTCCCTTTACCATCCGTCTTTCGGAAGGATCGCGCCTCTGACAACACCTGTGTTCCGCAGGGGGGGGTACCAGTCACCGTTCTCCTGAGCGGCTGGCAAAGTCAAAGCAGTCTCCCGACTGGAGCCGACAAGTCCTTACGGCGCTTCACGTTTCGATATACTCGGTCACTTTAAATGACTTCCCAATCGGGGCGACTGGGTTCAAGTAGTCATCAACGACTGTCGGCGCTAATGCCCGACGACCCTGATTGGAAGAACTGAACGTATGAAAAACCCGATCGCGTTAGAGACCGTTGCCGAAAACACAGTATTTCGGAGAGGCGATGTCTTCGTTCTGTTCGGCGAATTGTTCGGACGCGGCTACGCGACTGGCCTCCTCGACCAAGCCCGGAAAACCGGAATGCAGATCGTGGGTATCACGGTCGGACGGCGTGACGAGAACAATGCGTTGCGGCCTCTTACCGACGATGAGCTTGCGGCTGCCGAAGCCCGGCTGGGCGGGACGATCATCAACGTTCCTCTTATGGCTGGCTTTGATCTCGACGCCCCCGCGGAGGGTTCCACCCCTACCGACCTCCTGGCCGGAATGACGCTCGAGAGCTGGGAGCATGACAAGCTTGACTGGGAATACATCGAAAGATGTAAGGCCGTCGCTACTGCACGGTTCACGAACTCGCTGTCGCAGGTCATGGCCATCCTAGACGGCATGATCGCCGACGGCCGCAACGTCTTCTTCGCCCATACGATGGCCGGGGGCATTCCCAAGGCAAAGGTTTTCCTGGTCGTTGCCAACAGAATCTACAAGGGGACTGGGTCCCGCCATTTGTCGTCACAGGCCCTGCTTGACAGCGACATGGGCAAACTGATCCTTCAGAATTTCGACGAGGTCTCGGCGAACACCTTCCGCCATCTCATCGACTTCAGCGCGGCGATCCGCGAGCGCGTCGAAGCGTCGGGCGGCCAGGTCAGATATACGGCGTACGGTTACCACGGCACGGGAATCCTGATCGACAACGAATATCGTTGGCAGACCTACACGAACTACACGCAGGGCTACGCCAAGATGCGACTCGAGGGCATCGCCGAGGATGCATGGGCGGTGGGCGTGAAGGCGGCCGTCTACAACTGCCCCGAAATCCGGACCAACTCTTCCGACGTGTTCACGGGCATTGAGCTACCTCTAATACCCCTTCTGCTTGCGCTGAAGAAAGAGAACGGCGGCCGATGGGCAGCCGAACAATGGCGTGCATGCGAGGAGCTTCTGGTGGACGGTTTCACAGTGGATGACGTTATCCGCAGAATCAGTGACCTGCAGGCAAGCGAAGTAATGATCCCTTTCTATGACTTCTCCGCATGGCCGATGCCCAACAGCCAGGCACAGGCCGACCTGACGATCGGCACGTCCAACGAAATCACACGGATGCACCGTGACAGTAAGGTGATGATCAGCGACCTCCTGAGCGCGCTTGTAGTGGAGGCGACCGGGCAGTTGATTTTCGGTGAATCCTCTTTGCCTTGCGGTCCGGTGCGGTGGCTCAACCACGATGTCGTAGCCCGCCGTCTTAATGCTTCCCACGAAGAATCCGAGACTGCGTGGAGATCGGTAACACCGCAGGCACTTGATGGCGCTTCGTCACGGCTGGAGATTGCCTGACTGTTTTCATGGCTCTCGTCGAGCCGGATTGGAGCGCTGCTTCCGTGACATACAGGGCGCGCGCTAACATCCGATGCAGCCCGGAGCCCAGGCGCATTACGCGGGTTCATTCGCACTCGGACTTCCCACCGAGAACATTTTCTAGCTCCTGTCGCAACGACGAACTCCGCTGAATCATAGGATAGGTGGGGCTAGGTTGACATCCAGAATCCGAATGGACGAGCCCGGCCAGGGGGGACGACAGAGCAACCACTTGTCCACTTCGGGGCAGCAAGCGGAAGGCGGTCCGCTTCCGGATTGCGCCACAAGCGGATTAAATGTGTCCGATCCGACGTCAGCAGCCCTTGTGTGAGCTCCTGCTCGCCAGGAGTTAGGCTGCGACTTCCCGGATCGCTCGCGCAAAGACGGGCAAAGAGCGCTCCACCATGCCGTCGTTTGCAGTCAAACTGATCCGCAGTCGTCCAGGCAATTGGGCGACGCTGCCGGGCAGCACCCAGACACCTTCAGTTGCGAGACGTGCCGCGAAGGCCGTGTCGTCCGGTATTGGGGAGCGTGGAATGAGATAGAAAGTACCTTCAGGCACCGGCAGGTCGTATCCCGCTGCCCTCAAGCCTTCGACCATGCGATCGCGGCGGCGCGCGAGGGCTGCGACATCTATGCTGAGCTTCTCGAGATCAGGCAGTGCCCGCTGCAGGGTACGGCCGGCGAAAGCCCAACCGTGCGAAACCTGCGCCATGTCGACAGCCTCGCGCAGCCTTATGCGATCGGACTCGGGCATGTCCGCCCCGAGTGCGAGCCAGCCCAGGCGCTCGCCGGGCGTGAGCAAGGTCTTGCCGAAGGAATAGGCGATCAGCGTGTGCGGGTAGCTCTCGGCCGGACTGATATGCGCATGGCCGTCAAACACCAGTCGCGCATAGGGCTCGTCGGCAAGGAGATAAATCACCTTGCCAAATCTTTCGGACGCGGCCGCGAGCTTGTCGGCGAGCGCGTCGAGTTGAGCGCGGGGAAAGATGCGACCGGTCGGGTTGTGCGGCGTGTTGACCACCACCACGCGGGTGCGCGGAGTGATCGCTGCCTCGATCCTTTCGAGATCGAGGTCATAAGTTCCCGGTGCTAGGTCGACGGCGAGGGGTGTCCCTGCCGCGCCGCGAATCTGGGCACCATAGGCGAACCAGCCGGGACGCGGATAGATGACTTCCTCTCCCACCTCGAGCACGGCGAGCAGCGCAGCCGCTATCGCGCCGAACCCTCCCGCGGTGATCGCAATGTCGTCTGGCTTGTAGTCCCGGCTTCGCGCCTGGCTGAGCGAACGGGCCACGGTTTCGCGCGCCAGCGCTTCGTACTTTTTATAACCGAACCAGTGAACATCCCGTGGCTCGACGTGGCGGATCAATGCATCGACAAATCCGCGCAACGGCGTTTCCTGCGGATTGCCGAACATGAAATCGCAGGCATCAGGCCCCAGGCCGTCGCCCTCCAGGACGTTTCGTGCAAAATCCATCACCGTGCGCATTTCCTCGGTGACGGCGAGCATCCGGCTTGACACGGTGGCGATTGGCACGAGGCACTCCCCCCTGCTGCAGGCGGCGCATGTCCCCTCGACGAAACTGCCCCCCTACCTGCATTAACATTTTTGGCGGCATGTGCGTAGCAGAAAGTTCTTGTGCATTTTCCGATGCGCCGTCTGCAGAGGACCGATTTCTCCAAGTTACGCAGTCAACAAAAAGGCCTCCACACGAGAGGCGGCCGCTTTAGGCCCCCAAAGCGGCCTCACCTGCAGAAGGACCGCACCGGATGGAAAGAGGACCCACAATACGAGCGTTCGCGATCAACGAAATGCGTTTTTCGCGCGAGGCGATGCGACACCGCGAATGGGTCCATTATTGCTAATGCATAATTTCTCGAGTCAAAATCGATTTTAGGGTAAAATTACGCAGTGCATTTAAAGGGCTGCAGCGTCCTTGCGCGCCGTATTCGACGCAGGGCGCTGCAGAGGAAAGGTGAAGCCAATGAAAAGGTTAGCAATCTTTGCCCTGTCGCTGATGACGGCGCTGACGAGCGGCCCGCCGGCCATGGCGTTTCCCACCGTTGCCGTGCCGAAGATCGAAGTCGCAGAGGCGCAGCCGGTCCAGTACAGGCGTTACCGCGGCGGCTACGACCGTGGATACCGGGGCGGCTATCGGGGCTACGGCGGGCATGGACACCACAATGGTGACGACGATTGGGCATGGGCACTCGGCGGGCTCGCGACCGGCGCAATTATCGGCGGATTGCTGGCGCAGCCGAGGTATTATGGCCCCAGCTACTACGATCAGGGCTACTACGATCAGGGCTACTACGGGCCGACCTATTACCGTCCGCGCTACTACGCGCCGCGCAATTACCGCCAGGTCTATTATGGCGGCAACACACATACGCGCTGGTGCTATGCGCGCTACCGGTCCTACAGGGCTTACGACAACACGTTCCAGCCCTTCCACGGTCCGCGACGGGTGTGCGTCTCATCCTACTATTGATTGCGGGCGTAGTTGGCGACCCACCGGGCGCTTTTCCGGACGCGCAGGCCATCGGGTTCTTCGGCGTCTCCTCAAACGGCTGCGTCGATCGCCGCTTCTGGCGGCCAAAGGCAGACCCCGACATCGTTTCCTCGGACCCCCGGTTTGCCCTTGCAGCATTTGCTACTTTACTCCGCGACCCTTATAATCCACATGGAGTTAGAAATGGGATTGATAAATGAGAAAAGGCGACTTCAGCGACCTGGCCGTATTTATTGCAGTCGCCGAAGAAGGTAGTTTTACCCGAGCCGCCGCCAAGCTGGGGCTGTCCCAATCGGCACTGAGCTACGCCGTCCGCATGCTGGAGGAACGCCTTAAAGTCCGATTGCTGTCACGAACAACCCGAAGCCTGTCGCTGACCGACGCCGGAGAAAAGTTGCTCAATGGCCTCCGGCCTGCCTTCGACCACATCGACAGTGAACTCGCGGCGCTCACGGCGCTTCACGACAAGCCCGCTGGATCGATCCGCATCACCACATTCCGGCATGCGGCGAAAACCGTGCTCTGGCCCGTGCTGTCGAAGCTCCTCCCGGAATATCCCGACATCTCCGTCGAAATCAGTCTGGAGGAAGGACTGACCGATATCGTTGCGGGTCGCTTCGATGCGGGCATCCGTTTGGGTGAGCAAGTCCAGAAAGACATGGTGGCAGTCAAGGTCAGCCCGGATTTGCGCATGGCTGTCGTCGGCTCGCCATCCTACTTCGCCAAACATAAGGTACCGGAAACGCCCCGCGACCTTGGCGACCATCGTTGCGCCAGTTATCGCCAGACCACGGGCGGCGGCCTCTTTGCATGGGAGTTCGAGCGGGACGGTGTCGAGCTCGAGGTCCGGGTCAATGGACCGCTCATTCTCAACGACGGCGAAATGCTGGAAGCGGCCGCCCTCGACGGGCTGGCGTTGGCCTACACGTTCGAAAGCCAGGTTACCCACCACATTACGGAAGGACGGCTGGTGCGGGTGCTGGAGGACTGGTGTCAGCCCTTCTCCGGCTATCACCTCTACTATCCGAGCAGACGCCAGCACACCCCGGCCTTCGCACTCCTGCTCGAAGCGCTCCGCTACAAGGGATAGTGGCTGCGGACCAATATGCTGCCCGTCGCAGCGCCATTCGTTCTCCTGCGGAGCAGCTCGAACTGCGAGACGGATTTATCTCTGGTGTTTCTGACTTCATGCAGATTATGCCGTCTAATCTTACGGACCGATCCCGGTTACATTCCTCTTCATGAAAGCCGGACGGAGACGCCACCCGGGTTTCTCATCACACCATCTGTTTCCTCAAGCGACACGATCCGCCGGATCGTGCCGACGGAGAAACGTGGCCGATTGATAAAAAGGACATCTCACATGAAGAAACTCGTTTCCAGCACAGCCATCGCCATGGCCGTGGCTTTCGGCTCGACGGGCCACGCACAGGATTTGCAGGCACCCGGCTACATGATCGCCAACTACACGATCAAGGATCAGGCGGGCTACCAGAAATATATGGAAGAAGCAGGCCCGCTTGCTCCGAAGTTCGGTGGAAAGATCATAGTCTTCAACCTGAATGCGACAGCAGTCGAAGGCAAGCCGCAGTCCGTCATGGCCATCGCCGAATTCCCGAGCGTTGCGGACGCGCAACGGTTCTACGACTCCCCGGAATATACGGCTGCCCGAAAGTTCCGTGTCGCGTCGACCGAAGGTTCAGTCGTGATCACCGAAGGCTTTGTTCCTCCCAAGCAGTGACGGGGCAACGAGGCGGGCCATGACATCGCCGCCGCTTCGAGTTCTCTCAAACATCGACCTCTCATCAAGAAGGAGCCTGAAATGGGCAACCAGATTGACTCTACCCTTCAACATGACGGTGCAGCGTCGAACAGCCGCCGGCAGCTTTTGAAAGCCGGCGCGGCACTCGCCACTCTTCCCATCATGGCCGCCGCCTCTGCCAGTGCGCAGGCCGCAGACGTGAAAGCGACAACGACGATGACCGACGCGAAATCAGAAGAATTCATCAACGGCATGGCCGATCTGATGGCGCACTCGACCCGCACTCCCATTCTGCGCTGGCCGCATGAGTATGGCATGGACTACGAGGAAATCTTCTTCCCCGCGATGGACGGCGTGACGATCGAGGGCTGGTTTATTCCCGCCGATTCAGATCGCCTGATCATCTGCAATCATCCGATGCCCTGCAATCGCTACGGATATCCGGGCCATCTTGAGCCGTGGACCAATTTCGGCGGCTTCGAGGTTAACTTCCTGCCGGAATACAAGGTCCTGCATGATGCGGGCTACAACATCATCGCCTATGACATGCGCAATCATGGCCGCAGCGGCACGGGCAGTGGCGGCGTCAACGGCCACGGCGTCCTCGAATATCGTGACGTCATCGGCTCGATGCGCTACGCGAAATCCAGACCCGACACCAAGGACATGAAAACGGTTCTCTACAGCCGCTGCCTTGGAGCCAACGCGACCATCGTCGGCATGCAGAAGCACCCGGAGGAGTTCGAACACATCAAGGCGATGATCGCGCTGCAGCCCGTCTCGCCGAGCATCTTCGTCCAGACAGCGGTGGAGAACCAGAAGATCGAGAATGGCCTCGAGCGCTTCGACGTCGCGTTTCACAAGCGGACCGGCTTTCATCTCGCCGACGTCTGGCCGATGGAATATGCCAAGGCGGTCACCGTGCCGACCCTCGTCGCCCAGGTTCGCGATGACTTCCTGACCAAACCGTCCAATGTTCAGGAAATCTACGACACGATCTCGTCGAAGGACAAGAAGCTGTTCTGGATTGAAGGGACTGACCAACGTTTCCAGGGATACAATTACTTCGGCCAGAACCCGCAGCTCGTTCTGGATTGGTTTGGCACTCACATTAGCGCTGTTTGACAATTCGATCGGTTCTGTCTCCAAGAAAGACACATCAGAACGCCGCCCGGCAGCCGAGGAATCGCTGCCGGGCGTTGTCGTCAAAAAGCGTCTATTTAGAAATCCCCTTTCTAAGTACATGCAGATAATACCGCCTAATCAGCACTCTGCTCGTGGCGTATCTTGCCTTCAGACAACGAAGGAATGTGGACATGAGCAACGTATGGATGATCACAGGTGCCGGGCGCGGCATGGGGTTGGATTTCGCAAAGGCCGCTCTGGCTGCGGGTCACAAGGTGGTTGCGACTGGTCGTGATCCCGAAAAGGTGGCCAAAGCCATTGGACAGTCTGCAGACTTGCTTGTCGTCAAACTCGACGTGAACAAGTCCGTGGATGCCGAGCAGGCGGTGAGGTCGGCGGTCGAACGCTTTGGTCACATCGATGTGCTGGTCAACAACGCCGCAAGCTTCTTCGCTGGATATTTCGAGGAACTGACACCCGCCCAGATGGACATGCAACTGATGACGAGCCTCATCGGTCCGATGAACGTCACACGTGCCGTCCTTCCTGTCATGCGCAAACAGCGCGCCGGAAAAATCATCTCGATATCGTCGAGCGCGGCTTTCGGCGGCTTCGAGTTCGGCAGCGCCTATGCCGCTTCCAAGTTCGCCCTTGAAGGATGGATGGAGTCGGTCCAAGCCGAGGTCGCGCCATTCGGCATTCAGACCATGATCGTCAATCCAGGCTTCTTCCGCACGGAGCTTCTGACAGAGGAGTCGACCAATTACGCAGTCCCCTCGATCGAGGACTATGCCGAGCGGCGGGCACAACAGTTGGCGTTCTGGAAGTCCTACAATGGCAAGCAATCCGGTGACCCCGCCAAGCTTGCCCAGGCTTTGCTGACACTCACCAATTTGGACGAACTGCCAGCCCGCTTCATTGCAGGCGCAGACGCCATCAGCACCGCAGAACAAAAGATCACCAGTCTCCAGAAGCAGATCGATGCCCATCGGCAGCTCTCGACCTCTCTGGGGTTCGACGAAGTTGCCACCCCAGGCAACTGATCGCCCCTTCGCCAGACCGTGAGAACCAGGAGAAGATCACGCACAAAACAAGCGAACCAACCGGATCGAACGCAGAAAGCCGTTCAGCACTAAACCGCCGAGATTTCCTGACGACTGCCGCGCTCGTCGGCGCAGCATTGCCCCTTGGGTCAATGGCATCGGCGAAAGCCGATGGTCGCTCTCGCGCCACGAGCGGCCACTTGAGAATATCATCACTCTATTGTCGGCTCCGGCTAGACTCGTCACACACTGTGGGGACCGCAAAGGTCCAAACTTGAAACCTGACTATGATCTCCCGTGCGTGACAGGCCTCCATTACGCGAACCGGACCGCCGTTCTCGCGCGCGCCTTTGCGGCTACTTCCTCGCGATCGCGAGGGGGTTGGGAAGTCTCCAGCGAATCAAGCAGCTCGCGGGCACATCCCGCGACCGAGTTGACCGCGCGCTCGAACGCAGCCTCATTGCGTTTCGATGGTTTGGTTGTTCCGCTCACCTTGCGCACGAACTGAAGCGCGGCATCACGAATCTCCTCGTGCGTCGCTGGCGGATCAAAATTGAACAGGGGTTTAATATTCCGGCACATGACTTGCTCCCGGGCGCTTTTCTCTGCCACAGATAGGAGGGTGGCGAAGCATACAAAATAGTCGCGTGAGCGCCAATTGCAACGGACGGGCCAAGCCGGGCCGCGGCGGAAAGCTGCGCGCCGCATTGGCAGGGCGGCTTCCTCACTTCGGTTTGAAGGTCTCAAATGCGCGAAAAGGAGTGACCGGAGACCCCGACATCTTCTCCTCGGAACCCGGTTGGGCTGGTCGACTTCCAGATGCGCGCTAAGATCGACTTTGGGTCCGAAAGCGGACCTCTGGTTATTCGTCACACCGACAAAGCGGCGTGCCGTTTGTGCCCAATCTCACTTCCGCGTAACGGCAGCTCAAGCTAATCTGAAGACCTTTAGGTGGAGATCTTGCAGCATGGCGAAGCTCGTCTTTGGAATGAACCAGTCCCTGGACGGCTACGTCGACCACCTGGAAATGCCGACAGGCCCTGCGCTCTTTCGTCACTGGATACAGCAAGTGCGCGACCTGACGGGCAGTGTGTACGGTCGCCGCATGTACGAGATCATGCGTTATTGGGACGAAGACCGTCCTGAGTGGAGTGCGGAGCAGCGCGAGTTCGCGGCGGCGTGGCGGCGCCAACCGAAGTGGGTCGTGTCGCGCTCGTTAAAGTCAGTCGGTCCCAACGCCACACTTGTCGAGGATGACATCGAGGCGGTGATACGTGGCCTGAGGGCTCGGCTTGTTGGGGAGATCCAAGTTGGCGGACCAGATCTGGCACGAAGCCTAACCGACCTTGGTCTTATTGATGAGTATCGACTCTACTTCCACCCCGTCGTGCTTGGTCGCGGTAAGCCATTCTTCGCCGGCCCGCGGCCTCCACTCCGCCTTGTTACCACCGATCACGTTGGCGAGGACGTGATTAGGTTGACGTACGTTCCTGCTTAATCGCGCGTCTCGCCAGACGGACTGCGTCGACGCGTCAGGTCAGCTTCGGGTCGATACCAGGAGATCGCACGTAGCCCGTTTGGAAGTTTTTGGAACTATTCGGGAGAGCTTAAGTACAACGCTGCTCGTATCTTGCAGAATTCATCCTCTTTCAGGTCGAGGGTTCTCCGACCCTCAAACCCTATGGAGGTTGCCATGAACGATACCCTTGCGTCGGCCCCGCATCAGGCAGCGCAGCCGGAAATGCCCGTGGGGCGGGCGGAAGTGTCGCGTCGGCACTACAGCCTGGCGGCCCTGCGAAGCACTATCGCGACCTGGGACGAGCGGACCCATTTTCGCTGGAAACTTGAGCAAATGTCGAAGGACAATCCCCGTTTGATCGACGATATCGGTCTGACGAGACGGCAGGTCGAGGCAGAGATCGCCAAGCCCTTCTGGCAACGATAAGGCGAATGCTGCAATGACACCGGATCGCCAGTTTCCGCGTGCCGCTGTGGTTCGCCGGCTCTTGCAAAGCACGACATCACCGCGAGAGGATCGGATCCCATGGGCCGCGATGGCGGGCATCATCGCGACCGTTACGGTGTTCGCCGTGGCCCAGGGGCTGACCTATCCGCTGCTCAGCTTCATCCTGGAGCGACAGGGGACGACGCCCGGCCTGATCGGTTTGTCGGCGGCGATGACGCCGCTGGGTTTCATTGTATCCTCACCCTTCATTCCGGCGCTGGCGCGGCGTGTGGGCGGGGCGCGGCTTGCGATCCTGTGTTCGATCCTGGCGGCGCTTACCCTGATCGCCATTGCCTGGACGCAGGACGTCTGGGCCTGGAAGCCGCTGCGCTTCCTGCTCGGCTTCTTCGCCAATCCGCTTTACGTGATCAGCGAAACCTGGCTGATCTCGATTACGCCCGCGCCACGCCGGGGCCGCATCATGGGTCTGTATTCATCGATTGTTTCGGGTGGCTTCGCCATCGGCCCGCTGTCGCTCGGCCTGGTCGGCACGCAGGGTTGGCCGCCCTTCATGATCGGCGTCGTGTCCTTCCTTCTCTGCGGCCTGATCGTGCTTGCGGTCGTGCCGCGCCTGCCGAAGATGCCGCATGAAGGCGAGGCAACATCGGTCGGTGGCTTCTTTGCACTGGCGCCGCTCCTATTGTTCGCGGTTTTCACTGCTGCCGCCTTCGAGCAGATCCTGCTTTCCTTGTTCACGGTCTATGGCGCCGCGCTCGGCAGCGCCGAGGAGCGCATCGCTTCGCTCATCACCTGTTTCATCGCAGGCAATGCCGTGGTGCAGATATTGCTCGGGCGCGTGGCCGAACAGTTTGGCTCGACGCGGACCATGTTGTGCTGTGCACTGGCTTCGCTGGCCGGCTGCCTGCTGTTGCCGTCGATCTTCAACTCGTGGCTCATCTGGCCGCTCGTTTTCGTCTGGGGCGGGGTCTCGTTCGGGATCTACACCATGTCGCTGATCCAGCTCGGCGAGCGTTTCACCGGTCAAGCCTTGATCGCCGGTAACGCGGCATTCGCGTTCGTATGGGGCATCGGCGGCATCGTGGGCTCGCCCGCGACAGGACTGGCGATGCAACTGATCGGACATCAGGGGCTGCCATCGTCCCTTGGCCTGCTGTGCTGTGTACTGGCGGTATTTCTGATGGCGGAGACACGGCGGCGGGTCTGATCGAGGCACTTGCCTCGTGCCGCGTCAGTGGTATGCCGGGTTCCACCAATAGGGAGCCAGCATGACCCTGCTTCCATCGGGACCGCCGTTGAGGCCGATACGATTACAGTGCCTGTGCTGTGAATTGCGCCAGAGACGTAGCCTGGCGCAAAGAGACCGAGCCTTGAGTCAAAATCGTGGTTTGATCGCTCTCTTCTGCCCCGGCCCGCTGTTCGGCGAACAGCGGGCCAAAAGGTTTACGTTCTGAAAATGCCGCATCCGTGACAGGAGCGGCATATGCGCAACATTGAAAGTACCGGATTGTTCCGGTGCACAGATCACACTCGATGAAAGACGAACTTTCGCCGTTACCAGGCGGGAGGCAAATCGTCTTCCAATATCTGGTGGCGCACTTTGTGAAAATCAAAATGACTGCGTCGGCGATCGGTAATCTCGGTCGTAAAGAGCGCGGTGAGATCAACGAAAGTGTCCAGCTTCATTTCACAATTGCGCAATTCCGTTGCTAGTCGCCACAGTGCCTCGTTAATCGCGCGCAAGGCATCGGCGAGAATCTCGCCCTTTTTTCCTCCGTGGCGTAAACAGCTGTAGCTGGCCGCATTGCTTATGGCGATGTCGGCAAACCGGCGACAAGCGGGCGTGGCTTCAACAAGCGCCAAGGCCGTCCGAATATTGACGGCAAAAGCCAGTTCGAACTCGACCGAGGCAAATTCGCGATCGAGCGAGGGTGGATGAATGCGCTCCAGGAAGGGGTACCAGACCGGATCCGCTTTTCTCTCCATGACTTGCCTCCGGACTGCGTTGCGCCCGTCCGAGGTCGAACTGCGATGGCGTGTATACTGGCCTGAATTCAATCCGCGCGCTTCAGCCTTTGGTCCTAGATGCATAGCGACTTTGGTCCTAGTTCACGAAATATCTCTCGCGGGAAGGTGGTCGCTGCCGATGCCAAACCCTAATTGGAGTGCGACCAGCCGTTGCGAAAATGCTGGACACATGACGCTGCGCGCCGCCCGAATCGATTGAGCCTCGGACTCTGCCTGCAAAGGTAGATGCGAGTTTTCAGCTCGATTGTTCAATCCCTTGTGAGTCGATGCTCGACCTGCGGTATGACCTGAGGTTTCGCTGCTCCATACGACCGCAGCTTGTCGGCGACGATGCGCTTGGAGCGGTTCCTTGCCTCTTCATAAGCTTGATCAGCAACCGCTTGGCGGCCTTTGTGTTTCGGCGGATGCGACGGTTTCCTTGCGCCGTCGTTGCCGGGCAAAGTCAGGGCCGTACTTCCGGCAGCTGAGCGTGCATTTTTCATCACAGATTGGCATCCCCCCATCGCCAGGATGTCAACAGAGCGAAATAGTCGAAACCTTGCACAGAGCCGGGCGCGTCGACATTCGCGAGCTTCCTGGGGAGCCCTCGATGTGGCGGGAGCAGAGCGGCTGAGAGGAAGAGGGGGGAAGGGGATTCTGTGACGGGTTTGGAGGTTCGGAGAGAGGCTCCGGCCGGCCCGTCATGGAGAAACGACATGGCACAGGCCATTCAGAAGATCACCCTCAGCGCCGCTCGCGATATTCCCTTCAACAAGCTGGTGCTCAGCCAGCAGAACGTCCGCAAGATCAAGGCGGGCGTCTCGATCAAGGATCTGGCCGAGGATATCGCTCGCCGCGGCCTGCTTTCGAGCTTGAGCGTCAGGCCCGAACGTGACGGTGGCGGCAAGGAGACAGGCATCTACCGTATTCCGGCAGGAGGGCGCCGGTATCGTGCCCTCGAACTGCTCGTCAGCCAGAAGCGGCTGGGCAAGACAGCCGGCGTTCCCTGCATCGTCAGCACCAGTGAAACGCTGGAGGTTGAGGATTCGCTTGCCGAGAACGTCAATCGGGTTCAACTGCATCCGCTCGATCAGTTCCATGCCTTCCAGACCTTACGTGAACAAGGTCTGGACGAGGAGGAGATTGCTGCCCGCTTCTTTATCTCCGCGGCGACGGTGAAGCAGCGGCTTCGGCTTGCCTCGGTCTCGCCGCGTCTCCTCGACCTCTATGCGAGCGACGAGATGAGCCTCGAACAAATCATGGCCTTCTCGATCACCAATGACCACGCCAAGCAGGAACAGGTGTGGGACACGGTCTCGCGCTCGCATGTGAAGGAGGCGTATTACATCCGCCGGCTGCTCACCGAGACGGCGGTCCGCGCCAGCGATCGCCGGGCGGTCTATGTTGGCGTCGACGTCTACGAGGCGGCCGGCGGCGTGGTCATGCGCGATCTGTTCGAGCAGGATCAGGGTGGTTGGCTTCAGGATCCGGCAACGCTGGAGCAACTGGTGTTCGACAAACTGAAGACCGACGCCGAGGCCCTGAAGTCTGATGAAGGCTGGAAATGGGTCGAGGCAGCCCTCGATTTCCCCTATGGCCATACGTCAGGTCTTCGCCGGTTCTACGGCGAACAGGCTGAGGTGTCGGCGGAAGAGATCAGCCGTTACGACGAGCTGAGGGCCGAGTATGACAAGCTCGATGCCGCATACGCGCAAGTCGAGGATCATTCCGAAGAGACCGAGAAGAGGCTCGAGGAACTCGGGACCGAACTCGATGGCCTGAACGACCGGCCGTATGTCTTCAATCCGCAGGATGTCGCACGCGGCGGTGTCTTCATCTCGCTCAGTGCGAACGGCGAGCTCAAGATCGAACGCGGTTTTGTTCGGCCCGAAGATGAGCCGACGGTCGAAGCTGATGATCGTCGTGCCGGCAGTTATGAAGACGACACCCATGAACAGGTGGCAAGTGCTGCTTCGTCCACCGACGGCATGTCCGTAAACGGCAAGGCCGTCTCCTCGGATCAATCCGAGGAGGAGGACGACACTACCCGGCCGCTTCCCGATCGCCTGATCCTCGATCTGACGGCGGCGCGAACGGTTGCGCTTCGCAATGCACTTGCCAACGATCCGGTCATGGCGTTCGTCGCCGTGCTCCACAGCTTCGTGTTGAAGATCTTCTATCTCTACGGTTTGGACTCATGCCTGGAACTCACGCTGCAGAGCGCGAACTTCAGTCAGACGCCGGGGCTTGCCGACACGCCCTGGGCCAAGGAGATCGATCAGCGACAGGAAGCCTGGGGGCAGGATCTGCCGAAGGATCCGGGCGCACTCTGGGATTACCTGATCCAGCTCGACGAGGTTAGCCGGCAGATGCTCTTTGCCCATTGCGCCAGTCTGTCGCTGAACGCAGTGATCGAACCGTGGAGCAGGCGCAGTCGCGCTATTACCCACGCAGATCAAGTCGCCCGCTCGATCGGCTTCGGCATGGTCGGGGCGGGGTGGACGCCGACGGTCGACAACTACCTCGGAAGGGTAACCAAAGCGAGGATCCTGCAGGCCGTTCGCGAGGCGAAGGATGAGCAATCCGCACAGTTGATTGACCATCTCAAAAGGCCGGACATGGCCCGTGAGGCAGCACGGCTTCTCGAAGGAAGCGGATGGCTGCCGGAGCCGCTGCGGCTCGACAGCGACGAGACATCGTCCGATAAGACTGCGACGGCGATCGATCAGGGCAGCGGGGATGCGGAGCCCGACGTCGAAGCAGCCGATCTCCCGGGCTTCCTGACCGAGGACGCCGATGTCGGTGATGCCGTCACCGATGCGCAAGACGGTGTTCAGGAAACCCACCTCGACGCGGCAGAGTAATTCGACACGGTCCCAATCGATCCGAGGCGCGGCGGCTGCGCCGCGTCTCGCTGCCGAATTCATACTCTTCTTTCCATTCCACCAGCCCGGCCCCCGCTTGAAGCGGATCAGCCGGGTTTTTCCGTTTCAGGAGATTGCAACATGAATAATCTTGTTCAGCATTCCCGCCCGGTTTCCACCGGCTTCAAGGTCGACGTCTCGCGCGGCGAGCGCATCGGCCGCGTCTCGTCCGAATGGTTCTCCCGCCCGGACGACGAACGCTACCTGTCGCTTGGCGAACTCTATGATACCGTCAAATCGCGCGCCGACCGCGCTCATGCCCGGATGGTCGAAACCAGCGCTGTCAGGGTTGAAGCCAGCCGCGACAATGCCCAGCGCCTGACGCTGATCGTTCCCGGTCAATCCGGGCCGATCGCACCGACCCACTGGAGTTTTGGCCAGCTCTGCAGCCTGATTGGCGCTCCGTCAACCTATATGCGTCAGCTGCCGGCACCGCTTGCCGGCATCAATCTGCAGCATGGATTGCTGAACCATCGCGCCGAACTGGTGAAGACACTGGAAACCGACGACGGTCGCGTCGAGCTTCGCGCGGTGACCGGGCCGGATTACGGCCGCATCTGGGATCACGAGCTGGTCTCGGCCGTGATGAAGATCGCGGGCAACGGAACCGGCGACACGATCTGGAAGGTCCCGGGCGTCCTCGATTGGGCGACGATGACCCACAATCCCTTCGTCGACATCACCAAGGACACGACAACGCTCTACGCCAGCGATCGTGACGTGTTCCTGTTCCTCGTGGACGACACGCATCCGATCGAGGCCGGTCGCCTGCCGAACGGCGATCCCGATCTCTACTTCCGCGGCTTCTATGCCTGGAACAGCGAGGTGGGGTCAAAGACGCTCGGCATAGCGTCGTTTTACCTTCGCGCCGTTTGCGCCAACCGCAACCTGTGGGGCACGGAGAATTTCGAAGAGATCAATATCCGCCATTCGAAGTTCGCCGGGCAACGCTTCGCCCATGAGGCGGCGCCAGCGCTGACGCGTTTCGCCAACTCCTCGCCTGCTCCATTCGTCGCCGGCATCAAGGCTGCCCGTGAACGGATCGTCGCCCGCAACGATGAGGATCGGGACGCATTCCTGCGGCGCCGTGGATTCACCAAGGGCGAAACCGGCAAAATCATCGACACCGTTCTCTCGGAGGAGGGGCGTCCTCCAGAGAGCATTTTCGATTTCGTGCAGGGGATCACCGCGCTCGCGCGCGACAAGACCCATCAGGACACTCGTCTCGAGTTGGAAGGCAAGGCCAAGAAGCTCCTCGAACAGGCAGCCTGACCGCACAGAGATACCCCCTCTGTTCCATCGCGATGCCGACCGACCCTGTTGGCGGTCGCATCGCCGTGTCCGAAAGGATGTTGCAATGCCCATCCCGAACTCACCGGCCTCACGGAGGGCGAGCGCGAATGGTTGAGGGCGATCGGGCTGTTCTGCGAGATCATCGCGTGGGAAACCCGGTTTTCGTGCCCAAGACGGGTGAGAGGCCGACGATCCTGTCGCGCCTGATGGAGCGGGATCGCCTGGTCAATGTTGCCAGCCGCCATTGAGGGAGCCAATCATGCTGTCCGCGTCAGACCTGGCGGGCCGTCTCGCACAGCATGCCGAGGCGGTCTGCCGCCACTATCTTTCGGCCGGCGTTCGCGCCGGTCATTACTGGATCGTCGGCGATGTCGCCAACAGCAAGGGCCGCTCGCTCTATGTTCATCTGACCGGCCCGCGCACCGGCAAATGGACGGATGCGGCGACCGGCCAGCATGGCGATCTCCTCGACCTTGTCCGCGAGACTTGCGGCCTCGTCGATTTCCGCGACGTCGCCCATGAAACCCGCCGGTTTCTCAGCCTGCCACAGCCGGAGCCGCAACCTGCCCTGCAGCATGAGGCGACTGGCACCCGGTCAGCCAATTGCTCGAATTCCGACCGAGCACGCCGGCTGTTCGCCATGTGCAAGCCGCTGCATGGGACGTTGGCCGACGCCTATTTGCGCCAGCGCGGCATCCTGCGGGCGTCCGCTCACGCGGCGCTCCGATTCCATCCGTCCTGCTACTATCGGGATCTCGTGACCGGCGGGACCTCGGTATTCCCCGCCCTGATCGCCGCCGTTACCGACGGAGCCGGCACGATCACCGGGGTGCACCGCACCTGGCTCGATCCGGAGCGCGGCGGAAAGGCGCCGGTCGAAGATCCTCGCCGGTCGCTGGGCGGCCTTCTCGGCAACGCAGTGCGCTTCCGCTTTCCGGTCGGCGGGCCCGTGCGGGTGTTGGCCGGCGGCGAAGGCCTGGAAACCGTGCTGTCACTCACACATGTGATGCCTGGCATGCCGATGGTGGCGGCGCTCACCGCCAATCACCTCGTCGCCTTCCGATTTCCCCCCGGTGCCGTGCGCCTCTACATCGCCGCCGACGCCGATGCGGCCGGTCGCCACGGCATCGAAGGATTGAGCCGGCGCGCGCAGGCCGCCGGCATCCTGCCGCTGGTCATCGAGCCGGAGCTCGGTGACTTCAATGAGGACCTGCGGCAACTGGGACCGGACCGGCTGAGGGAGCGGCTGCGTGAGCAGCTCATCCCGGATGACGCCATGGCCTTTCTCCCGGTTTGACGGTAGCCAGCCGAGGGAGGCAGTTGCGACTGCGCGCCATCTCGGTGCGGGCAAGGTGCTTGTCCGTCTTTCTCCAGAACAGAGCGCGCCCGCGGCCTGCCGTGAGGCGACCCCTACCACGCGACATCAGGTCCTTCTGCGGGTCAATCAGGTTTCTTCCCCGCGCCGGCGTTCTTTTTGCGTATCGGCTATTCCTCAAACCGGTTCCGGTTTCGAGCCGATACGCCAGGCCGGCGCTCCTCGCGGGTCAAGAAACCTTCTTGTCCCCGCCCGGCGCTTCGCTGGGCCGCTTCGCTTCGCTTGCGGTTCCGGACCGTCTGGCGCGTGGGAGGGGATGGCCGTCTGGCCGCGAGAGGCGCGGCCCCAATCCCAAGGAGACGAGACATGAACCTGCTGGCGCCCCTCGACGACGGCTTTGAGCCTCACCACGCATCGTCACCAACCGACCGCTTCATTTACGAAATGCAGCTCTACGGCCACCGCCCCCTCCAGGACGAGCCAGACCCACGTGGACTGCCGGAAGAGCCGGTCGTCCAGTCGGCCATCACCGCAATCTTCGACGCCTTCGTCGAGATGTTCGGCGACACGCGGCTGGAACCCGATCTCGAAGACCTGCTCTGGTCGAGCGTCAATCTCTTCCACCGCGCCGGCGAGCGCATCCAGCGCGAACTGCAGCGCAACGAGGACGCGCAGCACAGCGGGCAGGAGGAGCAGGACGGTTCCGAGGTGAAAAGCGTCGAGCTCGAACGTCTCATCGCCGAAGGCATCACGCTGCTGGAACGCCGCAACGCCTTCGAATTCATGCGCGACTATGCTGCCGACCTGTTCGGGGCTGAGACCGGTTCGACCTGGCGTCCGCGCACCGGCTCGAAGGTCAGCCATGCCAATATGACGGCGGCGATGATCGATAGCAGGGATTTCCTTTCCGCCCGCCGCCATGCAGAGACGGAGGTATTGATCCCGGCCGGTACCAAGATCGCCTTCTCCGGTGGCATGGACTACAACGATCATGAATGCATCTTTGATGCGCTCGATCGCGCCCGCGCCAAATTCCCGGACCTGGTGCTGCTGCACGGCGGCTCGCCGAAAGGCGCCGAACGCATTGCCGCCTGTTGGGCCGAAAACCGCAAGGTGACCCAGATCAGCTTCAAGCCCAACTGGACGAAGCACGCAAAGGCTGCTCCCTTCCGTCGCAACGACGACATGTTGTCGGTTATGCCCGCCGGCGTCATCATCTTCCCGGGTTCCGGTATTACCGGCAATCTCGCGGACAAAAGCCGCCGCCTCGGCATCCCCGTCTGGCGCTTCGGAGGTGTCAGTTTCCGCTAATTCGAGAACCGGCGGATCCCCGGAAATGAATCTTTCCGGGGATTTTCTGCGCTCCAGGGTGTTCCTTAATTGTGCCACCGCCGCTTCCGCGAATAGTTTGCTTCATTCTCCTCTCCCGAGCAGCACGCCCGGTTCGGTTATTAGCGCACCAGTTCACTGATTAAGCAGAGTTTCCTCAATAAGAAAAACCGATAATTGCCATTCCAATTGCGTTAATCGCATAGAATACGTATTATACGTATTTCGGCAAGGAGACCACGGCAATGAAGCAATTCACCTTCTCAGATATGAACAGAGCCTCAGGGGAAATCCTCGAAGCGGCTTTGATCGAACCTGTGACATTGACGAAGCGCGGCAAGGACAAACTCGTCATTGTGACCGCCGAGCAGTACCGCAAGCTCATCGGTTATTCCCACACCGTCGCATACGGCCTGATGGATGCTCCCGAAGAAATCCACCAGGAACTCATGACCGGTCTTGAGGATATTATCGAGGCCGACAATGCTTGAGCCAGGCCAGGTTCTCCGCTTCTTCTACCTGTGGAAGCGCCAAGCCAGAGCGGGCGAAGAATCCGGTCGTAAAGCCCGACCAGTCTGTGTAGTTGTTCGCACTGCTGCCATACCGGGCGTGGTGTTCCTGTTTCCCATTACATCTCAGTTGCCCGACACGGACCGGTTTTCTCTTGCCATCAGCCAAATGGAATGCCGTCGCGCCGGTCTGGATTTTCCGTGCTGGATTGTTCTCGACGAATACAACCGGGTCGAACTCGACAAGGCATTTGATTTCGAGTCAGCCACGCCGCTTGGTAGTTTCAGTCCCGCCTTCCTCAAGAAAATCGCGCTCACTGTCAAAAACGCGGCAGCAGCCCGAAGGCTGACTGGTGTCACGCGTAGCTGATCCCGGACGCCTGGTTTGCTAGCCCAACTGGACGAAGCACGCCAAGGCGTCTCCCTTCCGCGGCAACGACGATATGCTGTCGGTCACGCCCGCCGGCGTCATCATCTTCCCAGGCTCCGGCATTACCGGCGACCGCACCGACAAAAGCCGCCGCCTCGGCATCCAGGTCTGGCGCTTCGGAGGAGAGGGCGCGCCTGAGCGCCGTTTTCTCGCAAAGGAAAACATGGTCAATATGGAGAAACGAAAGGGGAATGCCGATGCGACAGTTTACGACACGCGATCTCGACAAGCAGGTTGGCGATGTCACCGATGCCGCCGCCCGCGAACCGGTTGTCCTCACCCGGCACAATAACCCCCGTTTCGTTCTCATGAGCTATGAGCATTACGAGCGGATGCGTGCGGGCGCCGATTCGCGCCGCGCCTACCGTGTCTCGGAAATGCCGGACGAACACGCCGTCCACTTTGATGAGGCTGTCGGACGGCTGGCGCGCGGTGAGCGCTATGACGATGAGCCGTGAGTTTCGTCCCGGCGAGGTGATCGCCATCCTTATCTCTGGGCATGGCAACGACAGCGCTCGCTCCCCGGTATTACCCATCTCTCCGTGGGCGGAGGCAGGATCGCCAATGATCGCCGCGGCTCGGAGCTGCCGGGAGCTGTACAGCCTCGCAAGGGGGACGGAGCAGTCGTGGCCGATTTCCACTCATTCGGTGATTTGATGGTGGAGCCTCGCAGGATCTGTGCTCCACCTGTTGCTAAGCGCCCTGCGGGCGAGGGCGCTGATTGAATCGTGCCATGCCTCATGCGCGCCGCATGCTTGAGACGGGCAGCATTCGGGCGGCCGATCGATGTGCTTCTCCGTTCTTCGGTTACATCAAGAGCCATTCCTTTTCCATGTCGCCTTTGTAGGCAACCCGCGGACCTAATGCGGTCAACCCCAAAGGGGTTCGCCCTCGCTTTGGCTCGGTGACCGCGGCCGTGGGCCGCCTCCTTCTGGCGCCATCGGGAATGGTTCCCGATGCAACCAAAGGAGACAGCACAATGGCCACCACGATCGCAACCCTGACCCAGAAGACCGACGGCTCGCTCGAAGGCATCTTCGCCACGATCAAGGTCAACGCCCCGATCGCCCTGATCCCGAACGCCACCAAGGCGAGCGACGTCGCTCCCGACTACAGGATCATCCACCGCCGCACCGGCTTTGAAATCGGCGCCGGCTGGTACCGCCACTCCCAGCGGACCGGCGAGGAATACCTCTCGGTGAAGCTGGAGGCTCCGGAGATCGGCGTGATCTTCGGCAACGTCGCTCCCGCGCCCGGCGGCGACGACAGCCGCAAGGTCATCCTCTGGAACGACCCTGATGCCTGAGACGTCGACCGGCCCCGCTTAGCGGGGCCGGCTTTCCAGTCCTCAATCATATGGAGCCCATCATGCAGCTCATCATCGATAACATCCGCACGAGGCTTCTGGAGAATGGCGCCCGCTTCGCGGAGGGTCCAGACTTCGACCCCGTTCCCGTGTTTAAACTGTTCACACCCGACGGCGCAGCAACCTGGCTCATTGCATCGGCCGAACCCGACGAGCCAGACATTTTGTTCGGCCTTTGCGATCTCGGGGTTGGCTTCCCCGAGCTCGGCAGCGTCAGGCTCTCGGAAATCGAAAACATCCGCGGGCTGCTCGGCCTGCCGGTCGAGCGCGACCTCGGCTTCAGGCCCAGCAAACCGATTTCTGCCTATACCAGCGAGGCAATAACGCGAGGGACTATTGTCTCCTGAAACCGCCATTGACGGAAGGTCAAGGACGGGCGTGGAGCCCGGCCTTGGCCATCGCGGTGCCACACCAGACTGCTTGGTCCACCAAGTCTGCAACGAGGTATCGGTCCTCAAGGTCGCGAGGATCCTCGAAGTTCCCTCCGCTGCGTTTCACCACGTTCCGAGAAAAATCTGCACCTCCGCACGCCGGCTCCGCCGGCAGCTGCCGGGAACCTTGATCCCGCCCACTCCATCATCAGCCGCAGCGCCATCTTCTACATCAACAAGGAGATGACACTTTCCAGTCGCATTCGGTTTTGTCATGGCCCGCTCGGCCGACATCGTCCCTCAAACCCCAAGGTGTCCACAGTTTCCCACGGGTCTGTAGCCCCTCTGGCGCTTCCTGCGCACCAGTTCCAGAAAACGCGAAGCGGCCTCCCGCTCCGTTGGAAACACCTCGCTCTTCTCGCCGCCGCGCTTACCGATCCGGCCCCAGGCGCGGACAACGGCCATCTCTCCGAACAAGGTCGGTTGGATCGACAAGGCGTAGTAGCGCGCCATATTCTTGCTCGCATCGACGCGCTGGCAATAGAGCTGAAACCGACAGTGAAACATGTCCCGGAGAATTGTAGATCCACCAGTCGGCGTCCAACGAGAGTTATGAATCGATGGGTCACGACCGATTCATTTTCGTGATGATTGCGCTGGACGCTTAACCCGGCGGGAGGCGGGGCATTTCTCCGTCATTGATCCGCCAGACCCAGGAACCAAGGTCGGGGCGTGCCTTGATCATTTCGCCCAACGCGGATTCAAACGCGTCGCCGGCGTCCGGTGGCACAAGATAGAGCGCAACGGGCACAGGTTTCGCCTCCGGTAGCGTGGCAAACGCCACCGGAAGCGAAGGCGACAAATTGAACCGAAGCCCCTTCACGCTCTTGCGCCGCATCTTCGTCAGCCTATCAAGCACACGTTCCTCGTAGACGTTGTCCATCGGCAGCCACTCGGCCGTCACCGTCATCAAAGCGATCTCATTGATTGTCGTCAGCCCTGATCCCGTCGCGCCGATCGTCATGATGGCCAGCAAATGGGAAACCTCGTTGGCCTGCCACAGTTCCAACTGAGCGCTGAAGCGGTTTTGCAACGACGTCCAGGCACGATCCTCGAGGAAAAGCGGAAAACCCGGCATATGCTTGATGATGACCTTGCGGCCGGATCGTGCCTCGCCGAACTCCTTGATCTCGCCAACCAGCAGCATCAACCTCTTCGGGCCGGGCATCTGGTAAATCTCCGCCAGCGCCACCGCGCGGCGTTGCTCGATTGCTTGTCTGTCGTCTGCCCGGAACGGTTCGGGGACGAAAAGCCGATCGACCAGCGGTTCTCCCCGCACCGTCATGGTGCGAGCCGCCTCGACAAGGTGGCTGCGAACATGCCACCAATGTCGCTTGCCAATCCAGAGCGACGTCCATTCGGTTAACCCACCCTCGTGCCAGAGGTAGTGCAGGAGCGCACGAAGCGACAGCTTGCGTGGCTCGTTCTTCGGGCGCTGCGCACTGCTTGTGACGGACAGCGACCGAGATGCCCGTTTCGTCATGGTGAAATCGAGCTTCAAGGCGGCCGCACCGGTCGAAACATCGATCTGGATCGCACTTCCGATCAGAGGTCCGAGGCCCGTCAGTTCATATGGAGGCTCATAGGATCCACATTGAGGATCGTGCGCGCGGCCGCTGAGCGGCATGCGCTTGACGATGAGCTGATCGCCGATCCGAGCAACATACATCGGCACACCCGGGTTTCGGCAAAGGCATAGGGGTCGCCGTTCCTTCTCGTATGCGATCGCCAGGCGATCGGCAAAATCCTCGCTTCGTTCTTTGACGATCTCTTCTGCGATCTGAAACGTGCGCACCAAGTCTTGCCTCCAGCTGTTTGAACGTCTGCGACGTTCACGGGTGGCACACGAGACTAAAACCTGTCTGTTCAGTGCCGGTTATTGTCTGTGAGGGAAAAAGCCGCCTCAAGGTCGCGCGGCCCCTCCAATTTTGCCTCCGCTCTGCTCCGACAAAATCGGCTCCTCCACGCACCGGCTCCGCCGGTCGCTGACGCGAACCTTGACCCGTCTTCTCCCCTCACAGCCGCGATCGCCATCTTTCACAAACGTCAAGGAGACGAAGAGATGACGATCGAACAGCACATCGAAGAGCTGCGCGCCGAACTCCGCAACGCCCCGACAATCGAGGAGCGCCGCCAGATCGAGGCGGAACTCAAGGCGGCGCTCGAAGCACTCACCGAGAAGAACCCGCCCGACTGAGGGCAGTTCTCCACTCTGCCGCAGGTATGTCGCGGCGCCTTCTTTGCCGACCTCGTCAGTAGCCATTTTCCGTCAGATAATAGTCGAGCGCTGCTTTCACCACCGCCGTCATCTTCAGATCGTTTTCCAGCGCTGACCGCTGCAGGCGCGCCTTCAAGTCGTAGTCCAGGGCAATATTGATGAAGAATTTTACGTTGCGCTGCTTCGTGCGCTTCAGGTTCTTCAAGCTGTAGCGCACATCCTCTTGCGCTATCGCACGTGCTTCGGCCGTCTCGCGTCGTTGTTGCTTGCTGGGCTTCGGCAGCATCGGCCCCACGGTTCCGTCCGTCGTCGGAGCACTGGCTGCTGCGGTCGTATCGGAATTCGCTTGCGGCTTCGGTTCTGTCCTGCGCGACGCGATGGAGAAATCCTGGAGATCGAGGCCCGCCTTGCTCATGCCGCACCTTCCGAACTGTTGGATGCCCGGTACCGCTCGATCTCTTCGACCAGTGCCTGAACCTCAATCCTTGCCTTTCGAACCGGATCCGTCAGCTCCTGCATCTGCAGGGTTCCCAGACCGTTCTGGATCTCGCGATAAATGTTGCGCTCGAACAGCTCGGTGTCGAGAAGTCGTGTTCGATATTCCGCGGCTACGAGACCGGCAACAAATGGCCTTATATAACGGTAGGCTTCGAGGTTGCGTCCAGGCATCGAAATGCGCGTTCGGACATTGACATGGGCAATACTCAAGCCGAACCGGTCATTGATCTCGTTGACCGCAGCGACAGCCTGGCCCGCAGCCTCAAGTTCCTTGATCGCCGGCTGAATGGGCGAGATCACCAATTCCGCGGAACGGATAATTGTCGTCTGCAACGAGCTGTCAACGCCGGGCGCGTCTATGATGACGAGATTGAACGCACGGCCGAGGTCATCGATTGCCTGCTCGATCGACCGTTGCGTTAAAGCGACCGTGACCACGATGTGGTCGGGAACGTTGTTCTTCTCTGCGCATAGTTTCCACCAGCCCGAGAGATTTTGCCGGTTGTCCGCATCGATAAGCAGGACGCGCTCACCACGCAGCGCATATTCACCAGCCAGCAACGTCACAAGCGTCGTCTTTCCGGCTCCGCCTTTGTTGCTCACTGCCGCATACGTTCTGGTCATAGGTCGCTTCCCGATCGCGGTGACGATCGCCGCATCATGCCTCGAACGGCCGGATGCGTGCAAGCAAATAGTGAATACAGCATATTCATATCGATGACGCGGATGTTTTTGAACTACAGGTCCGGTCTACAGTGTGGACTATATTCCACACTCCCCAATTGCACGCCACAAACACATTGTCGCAATGGAGCGAGTGGATGTAGGTTTACTCACTACATTCATACAAATCAAATCGTTATGGCGGATGTAGGTGGTGCTGGTCGCGTCGGTCCGTGCACCTGGCCTGCGGCGATCGGTTCGGCTGTGCGGCGCGCGCCAAGGCTGTCGACGGCCGGAGGTCGGGCGTGGATCGTCATGCATCGACTTGAACATATGTTACCGATTCGGTACTGTTGTTTTTGGCAGGATACGCAAATTTGTGATACAAATTTGCTGACGATCGACGGACGGGCCGTCGATGGGCCTGCGGCCGGCTTCGAGGAAGGTCCGATGCGCGCGTTGACACCCAGGGAAAGCGGTATCGCCGGCGCTCGCGTTGGCTCTGGACGGGACGGGCGAACCGAGCGCAAGGACAGGGTGGTTCACGCCCGCTTCAGCGCCACAGAAATGGCCAGGATCGACGATGCTGCCGCAAGCGCGGGACTGACGATTTCGGCGTTCATGCGGTCGCTGACGCTGGAGGGGGCCGGCGTGCGTCCCTTCCTCACGCCGGAGGATCGCGCCATCCTTGGCCTGCTTCTGTCCGATCTCCAAGCCGTCGGCGTCAACCTCAACCAGCTGGCGCGGGCGGCAAACCGGAGAGAACCCGGTCGGCCCGAGGCGGAGAGGGCGGTGATCGCTGATGGTCAGCGTGCCGTCGCCGCACTGCTGCTTGAGCTCCGGTCATTCGCCGCGCGTGGCACTCGAATGCGGGTGGGGAGAGCCTGATGGAGTTTTTCCTGGGAGCGTTCACCGCCGAATGGGAGAGCCGTAAGGCAGCCTTTCTCCATGATCTGTCGCTGGGGCGGCGGCCATCGTCGGATGAGGACGAGCGCCGGCGCCGGGGAGGGGCTGCCGGCACTTCGGAGCTGGTAGGTGGATCGAAAGGTCGGGGAGGCGGATTCCGGGTGGGAGGAAGGGATCGCCCGGGATTGGGAGCCGGCATGCATCGTCGCGCCGATCGGCCGATGCGGGCGCGATTTGCCGGCCTTGCCTCCGGCAGTCAGCCGGCCGTGGTGAAGATGGCGTCGTTCGGTGGCGGCGGGCGAGTGGCGGCGATGATCACCTATGTCTCGCGCAACGGCGATGTCGTGGTCGAGAACGAACGCGGCGAGCAGCTCCGGGGGCGTGATCAGCTTTCCGCGGTGGGCAGCGAGTGGGATCACCTGATGAACAACCGGGCCGAGAGCCGGGACATCGGGTTGTTTCATGTCGCCGTCACAGAGGACGGCCGTGGCGGTGATGACGTGTTCGCGCGGGCGCGGCAGATCGTGACGCAGGGTCTGGGCGACGGTGCCTTTGCCTTTGCGGTGAGCGAGCGCTCGGATGGCAGTGGCTTCGATATCGAAGGAATGGCTGTGCTTCGTCGCCCGGGAGGAGAGCGCCTGACAGCCGACGCGAAGGCAAGCGCAATCGTGCAGCAGCGCCTGGATGCGAGCCTTGCCGAAGACGCGAGCGCAAAGTTCCAATTCACCGGCTACGGCAATGGCACGGACTACGGCGCCAGCCGTCTGCGGTCGCTCGTCGAAACCCACACGGGCAATGTCCAGGATGAGCAGGGGCGGTCGATCTCCGACGCCAAACAGGCCGGCGATCTCGTCCAGCTGGAATGGCGGCATCAGCTGCATAGCCGCAAGCCGCGCGATGTCATGCATCTCATCCTGTCGGCACGGGCGGGTACCGATGTGACGGCCTTCCAGGATGCGGCCCGCGACTTTCTCGGGAGCCAGTTTGCCGGCCACCGGTATGTGTTTTCGCTGCACGACGCTGTAAGCGATCCCAAGGCGCAGGAGGCGGGGGGCAAGCGTCCGCATGTGCATGTGCATGCCATCGTCGCGATGCGCTCGGATGGCGGCGACCGGATCGAGACGACCATTTCGACGTTTCGGCAATGGCGGCTGACGATGGCCGAGAAGGCCCGGATGCACGGCATTGCCATGGAAATGACCGATCGCCGGGACCGGGCCAGCCCGGCGGCCTATTCCAAAAACCAGGTGCGGCCGGTGAACACCATCGGTCGCACCGACCATGAGGCAACCAGTGAGGCGGCACAGCGTCGTTACGACGCGAAGCGGGCAGATCTGCCAAGCAGCATTCCCCATACCGCTCGCAGCCAGACCTATACCAGAGCCGCCCAACAGGAATGGCTCGAATTCGGGCGGTCGCAGCTGTCTCAGCCCGTACGAGAGTTTGTTGACGCTCAGCTGAGCCGGCTTGACGATCGCAGCCTGGCGGCTGACCCGCAGCTGTCGGGACAGGGTGAGAAACCCAATTCTGGTGCGCAATCCAGAACAGATTTGCTGACGTTGGTCGAACTTGTTTCGGAGGGTGACGATATGCGCCACATGACACGACCTGAATTCGAGGCTTACGAGAAGCGGGTCGAAACCGCACTGTTGCAGGCGGAACGGGCAATGCCGGCGGCGGAGCGCGCCGGTTTAGAGGCGATCGCGACGGCGGCCCGCGAGCATGTCAATGTGCGGCGAGAACTCGTCGAACTCGTCGAGCACAGAGATCGCGGCGGCGATCAGCAGGATCGCAGCACGGCTGGCAGCGACCGCGAAGATGAAAGACAACGATGGAACGATGCGGTTGCACGCTACGGCCGCGCGGCGGCCGAAGCGGCAAACGCGGTTCTCGTTGATGTCGAACGGTCTCGCGACGCACTGGAGCGGGCGGAAGCCGGGGCGCCTGACACGATCCGGGCGTTGAAGCAGGCGCTCGATACGCAGTTGCTGAAGGCAGCCGAGCTCGGGGCTGCCGGCAACGGGCTGATCCGCGACGTCGCCGACGTCGACGAGGCGCTCAGGAACATGTTGCAGGCGGTCGAACGCGAACGGCAGAAAGCCGACCGTGAACAGACCGCAGCAAGATCCGAACGATCCGAGCCGGCTGCCAATCCGGAGCGCGGTGCTCCAGCGGGTGGATCCGGACGGGAGGCAGACGTGCAAAACCGCCGGATCGACGGCGACACGAAGGCGCGAAATGAACATGATGATCGGGAACGGTAGGAACAGGTCTGATGTCTGGTGACGATAGGCGCATCATTGTCGTCGAAGATGATCGCAAGGCGATGGACGGGATCGCGACCGTATTCGGGGTCGTGTTCGTCGTCGTCATGGGGATCGCGGTGATCGACCATGCCCTCACATTGGCTTGGTCGGCTGTCTGTGCGTGGCTCAATTGACGGGTTGCGTCGCGGACAACTGCAGGCCGCCTTGCCCCAATTCAACTTGTCAACAAATTCGCAAGGCAGTTTCCGCCGACTTTTTAAAGTCACGCAGACGAAGGCAGCCGTTGACGCACGATAGCGACATGGAACTTCGAGCCGTAAAGGAGACCGTGGTCATTGAAGTCGAATGTGGGGTTATGCAGCGGCGCAGAGTCCTTGCCGTTGCCAACGAAGGCGAAGACACCCGGTACGTGTTCGAGAAAGCGGGCGAAGTCCTCGGACCCGGTCATCGGTTCGTCTGCAACGTGGACTTCCTTGGCATCGAAGACAGTCCGCGCGGCAGCAAAGGCTTCCTCGACGAGGGTGGCGTCGTTTAAGAGAGGTACGAATTCCCGTGTATAGGTCACCTCCGCCCTGACGTTGTGCGCCAGTGCTGTTCCTTCGGCAATGATCCTCATCTGCTTTTCGATAGTCGCGCTGATCTCTGGACGAAAGCTCCGGGCATCGCCGAGGATTCGTGCCAAGCCAGGGAGTGCGTTGCGGGTCCCGTCTGTAACCAGTTCGGTGACGGAGAGGACACCGACATCGGTCGGGCTCAGTCGTCTTGAGACGATGGTTTGCAGATTGGTCACGAGTGCGCAGGCAGCAACAAGCACTTCATTGCCCCAGTGCGGGCGCGCCGCATGTCCGCCAACGCCTTTCAGAACGATCTCGAAGTTGTCCTCGGCCGACATGATGGCCCCTGCACGTGTTTCAAAGCGCCCGATGGGAAGTCCGGGCATGTTGTGCAGCCCATAGATTTCCTCAAACGGAAAACGCTCCAACAACCCGTCGTCGAGCATGGCGAGAGCGCCTTTGCCCCATTCCTCAGCAGGCTGGAAGATGAAGCGCACGGTTCCGTCGAAGCCACCTTCCTCCGATAACATCTTGGCGGCTCCGAGAAGCATGGTCGTGTGGCCGTCGTGGCCGCAGGCATGCATGATGCCTGGATTGCGTGAGCGGTAGGCGTGATCACTCTGCTCAGCGATTTTTAGCGCATCCATGTCCGCACGCAGGGCAATCGCGCGATTGCCCGTTCCTCGCTTCAACGTGCCAACGACGCCCGTCCCGCCGACACCCTCTGTCACGTCGTCCAGGCCGAATTCCCGAAGCTTGGCGGCAACGAATGCCGAGGTCCTTTTCTCCTCGAAACCGAACTCCGGATAGGCATGGAGCTCCCGACGCCATGCCGTCATCTCTGCGTGCAAATCGTTCATTTCGGCAGCCATCTACTCTTCCTCTCTGGCAAACTGCCGGACGACGTCCAACAGGACGTTCGCACCCGCAACCAAGTCGCCGTCCGTTGTGAACTCTTTCGGGTTGTGGCTGATTCCGCCGACGCTGGGTACGAAGATCATAGCCGATGGAGCGATCCGCGCGATCATTTGAGCATCGTGTCCTGCCCCCGACGTCATGCGTCTGCAGGTCAGGCCGCGATCCTTGGCCGCCTTCTCAATCAATCCAACAATTTTCGCATCGAACTTCACGGGTTCGAAACGGGCCAGGCGCTCCACCGACACGCTCACCTGCTCTTCCTCAGCCAGCCTGTCGAGGAAGGCTACCAACTCAGCTTCTTCAGCCTTGAGACGGTCCTCGTCGGGATCGCGCAGGTCGACGGTAAAGGCTGCGCGCGAGGGGATCACGTTGATCGCATTCGGTTCGAAGCTCATGCAGCCGACGGTCGCCACCGTTGGTGTGTTCGATGCGATTGCCCTGTCATGCAAGAACGTGATGACACGTGCGGCGGCGTGGCCAGCATCGCGCCGCATTGACATCGGTGTCGTTCCCGCGTGGTTGGCATCGCCGTCTATGGTGACCCTCTGCCATGAAATGCCCTGCAGGTTCTCGACCGCGCCGATCAAAATGCTTTCTCGTTCAAGAACAGGACCTTGCTCGATGTGAAGTTCGATATAGGCATGGGGTTGCAGAAATCCCGGTTCCTCAGGTCCCGCGTAGCCGATGCGTTCGAGTTCCTCTCCGAGAGTGGTTCCATCGGTTCCCATGGTCGCAAGTGCGTCCTCGACGCCAAGACCCCCTGCGTAAACGAGCGATCCCATCATGTCCGGCGCGTAACGCACGCCTTCCTCGTTTGTGAAGGCGGCAACGGCTATCGGCCGCGACGGGACAAAGCCTTGTGCTTTCATTGTCTCGACGACTTCGAGTCCGGATAGAACGCCATAGCAGCCGTCGTACATCCCGGCGTTGACGACGGTGTCGATATGGGAACCAAGCATCAGGGGCGGACGATCACCCGTACCTTCAGGTCTCCAGATGCCGAACACGTTTCCGATCCGGTCTACGGCAACGTCGAGACCAGCATCCTTCACCCAGGCCACGAACCGGTCACGGCCAAGCTTTTCTGAGTCCGAGGCCGCGAGACGTACCAGCCTGCCATCACCGTCGCGGCCAATTTCGCCAAGTTCTCGAATACGCCCGAGTAGACGATTGGCATTGATCGACTGATTGCTCACGCGCTCGCTCTTCTATTGATGCCTGCTTCGACCTGTTCCGGCGTCGCGCCGACAAGTTCCGCATATTTGTCCGGGTCCGTCGCACCCTCGGTGTTGATCAGGAAAACACGGGAGTTCTCATCCAAACCGATTGCGGCCTTTATTTCAGGATCGGAGGCAGCCTTGATCAGCGCCGCAAGACCAACGCCCCCGCTTTCGCCCGCCACGATCGCAGGATCGTTGCCCAAGGGGTTTGCAAGCGCCTTCATCACAGATATCGCATCCGCTTCGCCCACGGTCATGAACCCGTCGGCAACGCGGGACAGGATGCGCCAGGCGACCAGCGACGGTTCATAGCATTCCAGCATGGCCATAACGGTCGGTTCACCGTGGGCAATCCTGACGGCATGGCCGGCCTTGGCACTTTCGAAAAGGCACGCCGCACGTGCGGGATCGACGACTATGAATGTCGGCCGTCTGTCTCCGAACTCGATAGCCATGTAGCCCGCCACAGATGCGGCAATACCGCCGACACCTGACTGAATGAAAACGTGCGTCGGCGTCTCGGCCATCTGCCGCAACGCCTCGCGAACCAGTGCGGTGTAGCCCTGCATGACCAGACCTGGAATACGTTCGTACCCCGACCAGGAGGTGTCCGACACGATCGTCCAACCCCTCTCTTCGGCGACGCGCGCGGCTTCTCGAACAGAATCGTCATAGGTGCCGTCGACCCGGACCATTTCCGCACCGAACCGGGCGATCGCGGCGACCCGCTCGTCGCTAACGCCGGAATGCACGAAGATCGCGGCCTTCGCACCCACGAGCTGCGCCCCTTGAGCGACGGATCGACCGTGGTTGCCGTCGGTAGCACAGGCAACGGTCATCGTTTTAGCCACCGCCACGACCTCTGGGGCGTGCAATTCGGAGACGTCGACGGCACGGCCAAGCGCTTTTTCGGCTGCTTCGAGGACAAGACGGATAACAGCGTAGGAACCCCCGAGCGCCTTGAAACTGCCAAGCCCGAGACGATGGCCCTCATCCTTGAAGAAGATGGAAGCGACACCGATTTTCGTCGCCAGCGCGGAAAGCGGTCTCAGGGGAGTAGGCGAGTGGTTGTCTCGGAAGGACAAAAACCGTTCGACCTTGATGGCGGCGTCGATACCGAGCGTTTCGGCGTCATTGGCAATCAGCGGCTTGCCATAGTCAGGTGTTTTGTTGAGCAGGAACATGTCAGCCTCATTGATAGTTGGCTGAAGGATATTGCAAAGGAGGCGAAAAGTGCGCTGAATATTGGCGACATTTTTGCAACTTTGTTTCATCGGAGGGTGGGTTTGAATAAGTCCGGTCCGTTTCAGCCGTTGGATGCCCACGACAGGAAAATCCTTGAAATCCTCCAGAAGGACAACGGGACACCGCAGCGGGAGATCGGAGCAGCGATTAATCTGTCCGCGCCAGCGGTGCAGCGCCGCATTAAGCGAATGGAGGAAAGCGGGATCATCCAGGCAAATGTCGCCATCATCGATCCCGCCTCCGTCGGGCAGTCCATCACCATCTTCGTCGAGGTCGAGGTGATCAGCGAAACCGCGGATAGGATCGAGGACGCGAAGCGAGCGTTCGCCTCCGCGCCTGAAATCCAGCAATGCTACTACGTGACTGGAGAGGCTGACTTCGTTCTTGTGATTGTCGTGCCCACAATGGCAGACTACGAAGCGCTTACGCGGCGCCTGTTTTTCGGCAACAACAACGTCAAGCGCTTCCGGACGTTCGTGGCGATGGACCGGGTGAAAGTGGGGTTGACTGTTCCCGTTGGCTAGTGGCTGGACAGACATCGCCGACGAAGAGGCTTCCGGCTGAACCGGAGCCTGCTCTCTAATCACAATAGGTGAAGATGAGATCTGCAACGATGGGTCCACGGTTCGAATCCCAAGAGCTCCGAGAGCAGTATGGAACACGAACCGCCTTTGTGACGCGGCGGCGCGCACGGCGGCGCCGGACGGAAGAACAAGTGGTTACTTGTTGAGGCGTTCGTCAGACATTTCATCGACCTTTACCGCGACCCCTCTTTGGCGGAGCAAATAGCCGCCACAGTGGACTGGTTGAGACCGGTGACGTGATTCATTTTCGCGCGGATCTCCGGCGCAATCTCCATGGCAGTCTCCGTGCCCCTTTTTAGGTTGTCGGTCACATCCAGATAGGCCTCAATCAGCGACAGCGGCTCGGTCAATGGCGTATACTCCATACACGCTAGGACCGCCTGGTAGTGTGGCGGCACGACGATCAACTTCGGGCATCTTCGCTTCGCGGTGACCGACGGCATCGCTTGCTCGCCTACTCGTCAAAGGGCGCTTGCTCTAGAAAATCAACCGGCGACGCTCGCTTGTACCCTGGCACATATCTCAGGCCGAAGTCCGCGATGAAATTATCTCTTGTTGTGTCCGGGTGGTTCTTGGCAATGCCGCAGAGGCATGTCGTTAGCTGTTTCTTCATGTTAAGGCGAGGATAGGCTGACAGGATGACTTTCTTGTTGTCATCGCCAAGGTCCCCATACCCAGCGCCGCCGTAGTCGCATCCGATACCGCTCAAGGTGCAGACGACGTCGGTTCCCTTGTGTCGTCCGATCGATCCCGTGGTGTGCAGCGCGATTGCGTCCCATATTGTTTCTGCGCGGCGCTCGCCCATGTCATGTTCGAGGGCGAAGCGGCGACCGATGTCCGCGCCCACAACCTCAAAACGGCGATCGGGAGCGCCGCCATATGCAAGGCCCAGATCATGCAGGAGCACTGCCACCGCGACGAGTTCCGCATCGGGAGTAAGCGAGCGCTGTTGCGACAACTTGGCACCGTACAGCCAAGAGCGCACAACATGATGGAAAAGCCAGGGCGGCGAGTCGTCCTGGGCTCGCGCGTAGGCATCCCGAACGGCTTGGCTGTCGGGTAAGTCCAGATCCAACTCCCGGCCTACTGCTAGCGCATCGCTGAAATCAGGTTTCTCGCTGCTCACATCTCACTCCATGGGTGATGTTACACGTGGTTTGCGGAACCGATCGGCACAGCTGGATCGGATCGACCTCACGGCAACTCGCGTTTCGACAATCACTGCGTCGGCGTTCACACGAACCTGGGATCTCAGGCGTGACGGCTGACGCGATGTGAGCCTACCCAGGCATCAAGCCGAGCGCGCCGTTCAGCTCGGTTCGCCGCCGTGCGCGCATTCACCGCCTCCAATATTTCTGCTGGCGCGGTGTCCGGGCGGCCGGAATTGAAGGGCGGTTGAGGGGCATATTCCAAGCCCAGTTGCACCATTTCCGCCACGCGCTGCCCGCGCAGTTCGGCAACAAGGGCCAGAACGAAATCGATGCCGGCCGTGACGCCGCCTCCGGACAGGAGGTTGCCGTCCCTCACGATGCGGCTCTCGTCAATGATCGCGCCGAAGGTTGGAAGCAGTTCCCGCCACGCCCAGTGGCAGGCCGCACGGCGGCCGTTAAGAAACCCGGCGGCGCCTAGAATAAGCGAGCCGGAGCAGACGGAGGTCAGATAGCGCGCAGTCGCTCCGAGCCGGATGATCTGTTCGAGGTAGAGATCGTTTTCAATGGCAGCGATACAGCCGCCACCGCCCGGCACCAGGAGTACGTCGCACGACTCGATGGCGGCCAAGTCCTCCAGATTCGTGAATGTCAGGCCGTCCGCCGCGATCGATTGTCCTCCCAGCGAGGCCACTCGAATCTGGAGGTCGGGCGTACGCGAGAGAAACTGGTGGGGACCCGTGAAATCGAGTTGGGTCACCCCGTCGTAGACCGGCATTACTACACTAATTGGTTCTGACATCGCATGTTCTCCTGATCGAAAACTACAGCCGAGAGCATTTGACCAAAAGGCCATAGTTCCCTACCTTTCGGCCATGCGCAGAATCGGCTTCTATGTTTCTTCGGGGTTTCAGATGCTCGACCTCGCCGGCCCGGCGGGGGCGTTTGAAGCGGTAAATCGCCAACTTGGAATATCCGCCTATCGGATCCAAGTGCTCGCAGTGGACGCGGGTGACGTGACGAACAGCCTTGGCATGGCGACGCCTGCCACATCGCTCGACGACGCCGAGCTCGATACACTCGTCGTCATCGGCGGACCGATTGATCAGCTTCCTTCCGCAGACACGCTGACCCGCATTGTCGAGGCTTCGAAGCGAAGCCGGCGCGTCGCAAGCGTTTGCACCGGCGCGTTTACCCTCGCGGCCGCAGGACTGCTGAATGGGCGTCGAGCGACGACGCACTGGCAATACGCAGCGCGCCTCCAACGGGACTACCCGTTGATCCATGTTGAGGCAGACCGCATCTTCTGTCGCGACGGCAATGTGTGGACCTCGGCTGGTATCACAGCCGGCATCGATCTCGCGTTGGCGTTGATCGAGGAGGATCACAGTTTTGCGGTTGCCAAAGGCGTGGCGCAGCATCTTGTCGTTTACCATCGCCGCCACGGCGGCCAATCGCAATTCGCAGCCTCCGTCGATCTTGCGCCAAGGAACGATCGGCTGGCCGCCGCGATTGGTTATGCCCGCGATCACATTGCGGAAGCGCTCTCGGTTGACCGTTTGGCGGAGGCCGCGGGCATGAGCCTTCGGCAGTTCAGCCGCGTATTCCGAGCACAGACTGGGACAACGCCCGCCCGTGTGGTCGAACGGCTCCGTGCGGATCTGGCTCGTGGTCGGATTGAGACGACCGGCGAATCTGTCGAAGGCATTGCCGAGGCGGTCGGTTTTGGCGACGCGGAAAACATGAGGCGGGCCTTCATCCGCATCTACGGGCAGCCGCCTCAATCGATCAGGCGCGCGGTGCGAAGTTAGAGCTGCGGCCACCAGTCGAAGCAGCCGCAAACCGAGAAGCAATGGGGCACCGGATAGTTTGGTGTTTCCTCAAGAACCTCGAACACGTTGTAGATAGGACCGTCTGGACGGATGCGGAAGGCTTCCAGAAAACGCTGCCGCAGCGAAGACACGTCCACGCGCAATTCGCCCATGTCGTCGCCGATCACCGCATGGTCCGGCGCTTTATTCTGGATGATTTCGAGCGTCCGGATACGCCGCCGCTGCACGCGGCGGCCGGTCAGGAACAGCCGGCCATCACGCATCGGGCCGAGCAGTACGGCGCTGGCGGCGGACAAGTAGGCGTTCGGATAGAGATATTTAGCGATGCGCACCGCGTGGGTCCGTACAGTCAGATCTATATCGTCGTCGGCATCGACATAGATACCGCGCATCAGCTGGACTAGCTTTCCAGCCTCCGCCTGGCGGTGGCCGCGCATTTTATCGATGTTTTCGCCTACGAGATGGAGGGGCATCTATGCAACTTTCCCGTATTTCAGATACGCGATAGTTTCATGTCGCGGTATTGCCACGTATCCGCGTCTGACGCCTAAGTGACTGATCTGGAGATAACATTCATATTGAAGTCCATAATTGACCGTTGGCCGTTAATCGACTGAGATCTAAGCGGCTGCCAACGGGAATCTCCAGTTCAAATCCTTTCAAGGCGGCCGTATGATTGCAGCACACGGTCGCAAGTGTCCTTTCTTTTTTGAACGTGAGCCAGCGCTCAGCGGCCGAACACGGATTCAATTGCCCCTGCCGCCGCCTTGACGATGATATCGGCTTCCTCGCGGGTCAGGCAGAGAGGCGGCGCGAAGCCGAGGATGTCCCCCTGCGGCATGGCGCGGCCGATCACGCCGCGTTCGAGAAGGGCTGCCGACACCTGGGGGCCGATCTTCTTCGACGCGTCAAAGAATTTGCGATCGTCCTTGTCCTCGACGAATTCTACGGCCGCCATCAGCCCGTCGCCGCGCACGTCGCCGACGTTCCTGTGACCGGAAACGGCCTTTGCCAGCTCGGCGCAGAAATAGGCACCGGTGGAGCCGGCATTCTCGACAAGGCCGAGTTCATCGATGAGTTCCAGATTGGCGAGGCCGGCGGCGGCACAGATCGGGTGAGCGGAATAGGTCCAGCCGTGGCCGATGGCGCCCATCCTGTCGGAGCCCTCAACCAACACCTGCCATATCTTTTCCGACACGATCGAGCCGGAAAGGGGGGCGTAGGCGGATGTCAGGCCCTTGGCGATGGTGATCAGGTCCGCCTTGATACCATAATGATCCGAGCCGAACATGCTGCCGAGGCGGCCAAAGCCGGTGACGACTTCGTCGGCGACCAGCAGGATGTCGTATTTCTCGAGCACCGCCTGGATCTTCTGCCAGTAACCGGCAGGCGGCGGAACGATACCCCCAGTCCCCAGGATCGGCTCGCCGATGAAGGCGGCGATCGTGTCCGGGCCTTCCGCGATAATCATCTCCTCCAGCTTGTCGGCACAATGTTGAGAGAATTGCTCTTCGCTCATCAACCGATCCGGGCGCCGGAAATAATAGGGCGCCTCCGTGTGCAGGATCGGCGCGCGCGGCAGGTCGAACAGATTGTGGAAGAGTTCCAGCCCGGTCAGTGACCCGGTCATGACCCCGGAACCGTGATAGCCGCGCCAGCGCGAGATGATTTTCTTCTTTTCCGGGCGGCCCAGAATGTTGTTGTAGTACCAGATGAGCTTGATGTTGGTTTCGTTCGCATCCGAGCCTGACAGACCGAAATAGACGCGTGTCATGTTTTTCGGCGCGCGATCCATGATCATCTTCGACAGCGTGATCGAGGCGTCCGTGCCATGGCCGACATAGGCATGATAATAGGCGAGGTTTTTCGCTTGCGCGGCAATTGCATCCGAGATTTTCTGGCGGCCGTAGCCGACATTGACACAGTAGAGCCCGGCAAAGGCATCCAGGCTGGTGCGGCCATTGGTATCGGTGATGTAGACGCCTTCGCCGCCCGCGATGATGCGGGTCGGCGTTTCGCCGCGCGCGTGCATACCCATATGGGTGGACGGATGGAAGAAATGGTCGCGATCCCAGGCGGTCATTTCGTTGCTGTGTTCGGACATGGTCGGATTCCTTGTGTCTGTGTTCAATGAGTGCGTCTCGCGGGGGGGTATCAGGCGGCCGTGTCGATGCAGAGATATTTGAGCTCGGTGAAGGCCTCCAGGCCATGACGGGAGCCTTCGCGGCCGATGCCGGACTGCTTCCAGCCACCGAAAGGAATGGGGCCGCCGGTAATCTTCACCCGGTTGATCGCAACCATGCCATATTCCAGCGCCCGGCCCAGCCGCATCTGGCGGGCGCCGTTTTCGGTGACGACGTAGGCAACGAGCCCGTATTCCGTATTGTTCGCGCGGGTGACGGCTTCCTCTTCCGTATCGAAGGCGGTGACGGCGGCAACCGGTCCGAATGTCTCTTCGCGCATGATCAGCGCATCGTGTGGCACATCGGTCAGCAGCGTCGGTGCGTAGAACAGGGGGCCGGCCTTGTGACGCTTGCCGCCGGTCAGGCACTTTGCGCCGCGCATCACCGCGTCGGTCACATGCTCTTCGGCCTTTTCGGCGGCACGCTCGTGCATCAGTGGTCCGATCTCAACGCCCGCATCAAGGCCGGTGCCGACTTTCAAGGTCTCGATGCGGGCCTTGAAGGCGGTGTTGAAGGCGTCGAGGACCGGACGCTGGACGAAGATACGATTGGCGGCGAGGCAATCCTGGCCCGAGGTCGCGAACTTGGCGTTGACGGCGATGTCGACGGCCTTGCCAATGTCGGCGTCGTCGAAGACGATCAGCGGCGCATGGCCGCCGAGCTCCATCACCAGCCGCTTCATCGTCGGAGCGCATTGGCCGGCGATCAGTCGGCCGATTTCGGTCGAGCCGGTGAAGCTGATGGCGCGAACGCGGGTATCGGCGCACATCCTCCCGACGATGGTGGCCGCGTCGCCGGTGACGACGTTGAAGACACCGGCAGGAATGCCTGCTCGCTCGCCGAGTTCGGCAAGAGCCAATGCGGATAGCGGTGTTTCGGAAGAGGGATGGGCAACGACAGTGCAGCCGGCCGCAAGCGCTGCCGCTGCCTTGCGGGTGACCATGGCGGAGGGGAAATTCCAAGGCGTGACGATACCGGCGACACCGAGTGCTTCCCGGCGAACGATCATCTCTGCGTCCTTCAGATGGCTGGTGACGTTCTCGGCATTTAGCCGTTTGCCTTCTTCGGCATACCACTCAATGAACGAGGCGGCATAGTCGATTTCGCCCAGCGATTCCGAGAGCGGCTTTCCTTGCTCCAGCGTCATGATCAGCGCGAGATCATCCTTGGCCGCCATCATCAGGTCGTGCCACCGCCGCAGAATTTTGGCGCGGTCCTGTGGCAGCAGTGCGCGCCATTTGGGAAAGGCGACAGCGGCTGCATCGACGGCACCTGACGCCTCGTTGGCATCCAGCGCGGAGACCCAGGCGAGCGGTATGGAGGAAGCGGGATCCCGGACCTCGAAGGTCCGGTTGGCGCCATTGGCCATCCATCGGCCGCCGACATAGGCGAGCGATTTCAGGAGATGTTTGTCCTTCAAGCGCTCAAGCGCATCATGACAGGCGGGGCGTGCGAATACAGCGTTCATCTCCGGGCTCCTCGTGCTTCGGTTGCCGCGGAATCTGCCAGCTTCAATGCGAGAGATTGTCTGTTGAGTGTAGTGATCAGAGAGGATCGGTCCAAAAGCAGGCGCCGCTGCAGAGGAATCGTCTAGCTGTCTGACGTCTCGGCTTCGGAAAGCAGGATCGAAAGCGGCAAAGCGGTTTCTTCCTTGACCGTCTTGGTGACGATGTAGGTGAAATAGCGGGCGATACCGATTTCGCGGTCGAGCAGGCCATCGACCAGCCGCTGGTAGGCGTCGATGTCCGCCGCCATGATCTTGAGGATATAATCGACGCCGCCGCCGACCGACCAGCAGGCGACGATTTCCGGGATTGACGCCACGGCACGCTCGAAACGGTCGAAATCCGCCTGGCGATGGTTGCCGAGTGTCACTTCCACCATGACGCTTGCGACCGGTGCCAAGCGGCGCACGGCGACGCGGGCGTGATAGCCCGAAACGATGCCCGCCTTTTCGAGTTTCCTCAGACGCATCCAGCAGGGTGTTGGCGACAGGCCGACCTCTTCCGCCAGCGCCACCTTGGTGATGCGGCCATCACGCTGGACGGTTTCGAGGATGCGCAGGTCGATGGCGTCGAGTTTCATGCGAGTTTGTATCCTGCCGGTAACGCAACAGTAATTGCCCTTCGCGTCGCCTGATAGTGTCCAAGCGGCGTGAGACGCGTCTTAAGTCAGCTTTTCGGCTTCCATTTCCGCCATGTCCTGAAAACGATCGGCGATGCGAGCATGGGCTCGGCCGCCATCGCAGGTGCCGATCGCAATGACGATCTCATCGGGCCCCGGTGCGTCGGCGATCTGGAAATTTGCGGTCAGGAAGTGCGAACGCTTGCCGGGCTTGGTCTTGTGCGTCATCGGCAGGGACAGGAGCGCGCCGGGTGCCGAGCGCGTGTTGGTGAATTCCAGATAGGACGTGCCGTGAACGGCGTCGCGAAACACATTTCCGAAGCGCAGCGTATGGATCAGGGCCGACCCGTGCTCGATTTCACCATTGACGCCGACGGCCGCAGTCTTGCCAAAGGCCTCGACTTTTTCGGCCGGCATCAGGGCGAGCAACCGGCGTGTCAGTTCCTGCCCGAGCACCGGTGCCACGCGCAGGATCTCGGGCTTCAGATTTTCGACGAAACCCTGTCCCGCCCAGGGATTGCGGAGAATTGCCGCCACGACGACCATGGTGATCGGCCGTTCGGCATCCCTGCCACCTTCAATGAAGGTCTCCTCAACGAACGTGGCAATTTTCCTGACGCCTATATCCATGTCGTGATCTTTCCGGTTGCTGGTTTTTGCGAAATTACTGAGCACCGAACCTCAAAGTCTTCCTGTCTGTCAGAGGAAAGGATGGCTGCATTCTGCTCGGAGGCGAGGTAGAATAAGCGGGAGAAACCGGTGCAGACTTGATGCTGCCCAAGGGAGTGCGTGCACAGCGTGGATCAGAAATCGCAGATCTTGTCTTTGAGGGACGTCGCGAGCCAGATCAACAGCGGCGGCGATCTCACGGCTGTTCTGCACGACCTCATCATCGCTGCCTGCCGCCACGCGCATTGGGCACTTGGCTCAATCATGGCGATCGATGCGGCGCATGGCTATGCCTATGTCGTCGTGCGGCATGATCCCACGCTCATCCAGCGCCAGCTGCCGGACAAGTGGGAACTGGCGACAAGTCCTTCGCTGATTGCTCTGCAGCGCAACGAGCCGGTCTATATCCGCGATGCGCGTGAATCCGAGGAGTTTCCGGGGTATCGGCGCGAGGCGTTCGAGCGCGACTACCGTACTGTTCTGGTCATGCCGATGAACTGTGCCGATAGCGAAGGGCGGCCGATGGTGCTCAGCGTGATTGCACGCCAGATCACCGATGTCTCCGAAGACGACCTCGCCTTCCTTGGCATGATCGTCCATCTCGGTGCAATTGCCGTCGAACGCCAGCACCGGCTGGAAGCGGAGAAACGCTCCTCCAATCGCCTGCAGAGAGCTTTGGAGGCGCATACCTCGCTGCTGGAGCACGTGCTGGCCGATGGCTCGGTTGCGTCACTGTCGAGCATGGTCGGTGCCCTGCTGCCAAATCCCCTGGTTGTGATCGATTTCACCACCAACCAGGTGATCCCAGGCCGCTCTCCCAATCTGGGTCAGTTCGAGGATGCCGCGTGGCAGGAGGCAGCAGCGACTTCCCTTCGCCGGCCATTGATGCGCGCCGCGCGTGATGCCATCGATCGCGGCAGCAGCGAGACGGTGAGCCTGTTTCTCGATGACGGAACGCGGCGGTTCACGATTTCGGCGCGTATCGAACCCCTGAATGTCGATGCCCAGCTCGTCGGTGCACTGATCGTCTTTCCGACGTCGCGCGAATTCAGTGATCTCGATTTGCTGATGCTCGATAGCGCCAAATTCGCGCTCAACGTCCAGATGATGCGCAGCTTCATCCGCTTCCGGTTCGAAACCCGCACGCAGACGGAACTCTTCTTCGAAGTCGTGGAGCAGCGCTGGCGCAATGCCAATGACGTGCTGCAGCGGGCGCAGCGTCTCGGAATCAATTTCGGAACTGCGCAACAAATGATCGTCGTCGATTTTCCGGAGCGTACGAAAAGCCTTGGCGGGATCTCGATCGATGTCGAGCACAGCGTGGCGCGGATACTGCAGCAGGCGTCGATACCGGCAAGCGTAATTGCCACCGATGGCGGGCTTGTCTGTCTCGTGCCCTTCGACGCCAGCAAGCGGCAGGAAAAAATCGGCAAGGTGATGCGCCGCATCGCCGAGGATCTCGGGCGCTCCTTCGAGGAGGAGCCGATCGTGGTCGCAGGCAATCGCTGCACTGGACTGTCCGACTATCCCGCAGCCTGGGAACGGTGCAGTCGTACCATCCGCATCGGTCGCTCGTTCGGGCGCACCGGCGCGCTGTCGGGGCAGGATTTCGGGCCGCTGCCGTTGTTGGTCGCCGCTTCTGATGCCGGCGATATCAGAGGCTTTGTCCATGACAGCGTCGGTGCCGTTGCTGAGCATGATCGTGAAAACGGCACACCCTATCTCGAAACACTGTCGGCCTATCTGCAGGAAGGGTGCCGAAGCCAGGCCTGCGCAGATACGATGGGCCTGCATGTGACAACGCTACGATACCGCCTGTCGCGCATCCAGGAACTGTTCGGCATCGATGTGGAGACGCCGGAAAAGCGATTTGCCGTCGAACTGGCCCTGCGGCTTCACGCCGTGATCGATAATCGCAGCTCCGCCAAAAACTAACCCATTCATCACCAGTGTCATTGATAGGCGGCTCGTTCCTGCCGCCTCGAAAACGCATGTCGCTGCCGGTTTTCAGCATCCCTCGGATCAGAGCAGGAGATTCCCATCCCTTCCTGCGGACAGGAGGAAGAACGGCCGAACCCTTGGCGCTAGTCTTCCTTCATCGAACCGGAATGAGGATGGCAGGACCGATGGCGGACACAGCGGCAAGAGCGGACACGGCAATCGACCCCATCGCACTGCGTCGCGCCTTTGGCACGTTCGTGACCGGGGTCACCGTGATCACGACTCTGGATGAGGATGGCAATCCGCGTGGTATGACCGCCAATTCCTTCACCTCCGTATCGCTCGATCCGCCATTGCTGCTTGTCTGCGTCGGCAAGTCCGCTTCCAGCTTCCCCGCCTTCACAGCGGCTCCGTCCTTTGCCGTCAACCTTCTGCATGAGGGCCAGGTGGACGTCTCGGCAACGTTCGCTTCGAAATCGCCGGACAAGTTCCAGTCGGTCAATCACGACCGCGTGCATACCGGTGCGCCAATCTTGACCGACAGCTTGACCTGGTTCGATTGCACGGTTCACACCCGTGTCGATGCAGGCGATCACGTCATCCTCGTCGGCCAGGTCCAGGCCTTTGGAACCAGCCCCTCGGCGCCGCTCGGTTTCTGCCGCGGTCGTTATGCCAGCGTGAAAGATCCGCTTCCCGCCGGCTGGCTTGCCTCGCATGGCATGATCATAGGCTACCTCATCGAGGCAGAAAACAATCTGCTGCTGCGTTCCGATGGCAAGGGCGGCTGGGTTCTGCCGACGGCAAGACGGCGCAAGGCTGACAGCCGCTTGATGATCGACGATGGCGATGCGCTGAGCCTCGTCTCCGAAGACACGTTTCTCTACTCGGTCTTTGACGTCGCCGACAGCGACCCGGGTTACCTTATTTATCGGGCCCGGCTTGCGGCCGATGCTGCCGGTGCGGAATTGCCGGCCGGACTGCAATTCTTCCCGATCGACGCTTTGCCCTACGACCTGATCCCGACCCACGAACTCCGCTCGATGCTGCGCCGCTATGTGCGTGAACGGCAGGAAATGCGCTTCGGCATCTACATGGACACGGGCGACGGCGGCCGGGTGGCAATGATCGACGGGCAGGCCCGCGCCTGGATGCAGGTCGCCCAGGATTAATTCGAAAGCAGGACAGCAGACATGAAGACGACAGTCAAATCCATCGAAGGTTCACGTCAGGGATTGTTCATCGGCGGCCAGTTCGTGGCACCAAAGAACGGCCGCTACATCGAAAGCTTCGATCCGACCACAGGCGAACGCTGGTACGAGTTTGCCGAGGCCGACGCGGATGATGTAGAGGCGGCCGTTTCGTCTGCCCAGGCGACCTTCCACAATCCCGCCTGGCGGCGCATGACGCAGACCGATCGTGGCCGCCTCGTGCGCAGGCTGGCCGATCTTGTGCTCGAACATGCCGATGAACTGGCCGATATCGAGACGCGCGACAACGGCAAGCTTCTCAAGGAAACGCGGGCGCAGATGCGCGCAATGCCGGATGCCTACCATTATTTTGCGGGCATGGCCGACAAGCTGCAGGGCGAGACGATCCCGGTCAATAAGCTTGACATGCTCAACTTCAACATGCGCGAACCCATTGGCGTCGTCGGTATGATCACGCCGTGGAACTCTCCGCTGATGCTTCTGACCGGAACGCTGGCGCCCTGCCTTGCGATTGGCAATACCGTCGTCGTCAAGCCGTCCGAACATGCGACAGCATCGACATTGGCGCTTGCCGAGTTGATTGCCGAAGCCGGCTTTCCGGCCGGCGCCGTCAACGTGGTCACCGGCGCCGGCAAAAGTGCGGGCGAAGCGCTGACCCGGCATCCGGGTATCGCGAAATACGTATTCACCGGCAGCACAATTACCGGCCGGCGGATTGCCGGCAACGCAGCCGCCAACCTCGTGCCCTGCTCGATGGAGCTCGGCGGCAAGTCTCCGCATGTCGTCTTTGCCGATGTCGATATCGAACATGCCGTCAACGGCGTCGTCGCCGGCGTCTTCGCAGCGGCCGGGCAGACCTGCGTTGCCGGGTCGCGCTGCTTCGTCGAGGCAAGCGTTTACGACCGCTTCGTCGAAGCACTCGTTGCCCGCACGCAGCACATCAAGGTTGGTCATCCGACTGCAGACGAGACCGATATCGGTCCGCTGGCGCTGTCCGATCAACTCTCCAAAGTCGAAGCCTATGTCGCTTCCGGCGTCATGGAAGGCGCGAGGGTCGCGGCCGGCGGCAAGCGGCCGCAATCGGACGAGCTCGGACGCGGTTGGTATTTCGAGCCGACCGTCATGGTCGATGCGCTGAACGACATGACGTTCATGCGTGACGAGCTGTTTGGCCCGGTTGTCGGCGTCATGCCCTTTTCTTCGGAAGAGCAGATGATCGAGCTCGCCAATGACACGCGCTATGGCCTTGCCTCCGGTATCTGGACCAGGGACATCGACCGCGCGCTGCGCTTCGCAAACCAGATCGAGGCTGGAACGGTATGGATCAACACCTACCGCTCGTCATCCTTCATGTCCGCCAATGGCGGTTTCAAGGAAAGCGGCTACGGCCGGCGCGGCGGCTTCGAGGTCATGCGCGAGTTCTCACGGCTGAAGAACGTCATCATCGATTATTCCGGCGCCATGCAGGACCCCTTCATCATTCGCCTGAAGTAACCGGACACAAGAAACGTTGGCCCGCAAGGGAGGAAATCCTATGAAATTTGCAGTCTCACTCACCATGGAACGTTTCTCGCCGAACGCGCCAATGTCCAAAGTCAAAAGCAATCTCCTCGAGCTTGCCCGCATGGCCGACGAGGGTGGTTTCGAAACGCTGTGGACGGCCGAACATCACACGATCGAGTGCACGATTTCGCCTAACCCGTTTCAGACACTGACCTGGCTGGCGCAGCACACGCAACAGATCCGGCTCGGCACCTCGACGCTGGTTGCTCCCTATTGGAACCCGATCCGGCTTGCCGGTGAGGCAGCGCTTTGTGACCACCTGACGGATGGCCGACTGGAATTCGGCATCGCTCGCGGCTCCTATCAATACGAATTCGACCGCATGGCAGGCGGCATGCCGCAGCAAGAGGGCGTTGCCTACCTGAAGGAACTCGTTCCGGCAGTCAAGAAACTGTGGCAGGGCGACTACGCCCATGATGGACACCACTGGACGTTTCCGCTCGCCACCGCCGTACCAAAGCCGCTGCAGCAGCCGCATCCGCCGATCTGGGTCGCGGCCCGCGATCCCGGCACGTTCGATTGGGCAATCAGCGTCGGCGCCAACATCCTGTCCACCCCGCTGTCCGCGCCTGCGGCCGAAATCCAGGTTCTCGCCGACAAGTTCGAAAAAGCAGTGGCCGACCATCCGGAGGTTCCGCGTCCGCGCTTCATGATGCAGCGCCGGACCTGCGTCTATGACAAGCCAGAGGACTGGCAGCTGGCCGTCCAGCACAGCATGGACTATGGCCGGACCTTCGAGAATCTCATGCAGAACATCGGCGCGGTCAAGGATGGCTTCCCCGAGGCCGTGCCGTTCGAAAGCGTCAAAGGCAAGGACAACTACAATCCGGACAATATCCGCAAGAACCTGATGTTCGGGACGCCTGACGAGGTGACCGAGAAGCTGCTCGCCTATGAAGCGGCTGGCGTCGATCAATACTGCCTCGGCCTCACCTTCAACCTGCCGTTCGAATTGCAGAAGAAGACGCTGCGGCTTTTCGTCGATGAAGTCATGCCCTTCTTCGCCGCCCGTGACCAGGACCGCCAGCGCGCGGTGGCTTCGGGACGCTGAGGATGACGGAGCATCAGCATCATACCGTCGGTGACGTGACGCTCAACTATCGCATCGATGGCGACGGCGCGGAACCGCTGGTCTGCATCCATGGTGTCGGCTCCTGCCTCGAGGCGTGGCGTGGCGTGGTGGCGGAACTCAAGGATCGCTTCACGGTCCTGACGTTCGACTTGCGCGGTCATGGGCGTTCGACACGGATTAAGGGGCGTTACGAAATCGACGATTTCGTCGATGAGACGCTGGCGATCGCCACGCATGCAGGTTTCGATACCTTCAATCTGGCGGGGTTCTCGCTTGGCGGGCTGATTGCCCAGCGGCTAACGCTTACGCATCAGGCCCGGTTGAGAAAGCTGGTCCTTCTCTCCACTGTCGCAGGTCGCACGCCGGAGGAGCGCGAACGCGTACTGACCCGCCTTGCAGCCCTGCGGATCGGAAATCCGGGCACCCATCACGACGCCTCGCTGTCGCGCTGGCTGACGGAGGAGTTTCAGGAGCGCAATCCGGAGATTATCGAGAGGCTGCGTGCTCGGGATGCCGAGAACGATCCGGATTGTTATGCCTCGGCCTATCGTGTTCTGGCGGAAACGGATTTCGGTGGCTTTCTCGACCAGATCCGCTGCCCGACGCTGATTGCGACGGGCGAGGAGGATGCAGGTTCGAACCCGCGCATGGCAGCCTACATGCGTGACCGCATCCCGGGCTCGACGCTGGCGATCCTGCCCGGCCTGCGGCACTCCATCCTCATCGAAGCGCCGGTGACAGTGGCACTATTGATGGGGGATTTCCTTTCAGGAGAAAAGGTGAGCCATGGATAAATCGCTTCAGCAAGCTGGCGAGGCCGTGCGGCGCAAAGTGCTCGGTGACGACTATGTCGATCGGGCCTTGAGTAACGCGGACGACTTTTCCCGGCCGTTCCAGGATATTCTCAACGAATATTGTTGGGGTGCCGCCTGGACCGACGATGGTCTCGATCTCAAGCAACGCAGCCTTCTCAACCTTGGAATGCTCGCGGCTCTCAACCGCATGCACGAGTTTGGCATTCATTTCCGGGGCGCGATCCGCAACGGCCTGACAGATGACGAACTACGCGCTGCACTCGTCCAGATCGCTGTTTATTGCGGCATTCCCGCAGGCGTGGAGGCGTTCCGGGCAGCAGGCAGCGTCCGCGCGGAGGTGCGGGAGAAGGGCGAGCTTTGACTTTCACCTTTTCAAGCAAGAGGCAGCGCAAACCTGCTGCGGTTCAACGGAAGACCGGGCGAGTTCAATGGGTACTAAATTGCGACCATAGCGGCGAGACCGGGAGGGTTCAGCCGCGGAATTCATCAATAACAAAGGGAACAGACAGCATGAGACATCTCACCAAACTGACGGCGCTTGCAGCTTCACTCGCCTTTACGTTTTCCGCGCTTCCGGCCAATGCCGGCGCAGTCCTCGATCGGGTGCTCGCGGCCAAGACGCTGAAGGTTGCGACGGATGCCAACTGGGCGCCGCAATCCTTCATGAACGACAAGAACGAACTCGATGGTTTCGACGTCGATGTCGCCAAGGACATCGGCAAACGCCTCGGCGTCAGCGTCGAATTCGTCACGCCCGGCTGGGATATCATCACGGCCGGCAACTGGTCGGGCCGCTGGGACATGCATGTCGGCTCCATGACCCCGACCAAAAAGCGGGCGGAGATCTTCGATTTCCCCGGTGTTTACTACTACACCCCTGCCGCCGTCGCTGTTCACAAGGATAGCAAGGCGACGACGCTCGCGGATCTCAACGACAAGGCAGTGGGTACGACTGCGACCTCCACCTTCGAGGCCTATGCCAAACAGGACCTGACGCTGGATGCTGCCGGTGCGCCAGCCTTCAAATACGAATTCAAGCCGAAGGACGTGAAGTCCTACAGCAATTCGACGACGGCGTTCGATGACCTGCGCCTGGGTGACGGCACCCGCCTCGATGCGGTCGTCTCGTCGCTGCCGAGCATTATCGATGCGGAGAAGGCGGGATACCCGATCAAGCAGCTCGGCGATCCCGTATTCTACGAACCGCTGGCCGTTGCGACGGAGCATGGCGATGCAGAGTTCGATGCCAAGATCGCCGAGGCGGTGAAGGGCATGCAGAGCGACGGCACGCTGAGCAAACTTTCGATCAAGTGGTACGGCGTCGACTACACCGCCGTGAAATAACCACCCTCTCAGGCGGTCCGTAAACACGGGCCGCCAAACCGTCCGAAGGACAAGAGATGCTTTACCCGGATACAGTCGAATCTGAAGTTCTCGTACACAAGCCGTGGTTCGTCGTCACCATGTTCGCCGTCGTTCTGGCGATCTTTCTTGCATTCAACCTGACCGGCACGAGCATGGGCGAGCTGATGCGCCCGGTCATCGGCGATCCCTTGCAAAGCGGTCTCTACGGCCGGTTCGCCGTCGCCTTCGTCGTCGCCGTGATCTTTTCGCTGAACGTAGTGCTGATCGGGTTTGCGCCGCTCAAGGTGCAGATCGCCATCGTCTGGTTCGAACTGCTGATGCTCTTTCTCGCCTTCTTCGAGACCTTCCATCTCAGCCTGCCATTCATCTGGGAAAAGCTGCCCTTCCTGATCACGCAAGGCGCAGTGACAACGCTTTATGTCTCCGCAATCTCGATCGTCATCGCTTCCGTCATCGCCATTCTCGGCGCCGTCGCCAAGCTGTCGACCAACGGCTTCGCCTATGCCATCGCCAGTTTCTATACGTCCTTCTTCCGCGGCCTGCCGCTTTTGATGCAGGTCTATCTGATCTATCTTGGCTTGCCGCAGCTTGGCCTCGTCATCGACGCGGTACCCGCCGGCATCCTCGCGCTGTCGCTGTGCTACGGCGCCTACATGACCGAGATCTTCCGCTCCGGCATCCAAAGCATCGATCGCGGCCAATGGGAGGCGTCACGGTCGATCGGCTTCGGCTTCGGCATCACCATGCGCCGGATCATCCTGCCGCAGGCGCTGCCGGTCATCATTCCGCCGACCGGCAACCAGTTCATTTCCATGTTGAAGGACAGCTCGTTGGTTTCCGTCATCGGCGTCTGGGAACTGATGTTTCTCGCCCGCACGCTTGGCCAAAAGACTTTCCAGCATATGGAAATGCTGATTTCGACCGCGATCATCTACTGGATCATGTCGATCTGCCTTGAACTCATCCAGTCCCGTATCGAGCGTCATTACGCCAGGAGTAAAGTCAGATGAGCATGGACTTGATCATCGAGGCGAAGGACGTCGCCAAATGGTATGGCGCGTTCCAGGTGCTGAAAGACATCAACCTGACGGTCAGGAAGGGCGAGCGCATCGTCGTTTGCGGCCCTTCCGGTTCTGGCAAGTCGACCCTCATCCGCTGCTTCAACCGGCTCGAAGCGCATCAGCAGGGCGAGATCACCGTCAACGGCATCACACTTCACGACAAGATGCGCAACGTCGCCGAGGTGCGCAAGAACGTTGGCATGGTGTTCCAGCACTTCAATTTGTTTCCGCACATGACGGTTCTGATGAACTGCATGGTCGGGCCGATGTGGATCAAGGGCGTGTCGGCCGTGGAAGCGAAGAAAACGGCGTTACGCTTCCTGGAGCGAGTCCGCATCCCCGAACAGGCCAACAAATACCCGATCCAGCTTTCCGGTGGCCAGCAGCAACGTGTTGCCATTGCCCGCAGTCTCTGCATGGAGCCGGCCGTCATGCTGTTCGACGAGCCGACCTCGGCGCTCGATCCGGAAATGGTCTCGGAGGTTCTTGACACCATGACCAGCCTTGCGCGCGACGGCATAACGATGGTCTGCGTCACGCACGAGATGGGCTTTGCGCGAGCGGTCGCCGACCGAGTGATCTTCATGAATTCCGGTCAGATCGTCGAGGAGGGGAATCCGGAGGCGTTCTTCACCAATCCGCAGCATGATCGGACGAAGCTTTTTCTCAGTCAGATCCTTAAGCATTGAGTCCGGGAGGGCCAACGACTGGGGTTCGCTGGTCGCTGCTTGACCCGCGACGTGGGGATTGATCCGCGAAAGTCGTGCGCTTCCTTTGCTATCCAATCGCAAAAGATGCCCGCCTGTACGCGCGAACATGGTGAATGAGCGCGCGCAGTTTGGGCGCCATGTTCCGTCGGTTTGGAAAATATAGAAAGAATCCAGGAAAAGGTGGCAGGTAGTCGTCCAGTGCCGTGATCAGCTCGCCGCGATCAATATAGGGGCGAAATGTCTCTTCCAGTGCAAATGTGATGCCCCCGCCAGCGAGCGCTGTCCGGATCATCAGACGCAAGTCGTTCGTCGTAATTTGGGGCTCGACGGCTACGTCGAACGCTATGCCGTCCTGCTCGAACTCCCACCGGTGCGGAGCCGCGCTAGGCGATGGGCGCCATCCGATGCAACGATGATGCACCAATTCCCGAGGATGCCGCGGGGTCCCGTGGAGCTCGAAATACTCTGGCGCAGCAACCACTACTTCTCTCTCTTCTCTCGTCAGCGGGATCGCCACCATATCCTGCTCAATCACTTCGCCCAGCCGTACCCCCGCATCGAAGCCGGCAGCAACGATGTCGAACATGTCGTCGGTAACCGTTACGTCGATGGTAATACCTGGATGGGCCTCAGCAAAGGAGGCGATCAGGGGACCGGAGAGAAACTGTTCCGCAATCGAAGTTACTGCGATCCGCAGCAACCCACGAGGACTGACGTCACCTGCCACCTCCTCGAATGCGGATTTTACATCTGCCATTGGCTGAGAAAGTGCTTCGCGAAACCGGTTCCCGGCCTCGGTTAGACGCACGCTGCGAGTAGTGCGGCTGACGAGCGCGATGCCGCAAATGTCCTCCAGCCGTCTGATTCCCTGGCTTACGGCAGAGCGGGTGACGCCGAGGCGATCAGCGGCTGCCCTGAAATTCCCCTCTTCGGCTACGGCGAGAAAGACAGGCAGAAGGTTTAAGTCGATTGTCATTGTCGAATTTTGCTAACCAATCACGTTAGCCGAAAGGAGATACAAGCGACAATCAAATTTGTCTACCTATTCCTCGTGCCTCGACGAACCTGACTTGGCGGCACGACAGACAAGAAACTTGGTCATCAAAGGAAGGTAGTCCAATGACACACGGGAAAATCATAATCGCCGCTGCTATGGCTATTGGCGCTTGCGCCGGACCTGTTGCTGCACAGGATAGCTCATGTCCCCGGGAGGGCGCCGATGCTCCCCTCGCACTTCATGCAGACTGGATCATGAAAGGCTGGGAACGCCACGAAGGCGACCCTAATTTCGTGTTCTCTCAAAAGCTGAGCAGGTACTACGACCTGGAAAACTCCAATGGGGTCTTTTACGACAATTTCGCACCCGGCGACACACAGCTCTTTCGCGATTCCGCCCGCTACGGCGCAAACTGGGAAGCGCTGCAAAACGCCGCGCGGTCGGTCCACCACGGCTTGACCGATGGTCACGATGCAATCGTGGGGGATACCGTCGCTTCAACGACGCTTGGTTTCGTCGGTCGTATCGATCGTCTTGACGACAAGGTCATCGCGTTCGACGGTCGCTCGCAGCTCGGCTGGGAATGCACTGGCGGCAAATGGAAAATCCGTCATGAGCTGAACTATGCATGGATCGTCAAGCCCGAGAGCATCCAGCGGTTCCTGGGCAAGATGGGGACGGCACAATGACCGTCCATGCCACGTCGTCCCACCCTTATGTTGGCATGTGGCAGACGGCAGACGGTCGCATCCGGCACGAGTTGCTCCCAAGCGGACGTTACGATGAAGCACGCGGCTCGCGCGAAAGCGCCTATCAAGGACGATACGAGGTCTCCGGAAATCATGTCGAGTATTGGGACGATACCGGTTTCACAGCAGACGGCGATTTTATCGATGACGTCCTGCATCATGCTGGAATGGTTCTCTATCGCAGGGGGTAGGAACAAGACGCAGTCAGGACTCATCCTGATCAGAAGGCGGCATCTGGAAGGATGCCGCCTTCTTTTGCACGTGATGCATCTTCGATTGCGCCGAAACCATTGGCGATATTGCAGGCGTTGTAGGTTGCTGTCCCTAGTTGGTAGGAAGATTTAGTGAGCGAAGACCTGCACATGGAATTGCAATCTATCGTCTCCGAGAGCCCACTTCTCTCTTCGATCCTCAGCAATTGGGATCAAATTGCTCTTCCTGATTCCTGGCTGGTGGCTGGTGCTATTGCCCAAACGGTTTGGAATCACGCTTTTGGCTTTCCGCCACTCATGGCATCAATGACATCGATATTGTCTATTTCGACGCTGATAATCTTTCGGAAGCTGCGGAAGCCGAGCACTCGGCCCGAATTCGAGAGGCATTCTCTGGTCCGCCTGTTTGTCGACGCCCCCGTTGAAAGCACGACAATTTTTGGATGCGTGGCGTGTAGTCGGGTGCTGACATCTGTCCGGCTCCGGTGCGACCGTTTTTGCCGCGGGCCTTGTATGGGCGTTCGCGGATCGGGTCCAAATCACGGAGGCGTGCTCAAGAGTTTTTTGACTTGTTGCGCGCTCTTGGTCGGAGCTGCCATAAAAACGGCCGCGCCCCCTCGGCACGGCCATTTCAGGGTTATTTTTCGCGCTGATAGACCTTGATGTAGTCGATGTCCAGACTGACAGGGAATATCCGGTCATCGACCTTGCCTGCCATATCGCCCCCGATGGCCAGATTGACGAGAAGGTAATGCGGCGTGTCGAAGGGCCAGCTGGCCTTGCCCTTGCCATCGTTCTCGTATGTGTGGAACACTTTGCCATCGACGCCGATGGTGATTTTTTCCGGCGTCCAGGTCGTCTGGTAGACATGGAATTTCTTGCAAGCGTCTCGAATGGTCGTCTCGCCGCCATCACCGAACGTGCCCGCGGTCGAGGCCGTGTGGATCGTACCGGTTATCTTTGACGGTGCTTTTCCGACCTGCTCCATGATGTCGATTTCGCCATTGTCGGGCCACGGGATTTCTTCGGGGCCAAGCATCCAGAATGCTGGCCAAGTGCCTTTGCCGCAAGGTAAGCGGGCCTTTATTTCGAAATACCCATAGGTCCAACTGGCCTTGCCACGGGTAATCAGTCTCGCTGAAGTGTAGTTCTGTCCACCGTAATCCGGCGCGGAAGTCAGTTTTTCCTTGCGCGCGGTGATCGTCAGCTTTCCGTTTTCAAGCTTCGAATTCTCAAGGCGGCGAACTGCATAATATTGCTTTTCGTTGTTGTACCAGCCGGTCTTGTTGGCTTCGGTATCGTAGACCCACTTCTTGCTGTCCGGCAAACCCGGTTTATTGAAATCGTCCGACCATACCAGCTTATAGCCGGTGGGTGATTTTGCGCTTGCTGCCTCTTGGGCCTGCGCGACCGATGCTGCGACGGTGAGCGCCGGCAGTAATCCTGCAAGCTTGAGAACACGCTTCATTTTCAAAGTCATAAGATTCTCCGTTAGTTCCGGCTTCCGCCCGGAGTTGACCGGCGCTTTGTCGAGCTAATTTTTAAATTTGTAAAGCAATCATACTAAGCATAAGGGAGCTGTACGACTAAAGGCGAATACAAGCACGAATCATGCCGCAACTGGGACGTTCTGGATTGCAACGAAAGAAGAATCTGCATATTAGTTCGGAAAGTTTACTAATTAGGCGAAAAAATGATGGATACCTCGCTTACCCGCCAGCTTACATCACGCACGGTCTTGCGGGCGGTGTTCGAGCGTGCGCCTGTATCGAGAGCCGAACTGGCTCGCCTCACCGGTATTTCAAAACAGGCGATGTCGGAGATAGTCGGCACTCTCGAACATGAAGGATGGGTCCAACAGAGCGGAAAAACACAAGGCGCGATCGGTCGTAGCGCCATGAATTATGAGCCCAATCCGAGAAAGGCTCTATTTCTGGGCGTCGATGTTGGCGGGACCAAGGTCCATGCGGCGCTTGCCGATTTGTCCGGGTCGGTGCTTGAGGAAAGCTGCGAACCAACGGACGCGCGCGGCGGTATGCACCTTGTCGATCAGATCACGCGTATCCACGCTGAACTCCTGCAACGATCGGGTATTCATGCGGAAAAAGTCAAAGGCGGAGTTGTCGGCATCCCCGGCGCCGTTCATCCTGCGACCCGCCGTCTGCACATGGTGCCCAATATTCCAGGCCTCACGGATATTCCTGTCGAGAGCCTTCTCTACGAAAGGCTGGGCTTCCCTGTCTTCATCGACAACGATGTCAATCTCGCGGCCAAAGGCGAACAAAGGCTGGGGCACGGCAAGAGCATCGATAATTACGTGTTCATCGCACTGGGCACGGGGGTCGGCATGGGCATTGTCAACGAGGGTCGCGTTGTTCGCGGCGCTCACGGCGCAGCCGGCGAAATCTCGACATTGCCTGTGGGTGCCGACCCATTCGATTCCCGCATTTTCAAAGCCGGAGCTCTCGAATCCTCAGTTGGCAGCATTGCGATAAAGGCTCGCTACGAAGGTCTTGGCGGTGAGCCAGGATTGACGGTGCGTGCCATATTCGACCGCGCTTCCGATCCTGCCGCCTCCATTGTCATCGACGAGGTGTCGCGTGTCATCGCCGCGGCAATTGTCGCCGTCGCGGCGGTACTCGATCCGCAAACCGTTATTTTCGGCGGCAGCGTCGGCGCGCGTTGGGAGTTGATCGATCGCGTCGAATATCATCTTGCCCGGTGCATGCCGGCTCCTCCCGCCTGCGCCCTCAGCACTCTTGGCAGTCAGGCAGGACTTTTGGGTTGCATCAGTGTCGCCCTGGAGCGATTTCGCGAAATTCTGTTCCAGTTGCCGGCCCCCGGTTTCGATGCAACCTCGGCCTCAGAGCATATGAGAGCGTAATGACAATGCCAAACATAGGCCATATGCCAGAGGTTCTGGTATTCGACGAGCCTGCAGATGCGGGAAGCCAAGCGAGCGTTCGCCTCCGCGCTTGAAAACCAGCAATGCCAATAGGTGACTGGAGAGGCTGACATCGTTCTTGTGATTGTCGTGCCGACGATGGCAGACTACGAAGCGCTTACGCGGCGCCTGTTCTTCGGCAACGACAACGTCAAACGCTTCCAGACGTTCGTGGCGATGGATCGGGTGAAAGTGAGTTTGACCGTACCCGTCGGCTCATGACAGGGCACACAGTGAAGGTCGGTCATGAGCGTAGGCGCTTTGTGGACTCTAGGGAAGAATGATTGTGTCCCGCGCCAGCGGTGGCCCCTTCGGCAAGACCGGCGCCGCCTTATGGAGATCACGCCGGTCAGACGCTTATTGCGATTGACACCCGGCAGGGGGAGAACTTGAACCTCGCACATGCCGCGCACACCGTCATCAATATTCTCGTCCAAGCAATATTTGACATCTGCATCGCCGCCCAGGCCGTTGGCCAGGGCGTATTCGGACGGCCGCTCAAAGGTTATGTGGCCGATCTCAGGCAACATCACGAATTGCTCGAATGTCTGGAACGCGGCCGCGGCGCTGGTCCCTGTCTGGTAGGAGGCGCTTGGCGTATTGCCGGCAAAGTTCGTCTGCGTCGACCACAGAGACTGACCGTCGCTCCGCAAATGGTCGCCCAGCGACTGATAGGCCACCATCACGCCGGTTGCGATCTGAGGCTCCGGATTGACGACCGGGAAGCGATCACTCTTCTTGACGTAGGAGGCCATGAGATAGGGCATATCGTGTCCGGCCAAGCGGGCGTGGTCCACATACTGCACCCGAACGGCGCCCGTGCCACGGTGCTTCAGGTCCAGCATGTCGGCTGCCTTGCTGGAAACGTCGATGATGCGACCGTGATGAAAGGGACCGCGATCGTTGACGCGCACGATGAGCGACGAACCGTTTTCAAGATTGGTCACCCGCACATAGCTGGGCAGGGGAAGGGTCGGATGCGCGGCAGAAAGGTGATCCGGGTCGTAAATTTCGCCGTTTGCGGTCAGGCGCCCGCGAAACGCCGAGCCGTACCAGGAAGCGACGCCCTTCTTGTCGTAGTTCGGCTCTTCCTTCGGATAATAGCGCTTGCCTTTCACCACATAGGGCTTGCCGACCATATAGCGGCCACGGCCCTTGGGAATTTTCTTGCCGTAGGCGACCCGCGGACCCGCCTTCACGCCGTATACCTTTTCGGAAATATATCCTTTGCTGTTCGGCGCTTGCGTGGTCGTACAGGCAGCACAGCTGCAGCAGACCATCGTGATCGCCAGCCATCGCAGGCCTCTGACAGCCGTACTTATATCGATACCCATCCGTCCAACGCTGGCGACAGCCTTCCGTGCATCTGCGGCAAGCCTCGACACAAACGCTCATGTCGGCCACGCGCTTGCAGTCCGCTGTGCATCGGGTCGAGGGACAGACGGATTTGCAGCTGAGGCACTCGTCGATGCATTGCTGCATTCTTGGGTCGGCCCATTAATTCGCTCCTTCCGTGAATAATTATAGAAGCGGAGCCGATGCCAAAAGTTCCATTAGCAAATGCGAATATATGCTGCCCTTTTACTTGGGCCGGCCGCTGACAACGCCACCGCGGACGCCGACCCGGGGCAGCGGCAAGACTGCAGCTTCACCTCGAGGCACGCAGCGGTTGCCGTGCAGCCATGGCGCTGGACTGGATCGTCGGATGACGGGATCGGTAGGTTTCGCCCGCAGACGAAATCGCAAGACGAGGCCTGGCGTCGTCAGCGGCGGCGAGGATCGATTGAAGCATCCATGCCATCGCGAATGCGATCTCGGTGAGACGGCTTTTTGCCCATTGTGGACCTTTGCCTGAAATGCTTTGATGGGGATATGAGCACCGCAGCTGCACAAGCCGAGAGATTTTTTAGCGAGGTCATCGCACACGGAAGTGTTTGGTCGATTCAAGATGGTAAGGGGTTCCCTACATCGACGAATTTAGATGGCCAGACGGCAATGCCGTTTTGGTCTCTGGAAAGCAAGGCCCAAAAAGTCATAGACAATGTCTTTGCATATAGCGGCTTCCGAACCTGCCGCCTCGAGCTTCCAGAATTCGTGGATCGTTGGCTCTCCGGACTAGAAAGAGATGGGCTTTATGTTGGCATCAACTGGTCCGGCAAACGGGCGACTGGATTTGATATAACACCCGAGAATGTCCGAATACGAATAGAGAACAGTAGATTTCGTTGAGGGTGTGCTGTGAAAGCGAATTCAGTGAGTGTGAGCGCTTTCCACACGATCCAGCCGCGGCCACCTCGGAGGCTGCGCGCGTCTGCTTTCGGGGTGCCCGAAGCGGACATTGCCTGATAGCTTTGGTATTCATACAATCCATCTGTCTATAAATCTGTCGCCCGAAAACAAGCGGCCCGCAAAACCTTGAGCAGTTCATGTCGTATTTTTTTAAGAAGCTAAGCGGATTTTTTATCTCGGGACAGGAAACAAAGAAGGTCGAACAAAATAATCTAGGATATCACGTCTTCACCCGAGAATTTGACGTTGTTGTGCATTCTTACGAGCTCGACTCGATTCTCGGCCGCTTGCCAGCCAACAAGAAAAATGACTACTTTGAAGCGTGGCACACGTTTGAGAACGCGCTGCAAAAGTGGAGAATAAAGGCGCATATTGCAGGCCTAGAGGCGTCGTGCGAAATCCGAGCCGAGAAATCCCCAGAAGCACTTGAGAATACCCTCGTCACCATTCTTGTTGATCACTCCGGATCAATGGCCGGTCAAAGCATTTTACTCACCGCTGCGACATGTGATGTCACGATGGATTTCCTCAGCTTATTGGGTGTCCAGTATGAAGTTCTAGGTTTCACAACAGTTGGCTGGAAGGGGGGAAAGTCCCGTGAACTTTGGGAACGGCAAAATAGGCCAGCAGCTCCGGGCAGACTCGCAGATACACTTCACATCATCTACAAATCTGCGAAATTACCGGGCCGACCCGTTAAAACCGAGTTACTTAAGCCGATGCTTCGTCGAGACCTCTTGAAGGAAAATATTGACGGCGAGGCGATCGAGTGGGCCATTTCCCGTCAGATGGAAACCTCTGCGGGCAAGCGGATTATACTGGTCCTCTCAGACGGCGTACCCGCGGATGACTCAACCCTTCTCGCCAACGATCGGGACTTTCTGAATCGGCATTTGAGTGAGGTTATTGCCCGAACTCAGCAAGAGGGTGCAATTGAGCTGGTGGGAGTCGGAATCGGATTTGCTGCGTCTCAGTTCTACAGCAACTCAGTTATCGTCAAAGACGTTGGTGATCTGGGTATAACCGTCATAGACACATTGAGCCGTGTAATACGAGGATGATCGAAAATTCAGTTTCGCATCATCTTGCCGCGTCGCTTGCAATCGTGACCTTCTCAGCGCTGGCGATAGGGAATCCTGCGATGCCCGCGATGTCCGCAATGGGCGCGAAGGAGACTCCGTCCGCCTGCAACTCCTGGGCGCATTTGGGGCCGAGATTTGAAACGGTCGAGAAGATTTATAGCACTTCCCAACGCGGTTTGATTGCCCTCATTTCTAAACTGCCTTGGTGGACTCGGCTGCGAGAACCGCTATGCAAGACCTATTTCAACCGGGTCCGGAACTGTTTGGTTGAGAATTTCAGCAATACTCCGGCGGTCGCGCGCTGAAAGACCTGGGGCTTGAGCCAACGTCGATTCGACCACTTCACGCAAACGCTCTGCGGTCGGTTTTAACTGGGCCTCTACCCCCGTGCTGCGGTAAAGTGCTGCTTCCTCGCGGCCGCCTTCCGCTGCGGCATTGCCGTCGCTGCCGGGAAATTTCCGAACGCGAGAGCTCACGGGCAAACTCCTGGCGATCATTAAAGGCACAATATCGGCACTGGTCGCTGTCGTGATCGGTGTTACGTCGGTCCCGATCGAACGTGGAGAGCCACCGTACTCCGCTTCGGTTGCCGGCACTGGAAGCGAGGGAACAAATTCCGTCTCTGGAACGACGGGCTTGTTTTCGAGGGATACTTGTGCCGCCATCTTAAACGGGCCGACTTCATGATATCTGAGCTTGCCTGCGAATATCGGCCGCTGACCTTCGACCAGAAGAATCATGCGATCCTCCGGCATCTGTCGCACTTCCTGTGGCATCATCAGGTCACGTTCGCGAATTTGCTCGACTTTTGTTCGACGCGGAAGGCCCATCCGTTCCAGCGTGCGGGATTCGGATTTGTACCGGATGGTTTTCTTGCCAAGCGCGCGGGAGGCATACTCGGCCGTGGCCTGGTCGTTGGCACCAAGAATAAGCTGCAAACCGCAATTGCCGAGCAAGGAATGGCGTGATGTCTCACCATAGATCTCGTCGAGGTTTTTGAGATCCTGAATGACGAAGGCTATTTTGATGTTGTAGCCGGCCACGTAGGGCAGCTTGTTCATGATCTCGTCCATTTTCTTCAGCTGCCGAAACTCGTCGAGGAGGAAATAGGCGGGCAGGGCGCCCGGATCAAATTCACGCGTAAGCAGATCCATGCTCTGCTGTACGAACAGGGTGAGGAGCGGCCGCAAGAGGGTGACGTCGCTGATATTCGGGGCAAGGTAGATCGACACCGGCCTACGGCGCATCGATGCAAGGTCGATGTCGGTCACGTTGGTTGCCGCAATCACCCGCTCATTGCGAAACGGCTGCATCGCCTTCTGGATATCCAGGAGTGCTGATCGCGCGGCTCGCTCGTTCAGGGCGATATAGGCGTTGAAGCTGTCGGTCGTGAATCTGGAAAGGTCGGGTTCCTTCTCCTTGATCAACTTCATCAGCCCCTGCAAATCGACGCCTGCATTCAAGATGCTGTTGACCTCGCCAAGATTGCGCCGGTTCTTGTAGCGGGTGCTTTCCAGCACGTAGCTGATGACACCGGCGATGACCTGTTGCGCAGTCCCTTGCCACACCGCGTTTTCCGAGCCGATGGTCTCGGGAATGAGGATGCTCGCCATATTCTGGATATCGATCGTGCGGCTTCCGCGATCTTGCCGGACAAAGTCAAGCGGGTTCCATCGATGCGTCTTCTTCGCGCCCGGCGAGAACAGAAAGACCTGATGGCCATTCGACTTTCTATAGCCAGCCGTATGCTGGAAGATCTCGCCCTTGAGATCAGTGACGATCATGGATCCCGGAAAGGTCAGTGCGTTGGGGATGACATAGCAAACGCCCTTTCCAGAGCGCGTCGGGCCGATGACGAGATGATGCCGATCGTCCCGCCGTCGTAGAATCTTGCGGCCGAGCCGTCCCAATATATGTCCATCTTTTCGAAACCACCTCCCCCGCCGGATCGAGGCGACGTCCTGGAACGCGGCGTCGCCGAGCGGGTTGGAGGGTCTCTGAAGACCAAAGGCGGCTGCAGCGCTCGCCATCATCATTGCCGGCAATAGTGCACCAACGGCCGCGATCTGCAGAGGCCGATTGTCGGAATAGCGCATGAGCTGTTGGAAAGGCGTGAACGGATTTGCGGTCACCGTCAACTGAAGCACTCGACCATCCTCGTAGACGAGCTGCAGGATGACAGCGTAGCTCAGCACCCACACCGCAACCGCGATGAGGCAACAAAAGAGCAGATAGGCCGCCAGATAGGTCCTGTTCATGCCGCATGCCTGGCAAAGTAAATCTCCGATACACCGCGGCAGCCACCGTCGCGACGAAGCTGGATCACGACCGGAATGACCATCTGGATGTAGGACATCAGATCCTGCTTGGAGTAACCGGACGACATTCCCGCTTGCTGCATCATCATCGCCAGCTGTTCGTAGGCACCAAGCGGCGTGTCCGCGTGGACTGTGGACATGCTTCCGGGGTGACCGGTATTGATTGCGCGCAGAAAGGCAAAAGCCTCCGCGCCCCTGATTTCACCGACGAACAGCCGGTCAGGCCGCATACGCAGAGACGCCTCGAGCAATGACTGGATGCTGACGTGTGCCGTGCCTTGATCGCCCCGCGACGCCAGGAGATGGACGGCATTCTTCTGCGGTGGAAATAGCTCACGCGTATCTTCGAGTGTCAGGATGCGCTCGAATAGGTCGATGGACTTCAGGCAAGCGTTCAGGAACGTCGTCTTGCCAGTCGAGGTGCCGCCACTGATCAGGATCGAAACCCGTTTGCGAATTGCAGCATGAATGAAGTCGTAGATGCGCTCCGCGCGCAGGAGCTCGATCAGGTCACGTTCGACCTCGCTCAGACCGCCAACGGCGACCGACACCTTTTCCAGCGAGCCGTTGTCGCGATATTCCTCAAGGGTGAAGTTGCTGGTGACCTGTTTGCGGATCGAGATGGCGCCGCCATCGACGGCTGCGGGCGGGAGCACGATCTGGATGCGCTCGCCTGTCGGAAGTGCAGCACTCAGGATGGGATTGATGCGGCTGATGAACTGGTGCGTCGCGCCGGCGACGCGCTCGCCGATATTCTCGATCTCTGCCGCGGTGAGCACTGGGATATGATGATGTTCCATCACCTCCGCGCCAAGCCGCTCAATGTAGACATGGCCCGGCCGATTGACCGAAATCTCGACGACGGTGGGATCGGCCAGGAATGCGCGCAGCGGATCCAAAGCCCGTTCCAGGAAATAGTAGGGGCTGTTCTCAGCGGCTTTGATTTTGGCGAAGGCCTCGCTCATGCTTGATCTCCTTCAAGGCGTTCTCGACCGGGTCCGGATACATGGCGGAGAAATCGAGGTCCTGGCGGACGTAGACGAAGATGCGCTCGCCCTGGTGAACGCGGATCGTCGGCGAAATCTTGAGGTTTTCTGCGAGCGCCTGATTGGCCATGTCGGAGAAGGTCTGGGCGATCGTCTCGCGGGCAAGCTCAGCGGCGCGATCGGAATTGGATTCGCCGTCCCCGCTGCTACTAAATTGGCCGCTGCCATAGCCGGTCAGATAGCTTGATCCGGCGCCGACAATCGACAAGAGGATCGCCGATCCGAAACGCTCACGCCACTTGTTGTCGACGAGGCCGGTCAACCCGGAGCGACCAAGGCTATCGGTGCCGATGCTGTTCAGCCTGACCGACACGCCGTCGTCGCGAAGAAGACGGGTCCAGATGACAAAGATGCGTTTCTGACCACGGGTGACCTCTGACTGATACTCGCCGATGAGCCGTGTGCCGGTTGGGATCAGCACTCGACGTCCATCGAAGGAATAGACATCCTGTGAGACGATGGCTCGAATCTGGCCTGGTAGATCACTGTTGATCGCGGTCTCGAGCAGGCCAGGGATCAAAGTTCCCTCGGGGATCATCGCATCCAGGCGCCCGATTTGCCGCGCTTTTGCCGATCGGTCACCAATTGCCGATGCGGTCGCGAGGAACTTGCTGTTGCGATCCTCGCCAGCGACGGTCGGCCTGCCTTCGTCGTTGCCAGACGTGAGGGGTCCTTGTCCATTGTCGGCATCTGCGGTGTCCACCACGACCTGCTTTGACAGGAAACGCTTCGGAAATTCTTCTACTTCCACAGGCTGGACCGGCGTTTCGCCCTCAACCTCAACGATACCAGGCGGAGGCGGAACGTTGAACTCAGTCGTGTCCGATGGTTCCTCCTCTTTCTCCTCGGGGGGAGGATCCGGCAACTTGATGATGGGATCGGGTTCTTTTTCCGGCTGCTTCTGATCATCACGCAGAAATGAGGGCGGCCGGAAGGTCGTGGTTGCGAACTCCTCGTCGCCCTTGACACTTTCTGGCAGGCGCTTTTCGGGCGCGAAGACGACGATATAGGCGAGTGCCGCGCCGCCGAGGACAAGTGCTGCACTTCCGAGGAACTGCTTTCGCCGCGCTCGCTTGTCCTTCACTGCCGTCTCGTCGCCGGCCAGCATTGCTTCGAGTTCGGGAGACCGCTGCATCAGTTTCCACTCCTACGGCGTGTCGTCGCTTTTCCATCTGGGACTGGTGCCATGATATCGGGGTCGGGGGCGCCGAAGTCCGGCTTCCTCAGATTGAAGATGCAGGTCCATTGATCGCCATCGCGCAGTGTGTATTGGGTCGCAGTGCCGTCGATGACGAGGTAGTCGCCTTCACGCCGGAAGTTTCGAAGCGTCTCCGTGAAGTCGGCATTGACGGCGAAGATCGCCGGCACGCGGGCGCCGAATTTGAAGAAGGTCTTTTTCCCGTCGTCGAAAACCATCAGCGGCTTCAGTTTGCTGTCACCGGAAAACGAGTAGTCGATATTGACGTTGGCCTTGTCGATTTCCGAGATGTTCGGATTGGCCGCGCGCGCTTCTGCCTCCTTTCGCAAGGAGGCATTGAGATCCTTCTCGGGGTAGACGAAGCGGATGCCGAAGACGTTTTTGCCGTCTTCGGGCGCATAGTCGTTGAGCTCAAGGTAGTAGATGCGCTTGGTGGTGACGACATTCATATTGGTCGTGACGTTTTTCGCCTTGGGTTTGACGAAGAGGATGTTGCCCTTGTCGGTCGGAACAACGTCCCAGCTATCGGTATCACCCAAGGCAACAGTCTCGAATTTCTCGTCCTCGTCGAAGATGATCATCGTCGAGATGCCATAGGTGGCAAACACGCGAACAACGTTGTTCGGCTGATAGACGACGCTCGTGACGCGCGGATCGAGGCGACCGGAGGCCGGGGTCTGGGCTGCGAAGGCGGTGGGAAGCGAGGCGATTGTCATCATGCCAGCAAGGAAACGAAGCCGCATCATCAGCGGTTCCCCTCGGTGACCGTTTCCTGGTCACGGCGGTAATCGTAGACCTGGAAACCAAGGGGGTTCTCGAAGCGCCACTCATTTGTCGCCGGCGTGTCGGTATAGCGATATCGGACAACAGCGATCCAATGACGGGGAATGGACTCCGTTTCCGATTGTTCGACGGTCGCAAAGCGCACGATGCCGGTGCTGGCGTTCGGAAAGGTGACCGAAGCGATCTCGGTCGTGACCCGTTTGCTCCTGCCGTAGACTCTGGCGGGATTCCGGGCGTTGGCAGCGCTATACAGGTCCTGGAGCTCGCGAGCGGCATTTCCTGTCGATAGAAGCGCGGCGATGCCGAAGTTCTGCTCGATGGCATAGGGGTCGTAGCCTTCGCGCGACCGGATGTAGCGGACGATATTAGCCTGGGTCACCGCCTGCTGCTCGGTAAGGTTTGTCGGTCGCGTCAGGCCGGTCTTCACCTCGACATAGCCGGTATTCCTGTCGACTTCGACGATATAGGGCTCGAAGCTTTTCAAGGGAACGAGCATGGCGAGCGTGGCCAGACTGACGAGGGTAATGGCGCCAAAGATGCTCGTGACTAACCAGGCGAGTGTTCGCGAGCGCTTTGCTTTCTTGACGATCTCCTGTTCCCAGATATCACCGCTTTGATAGTAAGTGCGTAGACGTTCGTCATTCGTACCCGCCATTTGCCCTCATGCCCTTCAGAGGATTGATCTGGCCGCTCAGGCCGGTGTGCTGTGCTGCGTTATTTTTGTTTGCATCGCGGCCTTGGTGCCAGAGTTGTCGCCATCGCCGCGGTATCGATCGCGCAAGGAACGGCCGGCTCTGTAAGCCGCTCGGCCCGCAGAGTTGGCTCCGAGGCCAGCGGCCATGGGCGCCTTGATGCCCACCTTTTTCGCCATACTGGTCCCGACTGATCCGACGCCAGCGGCAATGCCGCCAGCGATACCCTGTCCGATCGACTGGATGTAGAACATGACGAATGCGCCAGCCGCGCAGAGAAGCAGGAACCCGGCAATGTCGGCGAGCGTCAGCGTCCTGGCGCCGCTCGCCGCATCGATCTGGGAGAGCTCGGGGTCCATGGCGGCGATCAGAAAGGAGGCGACGACATAGATGAACAACGGGATCAGCGCGTAGGTCAGGACCTGATTGAACCAGCCGACCCCGTATCCCCGGGTTTTCTCAAACAGCATGCAGGCGATGAAAATCGGCGCTGTCCCGATCAACACCCACAGCATCACTTTCGCCAGAATGAGGATCGCCAGTGCGACGGCAATAAACACGCCGGCCCCGACCATGATCAGTACCCCGATCATGCTGGGCAGGACGGAAAAATAGCCGGATTGCTCTGCAAAGGCGGAAGCGGCCTGATTGGCGGTCCTCCAGATCTGCGACAATCCGTTGGTTGGCTCGGTGATGCCGGTACCGGACGCGGCCAGGATCGCACGACCGACGTCCTCGGGCGTGTCGTTGATCCAGTGGTAGAACAGATTGTTGAAGTTCGCCCAGGAACTGACGAGCGCCAGAATGATCATCATCCGGACGATGCGCCCGATAATTTCGGAAACGCCGATCCGGGCGGTGCCCAGAAACAGCTGAAGACCATAATACGCGACATAGGCCACCAGCATGATTTGCAGCAGCGGCATGATTTCCTGGCCGACGACCGTGTACGCCTTTTCCGAAAACGTCGTCCCGGAATCCTCGATACGCTGCAGCAGGTCGCCGAGAAAGTCTTCCATTGCCTATTGTTCCATTCCAATGGCTGCGAACGCGGCGGCCGGATCGTTGATCGCGCGCATCGCCCCGCAGGTCTGGCGCGGATCTTGCGCATAGGAACTGAGCTCAGCCGGCCGCTTGCATGGGGCGGTTTTTTCCTTGACGGTTCCGCACCCCGATAGAGCTGCCATGGCAAGGATGGCACTCAAGCAAACAAGCGGCCGCATCAGGTCAATTTCCATAGGTGAGGGCTTTTTTGCTGTTCGAAATGTCGGTCAGGCGGCGCTGGTTCTCCGCCTGCAGCGATGTCACGGCGCCATTCATCACCCCGATCATTTCATTGAGGGTGAGGCCCGACTGGACCTGCAGCTGGGTATTCTGGTCGATCGAACCCTTGATATCCTCGGCCTTGCCGATCTGTTGTCCAGCCGCCTCAAAGGCACTGCGCCGCGCTTCCGTTGCCGTTTGCGACCCGTTGATCAGGGCTGAAACGCCAAGCACGGTATTGACCAACTGCTCGTAGGATTTATCGCCGGAGAAATTGCTGTTCTCGGTGCCGGAAAGAGATTTCACCAACTGCAGGCCGTTGATGAAGGCTGTGGCGACTTTCGAAACATCACCACTCATATTGCCGAAATCCGGGACGCCGCCTTTGATCAGGCTATCGAGGGATGGCATGGACGAGACGCTGAAGCCCTGGCCGATTGCAAGGTTTTGCAATGGCTCGGCAGTGCTGCCCCGATCGCCGGTGACGGCCTTCAGCGTATCCTTGACCGTGGTCAGGATATTCTTGTTGGTGTCGAGGATCCGGTCGGTTGTGTCCGCCGTCTGTTTGGCGATCTCGTAATTTTGTCTGTCGATGACCGGCACATCGGCAAGGGCGAGGCCAAGCGGCAACAAGACAAATGCAGCAGTTATCGTCGCAAGCTTCATGATCGGCTCTCCTCTATTGGGGTTGCAGCAACAGCTGAACGTCGGCGTCACCTTCGCGTTGTTCGACGCAGGCCTGCTTCACGGGATCCCACGCCAGTTTTTGTTGCGCGTCGCAGAGACCCGTCGTATCGCCCGACTTGTCTTCGTCGCCGCCGCGCTGCGTGGATTGCGACGAACTTGAGAGATCGGAAGCCGCAACGGCGTTGCGGGAATTGATCAGATCGGCCATCGCAGTGCTAAGTTTGATGACGTTGTTCATCATTTCCAGATTGGCGTTGCGCGCGGTGGAGTTATGGTCCCAGCTGTCCTGGATGGTCCCGGTCTGCAGACCCGCCAACTGTTGGTACCAACTTCCCACATTGGCCAAGCTCTCCGACGTCGCAGCCGTGGTACCCATGGCATTCAGGGTGGAGTCCCGCATGCCTGTGTAAGCTGTTTCGCCACCACCGTAGTTCAGTGGAATGCCCGACTTTTCCGAGCCGCCGAAGGCCGGCAACCAGTCCTGGGTGATGCTGCGGACGTAGCCTTGGGTCTCCTTGAATGGGGGAATCCCACCGTATTTGTTGACGTTGCCGGGACCGGAGTTATAGGCGGCAAGCGCCAGCGCGACGTTCCCGTTATAGCGCCACAGCTGCCGCTTGTAGAAATGGGCGCCGCCTCGCAGATTGTCCTCGATGTTGTTCTCGTTAACGCCAAGATCGTCTGCGGTACCCGGCATCAATTGCGCAAGTCCGGTCGCGCCAGCGCCGGATTTGGCGCAAGGGTTGAACCGACTTTCCTGATAGACGAGCGCGAGGAACTCGTTTTCGTCGACGCCCTCTTCGCGTGCGACACGGCGCACCAGCCCGGAGATCTCCGAGTTTTGCTCGGCGGCACCAACCGGATCGTTTCGACGCGAAGGGCGATACATCGAGCAGGTAACCGAGGTATTGATCGTGTGGCGGTCTTTGTCGGTGTCTTCGATCGCGCTCGCCGTCCCGTCGCGCACTGTGTCTTGGCTGAGGATCGTCTTGTCGATCACGGGGACATCGGCCCTGGCTGAAGGCGGCAAATCGACCGCGGCAACCACGAAAAGCGGGAGAGCAAGCCGTTTCATGGCCAGGCCTCCCAACCGCAAAATTGCGGGAGCCAGGCAGACGGCGCATCACCCAGTTCGTGCCTTAGCCGCGCGCATTCCTCGATGGTCTCCTTGCGGCCGGACAACACTTTGATCATGTCCGGCATTGTGCTGAGGTCGAGCCTGGCAATGACGCTGTCGTTGCCATGCTTGATGAGAAACGTGCGCTTCTCGGGCGGCGTGGTCCGGACGAAGTTGAATTCCTTCACCGTCAGCCCAAGGCGCCGGATGTAACTTTCCTCGTCGGCGCGCGGATTGGGAAAATGGATGTTGGTCGATGATTGCTCGATCAGCGTGTGGGATGCGGGGGCGCGCGCGATATCGGCCGCCGACTGGGTGCCGAACCCGACGATCCCATTCAGTTTTCGGATCGTCTTCATCTTGTCGACGATGAAATCACTGAAGGTTGGATCTCGCAAAAGGCGCCAGCCTTCGTCCATGAAGATCATCACCGGCGAACCATCGAGAAGCTCGTCGAGACGGTGGAAGATGTACATCAAGGCCGGCGTTCTGAGCTCTTCGTTGTCGAGAATGTTGGTCATGTCAAAACCGAACACCCTGCGGTCCGAAAGGGTGAGGACATCGTGCGGAGCGTTGAAGAGCCAGGCCTTTTCTCCGTCGATCCACGGCCGCAGGCGCGCATTCAGGTCGTTCGGGCCAGCCCGCGACCGGCCGATCAAGAGCCCTGCGAGGTTCGCAAGGTTTCGCTGGGCCGCGGGCTCCTGCATGAGCCGCAGCAAAGCACGCTCAAGAATGTCCTCTTCTTCCTGATCGAAGTCGCGGCCATCGCCACGGCGAAGCATCGCCTTCAGCAAGCGCAAGAGGAACTCCCGGTTTGGCCCGGCATTTTCCAGCTGAAGCGGATTAAAACCCGTGGGCGTTCCAGGAGTCAGAACCTCGTAAGCGCCATTCATGGCGCGAACGAACGTCTCACCGCCTCGGTCCTTGTCGAAGAAGACAGCCTTGGGCGTGGGCTGAACCCGGAAGGCCTGAGCAAGCAGGAAGGCGAGAGCGACGGTCTTGCCGGAGCCGGTCGGGCCGGTCACCAGAAAATGGCCGATGTCCCTTCGATGGAAATTGAACCAATAGGGCGTCTGGCTGGTCGTCTCCAGGATGGTGATCGGCGTGCCCCAATGGGTGTCGTCGGTTTGACCGGCGGCGAAGTTGTGCATCGAGGAAAGACCGGCAAAATTGGAGCTGGAGAGGAGAGCCTTCCGGGCGATGTAGGCATGATTGCCGGGCAGTTGCGCCCAGAACGCTGCCTCGAGATTGAGGTCTTCCCGCAGCCAATTGACATTCATGTCTGTCAGGCCGGCGCCGAGATCCGAGACAGCCTTGTTGACGCCATCCAGATCGCGCGACAGGCAAAGCAGGGTCATGTGATGGAGGCCGAACACCGCCTCCTGGTTCATCAGGCTGTTGAGGGCGAAATCGATATCGTTCTCGACGTCACTGCCGGCTTCGTCGGACGCCGCGATTTGCCGCTTCAGGCGTGAGATCCGCTCCTGAGCGATCGGCTTATCGGCAATCGTGAAGGACTGCGTCAGAATGAATTCATGGTTGACCTGCAAGAGCCCGTCGAGCATGCCTGGACCCGTAAAGGGCGGATACTCCTTGATCGACAGCATGGCACCGAAACGGTCGTCCGCTTTTGTCGGTCCCTGCACCTGCAGGGTGCGCCTGGAGAAGTGCAAGCGCGAGCTCCCGACATAATATGCAATACTCATGCGGGGCAGGCGCATCTGTCGGGGAATGCCGCAGCTCACCAGGGCATCGAAGAATTCGCTGGGCTCGGAATAGGGCTCTTCGTTGCGGTAGGTGATGCCAAGCGGACGAGCCCCGTACTTTTGCAAATCGCGGCAGATATTGCCGACAAGCTCTTCGAGCTCGCTGACGGATTCCCGCAACTGATCCTCGGCCGCTTCGTGCGATCCTGCTCTGGTTATGAGGCGACGCGCCTTGTCGCCGGCCGCAAGCGCCCCTCGCATTCCGGTGCGCAACACACTCAGGTAGAGTTCATTGGTGAACATGCGCTTTTCGCTGAGCTGCGCCATGTAGCGGCGATTGAGCAGATCACAGAACGGATCCTCGAATGAGCCTGCGAGATCACCTTCGACCTGTCGGCGAATCACGGTGGACCACAGCGAGAAGCGGCTGGAGCCGAGCGCCCGGATCATCGTATTCTGGACGACGGACCGCATGTTCAGTTCAGCCTGATCCTCTGTCTGAAAAAACAGGCCGTTCAGGCGAATGACGGAGAGGAGAGCGCCGCTCTCGAGTTTGACCACCGTGTCGGCGACATGCCGCAGATAGGGGATATGCTTCGACATCGGCTTTTCCCGACCGGCGATGGCTCCGAAGCCAAGCTCTTCGCGGATGAGTTTCAGCATGGCCGTCACGGTCCGTAGGAGTTGGCGCCCCAGAACGGCTTGTTGGGCGTCTTCGGCGTCATGCGCACTGCGACCTGCAGCACATCGAGAATGCGGCTGTCCCACGTGCAAAGCGTGAAGAGAATGAGGTAGGCAACCGGCGCGGTCAGCAGCGCCCATACGGTGTTGGTCGCGAGCCAGGCGATGATCGTAAGCCCGATGACCACGACAATCGCCATATAGGGAACACCCCACAGTGTGGGCGAACGCGTGAGACCGATGATCAACGGCGTGAGGGCCGGCTTGTCGTCTTCGAACTCGGCCATGGCTCAATTCCCGACGGTCGACATCAGCTGGTCGACAATGGCCGGCGCGCCGAACACAAGCCCGATGCCAAGGACAACTGCTCCTGCCGTGAACCAGCTCAGACGGCCGGCAAACGCCAGGAACCCAAGGCCGATGACGGCGATGATGGCGACCAAGCGACCGAACGGACCGGTGATAAAATCAACAACCGCCTGAACCACCGTCTGGAGTGGCGCGAAAGCCTGATTGGTAGCCTGCGCCATCGCGATGTCCGCGGCGATAAGCTGCGATGCCGCAAGCGCCGACAGGATCGTAGCGAAACGCACTGCGTTCTTTTGTCTTTGCGATAGGATGAGCTTCATTTCCGTCTCCTCTGGTTCAGAAGTGCATGACACCGTTGACGAACCGGATGCCTCGTCCGCCGATTACGCCGCTGGCCTTCCGGTCGGGAATGGATGGTTCATGTGCGGATATCGCATCGCGCGTGTCGCGCTCTTGGCGCCGTATCTGCAGACCGAGTTCGCGATTGATGACTGAGGCCACGTAGCGGATGGTTTCGCCGTAGGGCGGGATGCCGCCATTGTCATAGACGGCCCTTCTGCCGGCGTTGTAGGCCGCGGCCGCGACCAGCGGGTTCTTGAATTCGTCGATGAGGGCTTTGAGGTGACGGACCCCGCCGTCAATATTGGATGCCGGATCGCACAGGTCTCGCACACCGAGACTGAACGCGGTGTCGGGCATGAGTTGCATTGGCCCGCGTGCACCCTCCGGGCTATTGCGGGTCTGATCGAACCGGCTTTCCGCCCACGCGATCGCCTTGGCAAATTCGGGATCGACGCCATAGGCTTTAGCCGTAACACCGACAAGATCTTCGATCTCCCCCGGTTTCATGGGAGAGGCGCCGCATTCGGTCGCAAGGCTCGGACGTTTAGCCATGTATGAATATGACGTGTTCATATTTTTGGACGAGTTGATTTCATCCCGCGATGGCTCCCTCGCGGTCTCGAGAGCGGCCGTTGGGCGCGCATATGACCAAGATTTGTTCATGCCTTGGGCATGCTGGATTTTGACAAGAGTCCCGGAAGGTTCGAGCACAAAACCTTCGGCTGGTCTCGATGAGCGCCTGTCAACGATCAGTGCTGGTGTATCGAAAGGTCGTAATGTCCCGCTGGAAAAGCGCTTATTATCAAATGAATATGCATCCTCGAAAGGAAATACGAGAACGGGCAGGGCGGCCAAAATGCTGATCCGTTTCAATCTCAAGGTTCGTCCTCACATTTTCCGTTGCTGTTCGGTCTCGTGCTCAAAGGCCGTTGAGTTTTGGGAAACTGTTGCAATTTCCCTTTTCAGTCGTTACCGAATATGTTCATATCTACAATGAAAATGTTGAGTCGCAAAGCGAAAAATTACACCCACTGGATGTATCCATGTTGACGCAATCGGTAACGCGAATTATCCGCAAACGAGCAATCCTCGCAGGGCCAGCCATTTTCCTGGCCGCCCAGGCATGGGCCGGCGGGGCAGTCGATCGTGCCTATGTGAAATCGCTGGCCGCCCCCGGAAAGGTGGTTCTGGTGGTCGAATACTATGATCCCGCAGGAAAGATCGTGGATCGAATGGGGTTCGCCTCGCCGAGCGGATTTCGCGCCAAGTCGCCCGTGGATATCGCGGTCGATGCCGAAGTTGGTCTGCACCTGTATGGGCTTGAGCCCTGCCGGGGCGAAATGGTCAACCAGAAGGAGGGTTTCGCAGGTGGCTGTGGTGACTATGCGCGCGAGCAGCTGGATATCATGCTGAAAGCTGCCAAAGTCATCTTTTGCCGCGCGTTCCTGACCGAGCGAAATGCGCCTCTGCAGGATGCCACCTGCTTCGGATACTACAATTATCCGGGCACCCTGGACACGGTTGATAACTTTGAGGAACAACTGGTTTCGCTTGGAGCCCTTCGACTGTCAAGAAAGCAGGACGGTACTCTGATGCGGCCGGATCTTGAAGACGCAGAGAGAATCGGCCGGGGCGGATTTGGCATGTGGGCCGATCCGAGGGTGGTGGCGCAATGAAGCCATTCCTGATCAAGAGCGCGATTGCGGCCACCCTTTCCGTGACCCCAGTCCATGCTGCGCCCGCGGGTTATTTCGAGCTCTCGCAAGGCGCTGTGTTCGAAACGGGAGACACCGTCGTTACCGGGGGAAAACGCATTCGGCTCTATGGGCTCCAGTCTTGTTTGCGAGGCACCTCCTACACTGACCGGTCAGGAACCAGACGCGATTGCGGCGAAGCGTCGATCGCAGTTCTGGCTGCCTTCATCAAGGACACAGAACCCGTCTGTGCTCCGGTGGCCGAACAGGACGATCTAACCTTCGTCATATGCTACGCCGCGGTCGGGAACGAGCGACTTGACCTCGCAATGATGATGATCACGGAGGGTTACGGTTTCGCAACCCTGAGAGCCGACGGACTGCCGGTCCATGCTCCCTATGCTGTCGCAGAGCAGGTAGCACGCGAGAGGCGCAGAGGGCTCTGGCGGTTCACGGACGTCCAGCATCCGGCAGTTTTCCTCAGTCATGCGGCGAAGAACGCAAAGAGGGCACCATGATCCGGACGGTGATTTTCGCTCTCTCAGTTTTGATCGCTTCCGGCGAGGGCAGGGCGGCCGACGTGATCGGTGGTTCGTCGGAAAAGCAGGTGGTTGTCCGCCGAGGTACGGTATCGGGGCAAGTGGTTGTGATCGACGGACGAACGCTTTGGTTTGCCAACCACCGAATGCTTGTACGGTTGAGAGAAATCGACAGCTGTGATCTGCCGCAATGGGCTTTTGATCCAAGGGCGGCCCAAGCCAGGAATAGTTCTCTTGTCCCCGTGCCATGCGGCGCCCTGGCGAAGGCTTGGTTGAAGCGCACCGTGGGCAGTCGCGTCGTCAGCTGTAGCCTTGCCGTTCGAGACGTTTCTGATGTGGCGAGCGGCGTCTGCAAGGCAAGCGGTCGGGATATCGCTCACGAAATGCTGCGCGTCGGATGGGCGAGACTGATCGCGCCCGTTTCGCGCAACGGTGGATACCTTGACGCACAACACCATGCCGTCGCCGCCCGATATGGGATGTGGGCGACCTATGTACTCGACATGGCCGAGTGGCGTCAAAAGGCAATCGACAAGACGGCGGGTCGCCGGCCGCTCGCGGATCTCAACCTTCTTTCTGAGCGCAGCAGCGAGATTTCACCGCCGTTCACGGACGCGCGACGCCAGCCGTCACGTCGCGACCGATAATCGTTCGTCGCCTGTAGGGAGAGAGGCCTATGAAAAACCTGCTCGCATCGATGCTCTCAGTCACAGTCGCCAGTTTTCTGATGTCTCCTTCCAAAGCCAATGAATGGGGCTGCGAAGTCCTCCTTTGCGCGGCTTCCTCCAATCCATCCTGGCACAGCGTTCCGGCATGCCATCCTCCGATGGAGAAATTGATTTCCGCGATGAAGGGGCCTGGATTTTCCTGGCCAACCTGCCCCAAAGGTGGCGCCGGCAAACCAGGTTATGAGAAATATGCGGATTGCCCGGCGGGTTGGGCACCAACCACCGGCGGCGACGTGCGGGGTCAGGGATTTTCGCGTGAACAATCGCAGTGCACGCGCGCAGTGACGACCTGCAAAGGCGGACACAGCTCTTCCGGATTCTCAAGCCGCAGCCGCACCGAGACGACCGCCGACGGCGTTACGCGGGTCTTCTCCAGAAATGAATGGTGCGTATTCACGGAATTTAAGCAGCGACCCAGGCGCAGCGATCCCTATTATTTCGATATCAAGGACGGGGCGACAGATCGGTCAGATCGGTTCTGGTTTAATCTGCAAAAGCGACCCCGGCTAAAACGAGAAATCCGACGGCGTGTTCAAGTTCCACCGGGGTCAAATCTGGAGCATCACTTCAATTGACCACCCCCAACGAAGTGCATAGCCATTCGGCCGCATCGTAATGTATGACTCGCGCCTTGCGGATTGGGTTAGTGGGATATGACGACAAAATTGGAAAGTCACATCGCGGACTTGGGACTGGTGAAGACATCGGATCCTGAAAATGAAAAGCCTGTCTACCGACGGGAGGGATTTGACGGTATCTCCGCGTTCGCTGAGCTCGATAACAAGGTCGGTGAGGCACTCAGGAACTGTCGCCAGGCCAAGAATCTTAGCAGGGCTGAGCTTGCAACGCTCGTTGGCCTGAGCGAGCAGGTCTATGGCCGGTACGAACGCAATTCATCGAAGATGCATGTCAGCAGGCTGATCCATCTAAGCGAGGTATTGGGCGTCTCACCGCTTACCATGCTCTTTTCGGCAGCCCCCCATTTATGGGGCGCGACCGAGAAGGAAGCCGACACCCGCTTTCGAATGATGAAGTTGCTGGAAGACCTTCCAAATGACACGATGTCATCGATCGTCACACTTCTCGAGACAGTTTCCGTTCTTCAGAATGGGACCACGACACCCAAGACGTGAGCTGTCTGCCATGCCGCCATGTTACCGGAGGTGGTCGACGGATTCTTGGATTTTCGCGATCGTGGCTGTGTCAAAAGAGCCCTTCGTACTGGCCAGGAAATAGACGAGATAAATCAGCTTGACCTGTGCCTCGCGGGCAGAGGACGGTCGCCAATGGATTATTTTGTTTCGGACCAACTCCTCTTCGGCCACCACCTGCCCGAGCTTTCCGCAATCCCTGGCGCCGTTGGCGACATCCTGCCTCAGGGTTCTCACCGACGCTACGATGTTCGCGTGATGCGCCGTTAGCAAAAACAGGTTCTCGCCGGGACAATCGTTCATCGGATCACCTTGGTGGACTTTGAGCCGCTCCTCGACACTCTGCTTTTCGGAGGCCGCATTCGCTCATGCGCCGGCTTGGCGGATCTCTTCCCTGATCCCGTCGATTGCAACGCAGAGGCCTTGATCTGCGGCTCGGTATGTGAGGCAGTCAGGCAGATTCGCAAGCCCGCTTCGCCCCGGGAGACGGTCGGAAAGAAAATTGCCGATGTGTAGAATCCGAGCTGCAGCAGTTGCCTTGCTGCAGCGACGGAAAGCAGCTCGTCGCCCAACCGTATGGTTCGGATCGGCAGGTCGCTTGCCATGTCCTGTGTCGGAATCAGCCAGTCAAGGAGTGTCAGGTTTCGCCTCAACGTCTCCTGCCGTCTGGCGAGTTCATTAGTCTGATTTCCTCCAATCATCCAAGCTCCAGCGTTGGAATAAGTCGGTACGGAATGTGTCCGTAGACGTACTCGTCTGGTATGGCCGGGGCGGGCAACATGGCCAAAAAACGATCGACATTCTCAGCGCTATTGCTGGCAACAAGGGTGTAGAAGTTTCCGCTGTTCCACGTCACCACGCAATGATCAAAGAAGGCGCGCATCGTTTTCGCGATTTCGCGCAACGTGACCTCGTTTTTGTCCATTTGCGTCAAGACCACATCTTCCTTCGCCTTGATGTCGTCACTGCTGAAAAAGCGTGTTTTAAACCCGTAGTCCTTCTGGTTTTCTCGGCGGCGATACTCAGTCTCATCCTCATGCTTGAATTTTTCGACGAACAAGAACAATCCGTCCTTCTTGAGGTGCTGCGAGACAAACCGGATCTGGTCGTGGCGATTGGACGAGTACATTTGAAAAGTCGTGTCTTCCAAGATGATGTCGAACCCATCCGCGAATTTTTTGAGATCTTCGCTGCTCTGGATGCGTTCAGGAGTAAGATGGTGAAATGGTCCATGGAAGAAGTTGGCATGGGGAGGGACGCCATAAGCGTAGAAGCTCCGTAGGTTCTCGACGTTAGGACTGCAGGAGAGCGTTTGGATTTTTCCGCCGCCGATTTCGGAGATGGTTCGAGCCATGGTGCCCTCAGCTGTTCCGAGCGAATAGAGCTTCAGGGTTGTTCTCTTCTTTCGAGCATATTTTATGACGGCGCATCCGATACGGCACTCTTCTTCAAGCCGATACGGAATGCTGCTGAGGTAGTGCTGATCAAAAGGACCTTGCCGTACGTCGTGAACGGCGGCAAATTGGACAAGGGTACCGTCCTTCGGCAACAGGCGTCGGTCGAGACGCGGTCGACGAAGGGGCACCCCGGACTGTCCAGCAGCCGTTGCAGAAAAGAAATCGCTAAGTTCGTTCAGGCGAGGCCCGCGCTCGCATTCCTCGATGAAGCTGGAAAAATCTTGCATGTGAAGTTCAATCCTTCTCACATGCATCATTGCGGATATTGGGTTGAAGTTGACGCGGGCCCCGCAGCGAACTGGGCGCGCAGCCTTTGAGCAATGACGCACCGACACAACTAGGCGAACGCATCAGCCGCGCGCATTCACGCTTTTGCTGCACTTTCACAAAATTGCTACAATATCGCTACCGACAGTTAACGCTGACGTAATTGGCAACTTCTGGTTATCGCACGCATGGTATGGTCGGTTTCGATCTGAAAGAGCAGTCGCCACATGTTGAGCCCCCCTTCATCGAACCTGATGAGATATTCGGACGGTCACCTTGTCCTTCACAACCACGCAACATGGAACAATGTGCGCGCGGACCTCTTTCGCCGGGCAGATCTTAAGCGGCAAGAAACACAGGTGGCCGTCGACCAGCATTCGATCTTTCTCAATATCAAGGGCGTTGCCAGGATTGGTGAGAGCTATCTTGATGGCAGGCGCGTCGGCTTCATTCAGCGGCCAGAAGGATCGCTTTCCTATATTCCGCCGGGGTGCACCTGGAGCGGATGGGATGAGGGCGATCAGACTGCGTCTTTTCTTCTGATCTCGGTCGAGAGAGACTTTGTTCACAGTCTGTTTGAAAAAATGCCAAGGGCTGGGCCACTGCGGCCTGATCTCGGCTTCAAGGATCTATCAATCCAGTTCGCCGCGCGTAAGATCGCTTCCGAACTTAAGCAGGATGACCCGGCAAGCGGGCTGATGGTTGAAAGCCATGTCTCGGCGATGTTCGCACAG